>CAZQTS010000001.1:0-31759 GCA_964596475.1 uncultured Gammaproteobacteria bacterium
AGACCTTGAAAAACTGCACCTTAAAAAGTGAGGGCTAAGAATCTCGCGTCCTGTTAAACCTCTGCTACTGAACTCAAAATGAGAGGAGAAGTTGCGATGACCATGGTTCGATTCATTTTTTTGTTGGGCGCTTTGATCTACACCTCGATCGCCTGCTGTATCGGGGGGATCGTTCTCTACCTCGGCGGCCAGATTATGATCTACGCCGCTGACCACTATGACTGGGTAGCGCATCGAACAGTGTTGAAGCTACAGAGGGGATGGGTGTGGCCGTACGGGCCGATTATTTGCACCGTGGCGGCTCTTCTGTTCCTTGCATATGTTTTCAATGATATGCGAAAAGACGCACAGGAAGTAACGTGTACTTCCTGTGGCAAGCGATACATCATGGCTTTTCCTGAACCTGAATGGAAGGGCCGATTGTGCGATACGTGTACGCCTCCATCAGAAGAACAACGACCGAGTTGCCCCCGGTGCGGAGATGAACATCCCGGCATCTACAACTGATTGGCCCCTACCCAGACGGGCAGCGAGGTGAATCAACAAGAGACGATCCAAGGCACTAGATCGTCTCTTCTCTTTCTGTCCGCTTCATGATTCTCTATGCTTTTTGAAAAATTATCCCTCCAGTTTTTTTAACCGTTCGAGCGGTACGTCAAACGAGTCTTCCTCGAGTTCGCCTAATGCGCGGACGCGAGCGTTGTTGGTATCAGGAAAGAGTTTTTCGATGCTATACAGCCCGTCGACGCCATCGATTTTTACGGATTCAGTAACAGCAAATCCTCCCAGTTCCCGATCGCCGAGCGCGTCAGGATGGTGGGTCGGCACATCCTCAAAACTTCTTCGCATGAGTTTTCTGTTTAAACTTTTTTATGCGATATCTTTGGTTAGAGATTTTAAATTTACTTTAAACGTTTCGCCGGAATCCTTATTTTCCTCGTCCACTTGAACCACTATAGCCTTACCCTCGGCACGCATAAAGCCCCTGATGCGATACAAACCGTCCTGTCCCGCCACGCCGACAATATCGCCAACCCCCATGCCCTCCCATTCATGGTGAAAAACGGGACCGTATTGTTCGTGAATTCCTCCGATTTTTTCTTTCATAGTTGTTTTTTAATTCTACTCCTTTCCCCTGCCAAAGCCAATGATGTTTTTATCACCGTATCAGGATTGAGCGAAATCGAATCAATGCCTTCCTGCACCAAGAACTTCGCAAATTCAGGAAAATCGGACGGTGCCTGCCCGCAGATACCGATTTTGCGCTTGCGCTTTTTCGCAACCGCAATCACCTGCGCAATCAAACGTTTAACCGCCTCATTATTTTCATCATAAATGTCACTTACCAGCTCTGAATCACGGTCAACGCCGAGCGCAAGTTGCGTCAAATCATTCGACCCGATCGAAAACCCGTCGAAAATCTTTGCGAACTCGTCTGCCAGCACCACATTTGACGGAATCTCGCACATCACATACACCTCGAGTCCTTTCTCACCGCGGCGCAGCCCGTGTTCAGCCAGTATCGCAAGAACTTTCTTCCCTTCCTCGACCGTGCGGCAGAACGGCACCATAATCTTCAAATTCGTAAGTCCCATGATCTCACGCACCCGACGCAATGCCTCAAGCTCCAGGAGGAACGCCGGCAGGAACTTGGGCGAATAGTACCGCGAGGCTCCGCGCCAACCCAACATCGGGTTCCGCTCGGACGCGGGTTCGAACTGTGCACCGCCCAGAAGTTGGCGGTATTCATTCGAGCGGAAATCCGAGAGCCGTAACATGACTTCTTTGGGATAAAACGCGGCGGCAATGCGGGCTACTCCCTGCGACAGCTTATCAACATAATACTCTTTCTTGTCGGCGTAGCCGGCCGTGAGGATTTCAATCCGGTGTTTCGCCTTTTTGTCTTTCAATGAAGCAAAATGCACCAGCGCAAGCGGATGGATGCGAATGCTGTTGGCGATAATCAATTCCTCGCGCGCAAGCCCGACACCCTGATTCGGAATAAAACTCATGGCAAAGGCGGTGTCCGGATTGCCGATATTCATCATAATTTTAGTGGGCGGAAGTTTAAACCTTTTTAAATTCGTCCTCCGCACCCTAAATTTCAAGAGCCCGGCATACACGGTGCCGGTTTCTCCCTGCGCGCAACTCACGGTAATCGGTTTTCCCTGCCTGATGAGATGGGTGGCGTTACCAGTGCCGACCACACAGGGAATACCTAACTCGCGGGACACGATTGCGGCATGGCAGGTGCGTCCGCCGGCGTTCGTGACAATCGCCGCCGCTTTCTTCATGATCGGCTCCCAATCCGGATCGGTCATTTCCGCAACGAGCACTTCACCGTCTTTAAACTGATCAATTTCTGAAACGTCCCTAATGATGCGTGCCCGCCCGCTGCCAATTTTTGACCCAACCGCATCCCCCTTGGTTATCGCTGCGCCTTTTTGGAGCAAGACATATTCTTCAAGAACGGTCCAATCTTTCCTCGACATGACAGTCTCTGGCCGTGACTGAACAATAAACAACTCGCCGCTGACTCCATCCTTTGCCCACTCCATATCCATGGGCTTTTTATAGTGTCGCTCAATCTGTACTGCCCACCGGGCAAGCTGCAATACCTCGTCGTCCGTGAGCGCAAACGCCAGCCGATCTTCGAGCGCCACCCCCCGATCCTGGGTTGGTTTGTTACCGCCGTGCGCATATACGAGCTTTCGTTCCTTGGAACCGAGCGTCTTCCCAATAATAGGCCGAAGCCGCCTGCCTAAGAGCGGTTTAAAGACATAGTATTCATCAGGATTGACGACGCCCTTTACCACATACTCGCCCAAACCATAGGAGGCGTTGATCAACACCACATCGCGAAAGCCGCTCTCGGTGTCTATCGAAAACATCACGCCCGACGCTGCCTTATCCGAGCGGACCATTTTTTGAATGCCTATCGAGAGCGCAATGTCAAAATGGCTAAACCCCTTGTCCACGCGATAGGAGATGGCGCGATCGGTAAACAACGAGGCGATACATTTTTTGCATGCATCGAGCAGATGGTAGTCGCCGCGAATATTCAGATAGCTTTCCTGCTGGCCAGCAAAAGAGGCGTCAGGAAGATCTTCGGCGGTTGCCGATGAACGCACCGCAACATCCGCGTCTTCAGAGCCATAGAGCTTTGAGAGCTCACGGTAGGCGCGAATAATCTCTTCTTCGAGATCGCGGGGGAATGCTGCTTTAAGAATCTCTTGTCGTATGCGGTGACCTCGGCTGACCAAATTATGGATATTACCCGAGTCCAGGCCTGATAAAATTGACCTGATGCGACTGCGCAAGCCTGTTTCGCGCAAAAAATAATTATACGCGCCGGCGGTCACACAGAATCCGTTCGGTACGCGGACGCCCCGCTTCACCAGATGCTGGAACATCTCGCCCAACGAAGCATTCTTGCCGCCCACAATCCGGACATCTTGTATTCCGGTTTCCTTAAACCAGAGAATGTATTTATTTTTCTTTTTGGACATCGGCGAGTGCTCGTTAAATGCGTGATCTCTTAATCCAGTCGCCGATGAAAGGCAGGGTCCAGTATTTACCCGCGAGCGCTGCCCGAATGCCCATGATCGAGAGAATCACGCACACAATAATGACGAGCGGTGCAAAAAAGAGGAAAATAAAACTTACTACCTCAATGAAGAAAAGCGCCAGCCCTTGTTTTGCATGGAACTGAATGAATGCTGAATGTTTCTTAAACATGAGCGGATAGAGACAGAGAATCCACACGTAACTCAAGGCTGCGGTGTAGCGTTCCTGCTCGGGCGCACGGTGCGTGGTTGTTTTTTTCATAGTTATTTTTATACCCCGAGCGTGCCTGCCCCGTAGAGCAACTGCGTGATTCTACGGGGCCTGCCCTCCAAATCCGCCCAAGACGGAGGCGGACGGGTCGTGGTGCAGTACGGGGGTCCGGGGGGTTCCTATTATTTAGTTACGACTGTTGAACATTACTGCGTCGTGGAGCACGGGTAAGCTGATAAACAATATAACTGGCGATAAGTGCCAAGAGCATGCTGTCGATTGGCTCAACGATTAAATTCAGGAGCGTCCAAAAAGCAGGCATGGTGATAAAACGAATGCTGGCAAGAATAAGACCAGACAAGACGCCGATCCAGCCAAAAACAATAGAGAGCGTTTGAGCATTGTCCCTGACAGATCGTCGAAAGAGACGTGCAAAAATGATGAAGCTTATAAAACGCGCGAAAAATGAAGCAAGGTATATTGACTGGGGCGACCAAAAGAAATCTCTGCCAACGCTTGACACAACATAATCAACAGCAACGACAACGGCGATAGCGCCCAGCGCATAGGGGGTGATGGACGCTTGTCCGGTTAGAGCTGCCGGCGTAGCCGGGGCGTTTATGGCAGAAATCTCCTCATCGCTGACCAGCGTAGCCTCTAGCTCACGATGTTCATCGCCTTCATGAATCATAGTTCGGCTATAGTATAACAGAAAGTGACTAAAACTGTAAGTTTTAGTCACCCTGAGCGACCCCGACGATACGTCGGGGGAGTCCCTGCCTGCCGGCAGGCAGGGAACGGCCCCATGGTAGGTCATGGGGATCCCTCCGCTTCGTCCCGCATTGCGGGACTGCGGTCGGGATGAAGCTGGAGTTTGAGATTGCCCAAGCCCTCGGCCAGTGGCCGGGGCTCGCAATGACAGTAAAGAAACCCCTCCCCTTAGAGTAAGGGGAGGCTGGGAGGGGTTACATCATTCCTTCCATACCGCCCATGCCTGACATGCCGCCGCCCGGCATACCTTTCTTTTCTTCGGGTATATCGGTAATGGCGACTTCAGTCGTGAGAAACATGCCAGCTGCTGACGCCGCATTCTGGAGCGCGTTTCTGACCACTTTTGTCGGATCAACAATCCCGCGCTCAATCAAGTCGCTGTATTCAGCGGTTCGCGCGTCAAAACCATAATTGCCCTTTTGGCCGCGAACCTCGGCAGCAACAACAGCTCCGTCCTTGCCCGCATTCTCCGCGATCTGCCGTATGGGCGCGGTCAAAGCTCGCTTCAGTATCTCAAGACCAATCCGCACATCACCCTCTACCTCAAGATTGTCAAGTTTGTCGAGCGCTCGCAAAAAAGTGACGCCGCCACCAACCACAATGCCCTCTTCAACCGCAGCCTTGGTGGCGTGCACGGCGTCATCAATGCGATCTTTCACTTCCTTCATCTCGGTTTCTGTCGCTGCGCCAACCTTAATGACTGCAACGCCGCCCGAGAGTTTTGCCAGGCGCTCCTTCATTTTCTCTTTGTCAAAATCAGAATCGCTCTGTTCGATTGCTTTCTTAATCAGCTTGATGCGCTCTTCGATCGCCGACTTCTCGCCTTTGCCGCCCACGATGGTCGTGTTATCCTTGGTGGCAATGACCTTTCGCGCTTCGCCGAGCATTTCCATCGTTGCGTTGGCAAGTTTCAAGCCAACCTCTTCGGAAATCACACGCGCTCCGGTCAGGGTCGCAATGTCTGCCAACATTTCCTTCTTGCGGTCGCCAAAACCGGGCGCCTTGACTGCGAGGGTATTGAACGCGCCGCGGATTTTGTTGACGACGAGGGTTGCAAGCGCTTCGCCTTCGATTTCATCGGCAATAATCACCAGCTCCTTCTTGCCGCTCTGGGCAAGAGATTCAAGCAGGGACAAAATGTCTTGAATTGAGGAGACCTTCTGATCGGTGATCAAAATGAGAGGATTTTCGTACACCGCTTCCATACGGTCAGCGTTTGTAATCATGTAGTGCGAAACGTATCCCTTGTCGAACTGCATGCCCTCAACCACCTCTTTTTCAATACCGAAGCTTTGAGACTCTTCAACCGTAATCACACCGTCATTGCCCACCGCTTCCATGGCTTCGGCAATCACTTGACCGATATTCTTGTCATTTGCGGCAATAGACGCCACTTGTTCAATCTCGGCTTTGCCGTGCACCTTCTTGCTGATACCCTTTAAATACTCAACGACTGTCTGCGTGCCAAGATCAATTCCTTCCTTGATCGCAAGCGGACTCGCTCCTGCCGTCACGTTCTTTAAACCCTCGGCAATAATCGCCTGGGCAAGAACCGTTGCCGTGGTCGTGCCGTCGCCAGCCACGTCAGAAGTCTTTGAGGCAACTTCTTTGACGAGTTCGGCGCCCAAGTTTTCAAATTTGTCGGGCAACTCGATTTCTTTCGCAACCGTCACGCCGTCCTTGCTGATATTGGGCGCGCCGAACCCTTTGTCGAGCACGACATTGCGGCCTCGCGGGCCCAGGGTTATCTTCACTGCGTCCGTCAACTTATCAACGCCACGCTTCATCGCGGCGCGCGCCTCCTCGCTATAAATGATTTTCTTCGCCATATTGCTCAAGTTAAAAGTTGTAAGTTATAAATTTAAGTTAAAAATTAAAAGTTATTGCGAAACATCAACTTTTACCTTTTCACTTAAACTTTTCATTTTTAATCTTTAACTTCTGGATTACTCAAGAATAGCCAACAGATCGTCCTCACCTAAAATTTTGTATTCGATCTCGTCAATTTTTACTTCTGAACCGCCGTACTGGCTATACACAACTTTTTGGCCGACCTTGAGGCCGAGCTTGGAGACTTTCTCCCCTTTGCCGACCGCAACCACTTCGCCTTCGGCTTTTTTCTCTTTATCGGCGGTTTCAGGCAGGTAAATGCCTGCCTTAGTCATTTCTTCGTGCGGCGTGGGCTTGATGACCACCCGATCACCTAATGGTGTGAGCTTCATAGGTTATGCATTATTACCTTATTAAATTATTACCTTATTAATTAAATAGAGCGTCATCCCGACCGAACCCCGTGTCATGACGGGGGAAGCGGAGGCCTGCCTGACGGCAGGCAGGGATCCCGATGAGTAATCATCAACGCAATGAGATCCCTCGGCTCCATCCCCACTGGGGACTGCGCTCGGGACGACCCCCGCAGTGCAGGGGTCGATTAGCACTCAACCATACAGAGTGCTAGTAGCCGTATATTAAGGAAAGTTGCTTGCCTTGTCAAGGGCAGGGTCCAGAGCCTGTTTTTCTTAGGGAAATTGACAAAATATGCAAAAAACGCTATCTTTGTTTGTTCCACGTTCTTAAACAAACGCAGGTTTGTTGACCCTTTTTGGGCTAGCCTAGCTAGGAGGAGCTATGAGAAAACTTCTCGTCATCGCCGCAATACTTGTTTGCACCCTCGCCTGCACACGCAACGCCGTAACACCGGTGGTGCCGCCGAAGCCCACTCTGGTCCTGTCCGACAACGCCCTTGATGAAGCGTTCGTCATCGAGATCGGGACAGCGGAAACTGGCAGTCCAGCGCTTACGGCGGTTCCGGCCGAAGGGCAGTCAACCGGCGTGCCGATACCGCCCGAAGTCCTTGCGGAGTACGGCCTCAAAGCCGTGCGCCTTGAGTCCCGATTCATGGACAAGGACGGCAAGAAAGTCGAGGGAGGCGGTATCATCGGTGACCAGGTTCCTATCAAAGTCGGGGATCGCGTCATCACACGGCAGTACTGGATCTACAACGGAGACAAGAACCAGTACCTCATGATGCGCTTCGTGCGGCCCGACCCGCTGCAGAAGGTCGCCCAGAGAGCTGCCCCGCCTGCACCGGAGCAGCCGCAAGTCTCATCGCCCTCCAACTAACTCCCTCCTTTAGCTAACCCTTCGCATGCAGGGTCCCACCAAGCCCCGTAGTATCCGCCCAGGGCGGAACTACGGGGCACTTTTTTTCTCGACTGCCTGCCCGACCCGGATGCTATGGATGTAGAACAGCCCTCGTGCGCATAGCGCACGAGGGCTGCATTCTTTTACGTCACCTCCTCTACCGGATCTCCAAATCCTCGGGTCCGAATTCGATGCCCTTGGGCTGAATCATCACGCGTCGGGCGTGTCCCAACTTCACGATGTGGCCAGCCCACATAGCACTTACTCCGTTCTCGAGAGCCACGGTAATCACGCGTTCGACGTCTCGCGGCGGCACGTAGAGCGCGAATCCGGCTCCCATGTTGAATGTGGCGTACATTTCGCGCTCACTCACGGGGCCGTGTTTTTGAATGAACCAAAACACTGGCTGCAGTGCAGGGAGTTCCTCTACCATGTACACGAACGGCTCCCGTGCGCGCATGAGCTTACGCCACCCATGACCGGTGATGTTGATGGCGTAGTGAATCTCCAGTCCTCGGTTCAAGCACTCCTGAACCACAGGTACATATATGGTGGTGGGTTGCAGCAACGCCTCGGCGTAGCTGGTGCCGCGGCCCACAGGGTAACGCTCGATGATCGTGTGGTAACCATCCGGAAGTGCCTTGAGCGGAAATCGACCTGACGCAAGCAGATGCAGCAACTTGTACCACATTGGGTCCTTGCGCTCGGCGATCTTCCGTGCAAGCGTGAGGCCATTGGCGTGGATGCCCGAGCTTGCCAATAGCACGATGGCGTCGCCATTCTGGATGCGCGGCCTGATAAGCCGTTCCTTCGGGTATACGATGCCCACGGCAGAACCGGAAAGCACCGCATGCTCGGGTGCCACTATGCCCTTGAGCACCGGCGTTTCACCCCCACCCCACGCAGCAGCGGTAAGGTCGCATGCGCTACGCCAGCCTATGAGCAGATCAGACCTACGCACCTCGCTGTCAAACCACGCGGAGTCACCAGCTGCACAGTGCATGGCAACCGACAGCGGTTGCGCACCCACCGTCGCCATGTCATTAACGATCATGGCCACTGTGTCTTGGGCCAAGTAACCGTAGAACGGATCCTTGTGCACTTCCATGGCGTCCGCCACCATGTTCTTGGTACCCAACCCCTCCTCGACATGGGCGATGATCATGTCTGGTGTTTCAATCAGATACACACTCTCACCGCGGCTCCAGGGGATCTCACTGAACGGACCATGCTGTTCGATGTTTTTCGCGGTCTTAAACGCTTCTTCCTGTGCCATCCGCTTGAAAAGATCGAGCGCCTGGTAACTTACGCCTGATGCGGCGTACGTCAATTGGGCTGTGGTCATGGTCTCCTCGTTATGTTTTGAAAAAAGAACAATGTCGGTGAAGCTGCGACAAACCATTGTATGATAAAGCACCACAAAAAGCAATCACAAAAACCCCCTCATCCCATTGTGCAGGATGAGGGGTTTGTTCGCCTCCTGACGTTTCATGCAGGCATGCGGTAGAGAGAGGGACACCGCTGCGTTAGGGCGGCACTCATGAGTAAGTACCGTCCCGAGGTCTTTGGTTGCCGTTATCGTCCTCTGGTAAAGAACCAGAATATGATTAAGGCAATCATTATGACCACGAGGAGCGTCTTGAACTCTTCTCCCTTCAATTGTTGCCGCCGCCAACCGATAGCGCGACCTTTCAACTCACTGTAATCAGACTTGCCGGTCAGAGCTCGAAGTGGTTCATCAACAGACTTGGACAACACTGACTGTCGGATGAACCGATTGAGACCTTCGTGACCGAAACGACTTTCAAGATACTGGAAAACCCGCTTGAACTCGGTATAGTCCTTCGGCGACCATGCCATCCGGCCACTCTCATGACCTGTGTAGTTCAAGTAGAGATCCTTCGCGTCGGATAAGTGTAAAGCAAGGCCCTCATGAAACCATCGGGGAAGGCTGTCGCGACCAAGACAAAGCGTTGACGACAAAAAGGCATGGGCAAGCTCATGAGAAAGCGCGTCATCAACTTCTTGCTGTGTCTTTCCTCCTGTCGACAGCAGCGCGATAAACCGACACCAGCGAGTTATCGCAGCGGCTTCTCCGGTAAACAGAGAGCGTATCGGCTCGGGCATGGCAAGCACATTGGTGTAAATCCGAACAATCGCGCCACCGGAAGGGGCAGCAAGTCCAATCTCATCTCGAAGTCGTCGAAGGGCTTTATCGTTGGTTTGTGAATACGAGAGGATAAAAAACTGCTCTCCTGGCCCTGCTTTGGTGTTCGTGAAGGCCTGAACCTCGTTCAGCAATTCCCAAAACTCAAAGTGGTCTTTAAGCGACTCTTCACCTTGCAGCAACAAGATCTTTCCCCACACTTCAGCAAGTTTGTTCACCTTTTCCAGATCATCGTTTCCCTCAAAGGGGAAATTAAGCATCTGTTCGAGCAGCTTGGACTCTTTTTCTCCCTCGGGCTCTTCCTTCAACACGTCCTCGACGGCGAAGAGAGTGACCAGAGTTAATACCAGCGCTCCCAAGAGCACGCCACAGGACCGAAACACGATGTCCGTTCCTCCTACTCTTTTCATGATCCCCTCGTAGGTTTGTCAAAAGAACTTTTTGTCTGCGGTTAACGAGACGGCACCATAGTAAGACAAATCAAAGTAAAAAGCAATGACGAGGCCCCTTGCGCTCTTAGCACAAGGGGCCGATTTTAGATCCTCCTATCTCGACTGGATGCACCAGTCGTAGGCGTTCTGAAAGAGCCGCAACCATGGACTCGCGGAAAGCTTCTGCCACTCTCCGGGCATCCATGGCCACTGCCAAGTAAGGAACGTGCGTTCGGGATGCGGCATGATCGAAAGGTGCCTGCCGTCCGGCGAACAAACTCCGGCAATGCCTTCGAGCGTACCGCTCGGATTGTGCGGATAGGTCATGGTGGGATTCCCTGCCCGATCCACGTACCTGACTGGGGCAAGGTTTTGGCCGACAACCTGTGAGAGGACGTCAGGTTGCGCGTGAAACCTTCCTTCGCCATGCGCCACCCAAATGCCCAGGATCGAACCAGCCATGCCAGAGAGCATAACCGACGGACTCTCGAGGATGCGCACTGCTGCAAACCGCGATTCGAACCGTTCTGACGCATTGCGTATGAACCGTGGCTTTGCAACATCGGGAAGGTTCGGATCAGGCACCCACCCTAAGAGCGCCATGAGCTGGCAGCCGTTGCACACGCCCAAAGAAAACGTGTCGGACCGATGGTAGAATCGTTGAAATTCATCCGCGACACGCTCGTTAAAGCGAATGACACCGGCCCAACCCTTAGCAGAATCCATCACGTCGGCAAAGGAAAATCCGCCGACGAACGCGGCCCCGCGGAAGCGGTCGAGTGTGATGCGCCCGCTCGCAAGATCCGTCATGGTCACGTCCCAGGGTTCAAAGCCAGCTTCGAAGAACGCTGCTGCCATCTCACGGTCGCCGTTCGAACCTTGCTCCCGGATGACCGCTACCAACGGCTTTTTCAGGGATGTCACAAGAAATGGGTTCGTCGGTGCCGGATCGTAACTCAAGCGATAAGGAGGCGATGAAACAAGCAGGGCGTTCACGTCAGTTTCTTGCTTGACGCACGCGGGATTTGCCTGCAAGGCGTCAAGCCTGCTGCTCGTCTCCTCCCATATCTGCCGAAGTTCCGTGAAGGACGCGGCGAGAACCTGCTTCCCGTTATGGAAAAACTGGAAGCCGCTTTGCCACGCGGTTAGGGTCCCGATCTCAAACGCCTGAACTTTCTTTGCTCGGAAGGCTGCGAGCACCTTCTGCGGAGTCTCACACTCAATCACCAGCCCGAGCTCCTCATTGAAGAACGTGCTGATGGCGTCTTCCCAGCTCTGGACGTTGACCGTCATGCCGACGTTGCCTGCGAACGCCATCTCAAGGAGAGTGGTTGCAAGTCCGCCGTCGCTGCGGTCATGGACTGCGCAAATCCAGCCTGCATCCACGAGACCCTGTACAGTTTCAAACGCCGCTTTAAGACTACGGACATCGTCGACATCTGGAGCACTCCAGCCAACCTGCTGATACACTTGCGAGAGTGCTGTTCCGTTCAGACGAGCTCTGCCATGAGCAAGATCAACGAACAGGACAGTGTTACCTGGTTGCTTGAACTCCGGGGTAACCTTGCGCCGGATATCCTCCATTGGAGCATAGGCTGCGATCACTAGTTGTCCCGGAGCTTTCACTGTGCACCGCCGTCCATTGCGCGCACGTGCTTGTGCTGCCATTGAAAGACTGTCTTTGCCGCCGTCAATGGCGATACCCAGTTCGATACAGATGTCGCGAAGAGCGCATGCAGCGTCGTACAGCCACGCGCCTTCACCAGGAAACTTGGCAGCGCACATCCAGTTGGCCGAGCACTTGATATGATCAAGCGCTGTAATTTTTGCGCCGACCATATTGAGAAGTGCTTCTGCAACAGCCATGCGAGCCATTGTTTCTGGATCGTACAGACCTTTCACCGGCTGTTCACCGAGTGAAAGCGCCACGCCGCGCAGACTCTGGTGACTCTGCGCGTACACCGCGTAGTCGCACAGAGTGATGTGGTTTGGACCCACGCACTGTTGCTGCGCGATGAGACCCGTGACCGAGCGGTCGACTTTCGTCGTGAGAAACCGCTTGGAGCCGACGGACACAAGACGCAAGACGCGTTCGAGCGCATCTCGTACCGTAAGGTTCGGCAGTTCAAGGCGTTTGGGGTCATGAATAACGCGCTTATCCTTGAAGGTCTTCTGGGGAAGCTTGCCTAAGACTTTCTCCAGCGGAAGGTTCACCGGAAGACTGTCGTCGTGTTCGTCAAAGAGGTTGATGCATCCGTCTCCAGTGACCCGCCCGATTACCGCAACCGGGACACCTTCGCGTTCGGCTATAGCGCGTACTTCGTCCAGTCGGTCGGGCCACATGAGCAATGCGTGGCGTTCTTGAGACTCGTTACCCCAGATCTCAAGCACCGAGAGAGACTGATCGCCAACCGGAATCGAGCGGAGCTTAATCTTCGCTCCGGCAGGGTCAACGAGTTCCGGAATCGCGTTACAATCACCACCAGCACCGAGATCGTGAATGGAAACAATCGGGTTTCGATCACTGAGTTCAGTGCATGCCCGAATCAGGCGGTGTACCCGCTGTTCCATCTGCGCATCGCCGCGCTGAACCGCATTAAAATCCAGTTCGGCGACGTTCTCACCATGCGTCATCGAACTGGCTGACCCGCCACCCAAGCCAATCCGATAGGCAGGCCCGCCGATCTGCACGACGAGCATGTCCTTTTCTGGCTGACCCTTGGTAACATGCGAATCGTCGAGCTGGCCTGCGCCCACCGTGTACATGATGGGTTTAAACCAGCTGCGGTACTTACCATAGACCCGCATGCCGAAACTTCTGGTGAATCCGTAGATCACCGGCTCACCGAACTTGTTGCCGTAGTCGCTTGCCCCGTTGCTCGCCTGGATCAGAATCTCGAGCGGCGATGCAAGATTTTCCGGATGTGACCAACCGTCACGCTCCCACGGCAATTCGTAACCAGGGATGTGGAGATTACCGACGCAGTACGCTGCACCGGCGGCAATGACCTGCCCGCCGCGTCCGACTGCCTGATTGTCGCGGATGCGTCCGCCAGTGCCGGTTTCTGCACCAGGAAACGGAGCGACTCCCGATGGAAAATTGTGGGTTTCGGCAGTCAGCGTGGGATGGAGCGTTGCCTGCGAGGAGATGAACGGCGAAGGTCTGTCCGGCATCACTGGAACCATAACCGGAAGCAAACTGCCCCGGAGTGCCGAGCTGTCGTCGCGGAATGCGATGAGTGAGTTCGCAGGGTTGTCGCGCCACGGAGTTTTGACGATCTGCATGAGCGATTCGGGCATCTCGACATCGTCGATGACTAACTTTCCTTTGAAGAAGTGATGCCGTGAGTGCTCGGAATTCGCCTGCGAGAGATCAAACAGCTCAACATCAGTCGGATTTCTCTTAAGCACGTTGACGAACAGATCGTAATCCCACTGAAAATCCTGTTCGTCCATGCCCAAGCCAAGCTCTGCATTGAGCGATCGCAGCGCGTCCTTCCCCTGCTCCAGCACCGGAATGACACGGACCGGTTGTTGGGCAAAGCCAGTGACGAAGCTTTCGAGCGGCTGCTCGTAGCGCATCTGCGTCATTCGATCATGGTTTGCCGTAACGAATGACGCTTGCTGCTCGGATGTCAGCGTGACCGGAAAGCCGTAGCGCACCGAACGCTCGAGCCGGTGGACATTCAAAATCCCACAAGCTCGAAAGATCGCTACTGAAGCAGATGACCATGCAGTTTCGAAGTTGAGCCGTGGCCCAATTTCGATAACCGTTGGCATGCCGTTTAAGAATGTTGCCCTGCCGAACTGTTCTGGTGCAAATGTCTCCGCAAGCAACCAGCCCAGGCGCTCGTATTCACTAGCCGTAAACGGCGAGCTCACTTGGCAGTAAAAACACCACTCACTGAAAAGCTCGCCGATAGTGATACCAAGCCGTTCTTGGGTCTTTCGACGAATCGTCCCGACTGCAGAACTGCTCAGTGCCGGTGTTCTGTAAAACCTAAGCAGCATGTTGCTGCCCTCCTTGGTTAATTGCGAGATGATTTCTCGCTTATTGTTAAAGAAGAAAAGCCGTCCTCCTCGGTTTCGACTTTTTACACGCCAAGCTTAACTGAATTAGAGGAAATTGCAATCAAGCCGCAATTCCTAAGGCTGATTTCTGTTCGCCGCAAGACCGACGGAGAGCCACCATAAGGACTGACCAAAGTAGCTCGTCCACAAAAAGTGGTCAAACAATCCCACAAACGCAAGTGAGGCAAGGATTGAAAAAAAATAAATTGTACCACTCCCTTTGCGACCCTCGCGCCAGGATTTTTTTAATAAATCAAAAATAAACCACGTGAGCAAAAGACCGCCGATGACTCCAATTTCTATAATCATGAGCACATACACATTGTGCGCCGGCTGATACGCGTAACTCGGCAACGAAGGAAACGCCTGCGCGATTTTTGGAAGATAGTTGCCCAAACCAACACCCATCAAAATAGCACGGGGTCTCGCTAACACCTGCGCCTCGTGCAGCGCTGCGATACGCTCGTCAGCCGATACCTGTTCCAGACGAATGCTTTCAGCAGAGCCCTGCATCGCTAACCCGAGTCGCGCGAGCCACACATTTGAAGTCATCAGATTATATATGACAAAGAGAGACAAACACAAAAGACTGGTTTCAAATGCGGCGCGAAAGAAACTTTTCTTTCGCATCAGGTACGCATAGAGCGTCCATGACACGAGCAGAAGCGCGGAGACAATCAGCGCGGCGCGCGAAAATGTTATGAGTATGCCGCTCATGACGAACAACAAACCAGTGACGTAGGAAGCCCACCTCGCTGTCGTCTGCAACGCTTCGGGAGAGCTTCGAAAACGGATGAATCGATACAAGAGCAGCGCAAAGACAACAACCAGGAACCCGCCAAGCATATTCGGATGCGGCAGCAGCCCGTACGCGCGCAGGTACCGCGCCCCGTACATAAACACTACCGACTGTCCCAATTCTTGCGGCAGATGCAGGGCGATACCGAGCCAGGTATTGGCATCAATACGCTGGTGTATGAATTGCGTCCAAGCAAAAATAGCCTGAACTATGCCGGAAACAATGAGTGCGGTGATGATTTTTTCACGGCGCCATCGTGACGCAATGAAAAAAAAGCAAAAACTTAGTATCCCAAGGTATATATAATATAGCCCCACGACGCGATCAAAACTGAACAATAGGTTTATCAAGAGCCATCCAAGCAGAAGTTGTGTGGGCAGTCTCATTGTTCGATGCGTGAGTGCTCTACTCCACAACAGCGCAGCAGCAGCCACGAGTACGATGCTTCCGGCATAAAGACTGAAAGCGCCGTATTCGTACCGCTGGCCAGCAAGCTCGTGATAGGCAAAAATCCACCGGCCCTGCCACGGCAGGAGAAATATTGCAAGAAAACAAACCGCATCGGTCAAACTGGCACGGTTTTTCCCAAAACCCAGAAGGCTCGTTTCCGGCCTCCACCGTCCCCCCTTCCGATCATAAGCATGAAGTGGATTATGAGCCATACGCTGCCAAACGCTCCTGCCATTTATGCCGGAGCTCCTGCCGATTGTCCTTGTCATGGAACTTCAGCATCTGGTCAGAAATAATGACCCGAGAATCAATGTTCGCGATTGACTTCAATCGATCCGGCAGTATCTTAAGCTGAAGGTTGCAGTACCAGTCAGATAAAGGACCGTGAAAGAACGGATAGCTTATGGATTCGAAAAACCGATGCCACCACACAAGCCATTGCGGCCGACCTACCTCGCACAGAAATCCTTGTTCGAAATAAGCATTCGGAAGGTACTTTGCATACCACGCATTCTCCTTGAGAAATCTCGCATAGAGACCGTCAGGGTCATAGATCGGGATAAAACTCTGTACATAATATTGGAACACAATGTCGTCGCTTCCAAAGGCGGCTTTCTCGACATTGAGCGCATCCTCGCTCACAAAAAAACTCAAACAAAATCTATCGGGGAGCGGCATGGGTTGTGGACGCTGGCGCAGCAATTTTAAAGAGCCTGCGGCAAAGAGTCTTGTCATCCAAATTTGATTCTTCTTGGTGACAATGAACAGATCAATGTCGCTCGTCTCCTTCACGTTACCGAAACTCAATGAGCTTGCGATGGCAATCATCCGAATGGAAGGGAAGAGCCGCAGCAACTTGACGACACGGCAGGTCTTGCGCAGTTGGCGATCAACCCGGTTATTGCGACGTTTTCGCTCCGGAATTAAATCCTCTCTGCCCCGCAGGCAATAAAAACCTTCTCGACGAGATACGAGCTCTTGTAACCGCGTGCTGTTCTCGAGGGAGTCGCTCACGTGAAAGAGCGTCCGCGCATCGTCAGGAACCTCCGGACGATAGAGCCACTTCCAAACCTCTGTTGCAGTGAGTGGGTAATCAAGTAAATCAAAATACACAAGAGTCTTAATGATGGATCGCTCAAGAGGGGCAAGTTTCATGGAAAACCTTCCGCTTCCATTCTACCTGTCTGTGGATAAAAGAAAAGTACACTCGGTACACATAGAAAGGGGCCGCTCCGACGTTACGTCGGAGCGGCCCGTATCGGCGCAGGCATCAGGGATTCGCTGCAGCTTTCCGGCGAAAAAACCGGAGACTCCACTCCTGCAGCTCTGGCGGCATTTGCAGGTTCTCTGGATCAGGGTTTGGGGCACCCAAACCGCGTGCCGCAAGCTGTTCCAGGGCAGCGAGCACCTCTGCGGGATCGTCGAGCCCCAGCTCAACACAAATGTCGATGGCATCTCTCGGAGTCCCCCGCAGCAGCTTGAACACCTCATGCTGCAGCTTCTCCATGGGACTGGTCTGTTTCGCCCTCTTCCAGAACATGGTTACCTCCTTCGCCGGAAGGCGATTGCTGACGTTAGTACGTCGTTTCCGGCCCCGGTGCAACAAAGCACCAGAAGCCCTTATGCAGCGCTGCCGCACCAGCTTCCCGATCGGGTTTGTGGCGCACCAAGCCCTGTCGCTTCAATGAGAGCAAAGCTTCCTCGATCTCGTGCCGCTTCCAGGTTGGCAGGAGATCGCAGAGCTGGTCCAAGGTCATCCGGTGGTGCGTCTTTAAGGTGTTGACGATCAATCGATGGAGAAGCTTAGACTCCTCCCTGCCGGGCCCTTGACGATATACCACGGACGCCTCCTTGAAAAGCGGCGATGTCGATGTACGAAACTGCGCGGTAATGTTACACCTTAGCTTTCGCTTTTGCAAAATATTTTTTGAGGTACTGACCGGTGTACGATTTGGACACGCGCATAACGTCCCTCGGTGTCCCAAACGCCACTACCGCACCGCCCTTGTCCCCGCCTTCAGGACCTAGATCAATAATCCAATCAGCGGAACAGATAACATCCATGTTATGTTCGATGACAAGCACCGTATTCCCCTTTTCCACAAGCCGGTTGAGGACCGCAAGCAGCCGCTTTACGTCAATGAAATGCAGACCGGTGGTCGGTTCATCGAGAATATACAATGTCTTTCCTGTGGAGCGGCGGGAAAGTTCGGTCGCAAGCTTAATACGCTGCGCCTCGCCGCCGGAGAGAGTGGTTGCGGACTGACCGAGCTGAATATAGCCCAGTCCAACCTCGTCAAGTATATTCAGCTTATTGTAAATGTTGGGAATATTGACGAAAAAATCTTTCGCTTCCTCCACGGTCATCTTTAAGACGTCGGAGATGTTCTTTCCTTTGTAGTGAATTTCCAGCGCTTGCGGATTGTACCTACTCCCGTGGCATTCCTCGCATTCAATGTACACATCGGGCAAGAAATTCATCTCAATGCGCATCAATCCGTCTCCCTGGCAGGTTTCGCACCGGCCGCCTTTCACATTAAAGCTGAAACGGCCCGCCCGGTACCCGCGAATTTGCGCTTCCGGCAACATCGCGAACAAATCGCGAATATACGTAAAGACGCCCGTATAGGTCGCCGGATTTGAGCGCGGGGTGCGGCCGATCGGGGATTGATCAATGTTGATGACCTTATCCAGGTATTCGAGACCGTCTATTTTTTTGTGCTTACCCGGATTATCCTTCGCGTGATAGAAATGCTGCGACAACGCCTTTGCCAAAATCTCGACCATAAGCGTTGACTTGCCAGACCCCGACACACCGGTGAGGCAAACAAACTTACCCAAGGGGATGCCGACATCGATATTTTTTAAATTAAATTCAGCGGCGCCGTAGATGTTGACAAACCTCCCGTTGCCCTGCCGGTATTTCTTCGGCAGTTCAAGTTTCAGCCTGCCGGTCAGGTACTGGCCGGTGAGCGACGATTTATTCCGCATGATCTGTTCTGGGGTGCCCACGGCCACGATCTCGCCGCCGTGCTTACCGGCGCCCGGGCCGATGTCAACGATATAGTCCGCCGATCGGATCGTATCGTGATCGTGTTCCACCACAACGACGGTATTCCCGAGATCACGGAGCGCTTTCAGGGTTCTAATCAGCTTGTCGTTGTCGCGCTGGTGCAGGCCAACGGACGGTTCGTCGAGAATGTAAATAACACCCACGAGCGAGGAGCCGATTTGCGTCGCGAGACGTATACGCTGCGCCTCGCCGCCGGATAGGCTCGCGGAGGTCCGATCGAGAGTAAGATAATCAAGGCCGACGTTATGCAGAAATTTTAGCCGGGAGCCGATCTCTTTCAATATCTGATTGCCAATTTTTAACTCGCGCTCTGACAATTTTTTCTCCAAATCTTTAAAGAAGCCTGCTGCCGATTCGATGGTGAGCGCCACTACCTGCGCGATATCCTTACCGCCCACGGTCACGCTCAATGCCTCGGGCTTCAACCGCTTTCCGCTGCACCGCGGGCAGGTATAGATCCGCATGTACTTCTCAATTTCACTCCGAATATATTCAGAATCAGTCTCGCGGTACCGACGTTCAAGGTTCGGAACAACGCCCTCAAAGGTAGAGCTGAATTCCCCTTGAAATTTTTCTCCCTCTAAATCCACTTTATAGACCTCGTCGCCTGTTCCAAAGAGCACCACATCGAGTTGCGCTTTGGTTAATTTGGAAACCGGCGCCGTAAGTGAGAACTTGTGCCGCCGCGCTGCTGCCTGCAGCATTTTCATATACCAGGTTTGCGAGGATGCGGTGCGTGACCACGGTCGAATCGCGCCTTCGGCAAGCGATAATTTCTTATTCGGAATCACTAATGCGGCGTCTACCTCGAGTTTTGTGCCCAAGCCGCTGCACTCGGGGCAAGCGCCGTGCGGGCTGTTAAATGAAAAATTTCTTGGTTCAATGGGCGGGATGGAAATGCCGCAAAAGGTGCAGGCGAACGACTCGCTCATCACCTTGTCCTGATGCGAGGTCTGATTATGGATGTACACAACCCCGTTGCCCAGTTCCAATGCTTTCTCAAGCGAGCCGGCAAGTCGTTTTCTCACATCATTGTTGCTTTCGAGCGCAACGCGATCAACCACCACGTCGATGGCGTGTTTCTTCTGCTTGTCCAGACGCAGGTCAACCGCTTCCTCAATCGAAATCACGTCGCCGTCCAGTCGGACGCGCGCGTACCCGGCTTTCTGAATATATTCGAGTACCCGCTTATGTTCCCCCTTCTGATCCTTGACCATGGGCGCCAAGACCATCAACTGACTTTGCGAAGGATACGTAAGAATCGCATCGAGCATCTGCTTGTGTGTCTGCTGCCTGACCTCTCTCCCGCAACGGGGGCAATGCGGGATGCCGATACGGGCAAACAGGAGTCGGATATAGTCATAAATCTCCGTAACGGTGCCGACGGTCGAGCGAGGATTCCGCGACGCGCTCTTTTGATCAATGGAGATGGCGGGCGAAAGGCCGTCTATCTGGTCAACATCCGGCTTGTCCATAAGACCCAGAAACTGCCGCGCGTAGGCTGACAGTGACTCAACGTAACGACGCTGGCCTTCTGCGTATATGGTGTCGAACGCGAGAGATGATTTGCCTGAACCGGAAAGACCGGTAATGACAATAAATCTATCTCGCGGAATTTCCAGCGAGATATTCTTTAGGTTGTGAACTCGCGCGCCCTTAATGACAATTTTATTGGGCATGTGAGGTTGGTGGAGAATTTAGGCTGTGCGACAGTGTACCCGAGACAGTCCGCTCTGTCAAGACTGTGTACAGTTAAAAGTTGAAAATGAAAAGTTTAAGTCCAAAGTGCAAAGTTTTAGGTGTGAACGCCCCGTAAATAACTTTCAACTTAAAACTTAAACTTTGCACTTACAACTTTTAATTGGAGCTCCTACAGCTCCAAATATAAAAAATAAGCAAATATAAGAGGGGTGCGAGCATCAGTTTGCACTGACGACCGCACCCCTTCGCTGTGTTTCTCTCCTTGTTGCGCCTTAGGCGGCGCTGACGTTCACCTCGGCCGTGGACTCGGTCGAGGTGGGCTCCTGCGTAGATGTGCCAATGCCGGCACGCTCGAGGAGAGTCTTGGTCCTGGCCAAGCGCTTGATCTTGCGCTGGCGCTCGGCTTCTGCCGCCCGCTGGGCGTTGATCTTCTTCTGCTCCCCGATCAGGGCGCGCAGCGTCGTCTGTGACTCGTGGAGAAGACGAGCGGCGTCATCGATCGATGCCTCGAACCGGTGCCGACCTCCTTCTTCTCGGACGTACTGAGTGAAGAGACCCAGCACACGGTCGACCTGCCCCTTGCGAGGCTGATCAAAGGGCTGCCCGGAGCGGACTTCGCCTTTGAGACCTATGTGTTGTCCGAAGAAGAAGCGGTGCTGGTGACCGACGATGTCATTGTTGATACGCTCCAGCTCGGCTTGGTATGCCGCCTCGTTGCCGGCCTCGGTAAACGCGAGGACCGCCTTGCGAAAAGCCTGCAGCAGTCCATCGGGAACGATGAAGATCCCCTTCCAGCGCTCCCGTGCCGACTCGATGCCGGCAATCAGCAGGTCCTCCAGACTCTCGATCGAAAGCTTCCCGTTTCCTGACGACATAGGGGGCCCCCTTGCGCTCTATTGCGCGAAAAGAAATACGTTCGGACTAAAATGTACAAGATTTGATATAATACCATATATGAAATAAACTGTCAACCCCGTTAGAAACGCAACCTTCTAACGGGGTCAATGCCCTGCCCAACCTCTTTACGTCATTTGTGGGAGATAAAAAAGTCAGATATAGTTTTGCTATGAAACCAAACGTCAAGCATATTCCAAAAGATCCGGGCGTGTATCTTTTTTATGACCGCGGCGGCGATCTCATGTATATCGGCAAAGCAAAAAATCTCCGCAATCGGGTTCGCTCGTACTGGTCGAATGGCGAATTTTCTCCCAGTAAGCTTGAGCTTCTGCGCGACATTGCGCGCGTTGACTACATTGCAGTAAACAACGAAAAAGAAGCGCTCCTGCTTGAGGCCGGGCTCATCAAAAAGCATCAGCCGAAATACAATATCGTCCTGCGCGACGACAAGAGTTGGTCGCATATCGTCATCACGCACGAAAAATTCCCCCGCATCGTAAAGGTGCACGGCTCTTCAAAGATACAAGGCGATTACTTTGGCCCTTACACGAAGCCGCTTGCGGCAAAGGTGGCGGTGCGGCTCCTGCATCAAATGTTACCGCTGCGCACCGGCAAGAAGCCGTCAAAGCTCGAATCCGAACTTGTCTCATTACGCCATCTTGGGCCGGCAGGCAAAACTCCCCTCACCGACCCTGAAGCGTATGCCGGAATCATTGAGCAGGCGCGTCGCATCCTGAAAGGCGACACCAAACAGCTGCGTGCAGCGCTGCGTACCGAAATGAAAAAGAGTGCTCAAGCGCAGGAGTATGAGCGGGCAGGGCTCCTGCGCAATAAAATTCAGGCGCTCGAGACCCTTGCCGAACCCCAGCACGTGGTGCATCCGCTCTTTGCCGATCAAGATATAGTGCATATCGCCGCGCAAGGGGCAACGGCGGTGATTACGGTCATGCAATTGCGCGGCGGTCAGATGCTCGATACGCTCAACTTTTCTTTTAACAACCCTCTCCGTCTTCCTTCCCGTGATATTATGGAACAGTTCATTGCGCAGTATTACGGGCAGTCGCTTCTTCGGCCGCGCGAGCTCGTCCTTCCCTTTACCATCTCCCCCGCACTTACGAGGGCCCTTTCGCCGCTCACCATCAGGTACCCGCAGCGAGGGGCGCGAAAGCGGATGCTTGAAATGGCTTCCAAAAACGCCTGGATTTTTTTCCATCACAAAACTCAAACAGAGATTGTTCCTGCCTCCCTCTACGCTCTCAAAGACATTCTGGGGCTTTCAGAAATTCCCTTGCGCATTGAAGGATATGACATTTCAAACATCGCGGGCACATACGCGGTGGGAGCGATGGTTGTTGCAAAGAGCGGTAAACTTGCCCCTTCCGAATACCGAAAATTCAAGATAAAAACAGTGATCGGACCCGATGACGTGCGCATGATGCGTGAGGTTCTCATGCGGCGTCAAAAGCACGACGAGTGGCCGGCGCCGCAGCTCATTCTTCTCGACGGCGGCAAACCACAGCTCTCAACCGTCTACCCGATCCTCAAGTCGGAATGGAAACACCGCGCGGTCGCGCTTGCAAAACGGAAAGAGGAACTCTTTGTGCCTGGCCGCAGGCTTCCGCTGCGTCTTGGGCACAAACACCCTGCACTGCTCCTGCTCCGAAGAATACGGGATGAGGCGCACCGAAAAGCCATCAGCTACTACCGCTTAACGCACAGAAAACGCTGGAAGGAATGAACCCGACCTCGCCCTCAAGGGCGAGGTATCAGGGCGGGTTCTTTACGAGGGGAGCCTGCTCCGCAGGTTTATTTTCAAGGCCCTTCATCCCCAGCACCACTTTGTTTACAAAGTGGTGCTGGGGTATTCGGGCGAACGTAATAATATAATCAGCAGGCAGGTTGACCCCGTTAGAGAAAAATCCTCTAACGGGGTTGACAACATTTCGAGGAACTGTTAGGATAGCCTTGTCTGTTTTCTCTGCCAAATGAGAACGGTTGTCTATATCCTACAGATCGTAGTATCGGTATTGCTCATGGCCGCGATCCTTATTCAGAGTCGAGGTTCGGGTTTGGGCATGGCGTTTGGCGGCACGAGCACCGTGTACCGCACGAAGAGGGGCGCTGAAAAAATCATCTTTCGCGCGACCATAGTCCTTGCTATACTCTTCCTCCTCATCTCCGTCACACATCTCTTTATAAAAAACTAAACATTAACACAACCCTATTACTCGAGTAACCGGGTGGTGGATCCGTCTGAAACAGCTTCTTGTTTTCTGGCAACGGAAACCTGCGAATGCCCTTTCACGAATTCATGAATTAGACTTGAAGCTCTTGCAGCAAAACCGCAAGGGCGGCTTTCCGTCTCTTGCGCAGCTGAAATACTTACCCAAGCTACTCAACGATTCTGAAAAAAGAGCGATTGCCATAAGCATCGGGGTGCTCGTACTGGCATTGGCAGCGCTTACGGTCCGCGTCTGGTTTCGTATGACCGAACCAGCGCCGAAAGTCGGGGGTACCTACATCGAAGGTCTTGTCGGCTCGCCTCGCTTCATCAATCCCCTGCTCGCTCCCGGCAATGATGTAGATCGCGATGTCAGCTCACTCTTATTCAGCGGCCTCTTAAAAAACGATGCCGAGGGCAAGTTGGTTCCGGATCTTGCCCAAACCATCACCGTAAGCGAAGATCACAAGGTCTATACGGTTGCATTGAGAGAAGATCTCGTGTGGCATGACAGCGAACCCCTGACAACTGATGATATCGTGTACACAATTAAGACCATCCAAGACCCTGCTTTTAAGAGTCCGTTACGATCAAGCTTTGCAACGGTTGAGACCCAACGCATCGATGATCGAAGGGTGTCATTCGTTCTGAAGGAATCCTTTCCCTCGTTTCTTTCTGCGCTCACGGTCGGCATCATTCCTGAACATATCTGGTACTCGATACCGCCGGCGCAGTCGCACCTTGCTGAAGCCAACATCAAGCCAATCGGATCAGGCGCCTATCAATTCAAAACGCTCACCAAGGACACGAATGGTTCTGTCAGGAATATTACGATCGTTCGCAACGAGCGCTATCACGGCGTCAAGCCTTACATAAGAGAAATTACATTTAAATTTTACGCGGACTTTGCATCCGCAATCGAAGCATTAAAAAACAAAAACGTTGGCGGCCTCGGTTTCCTCCCGCTCGAATATAAGGGAGAGGTTGCAGCGAACAAAGCCGTCGAAATTAAACAGCTTAATCTCTCGCAATATACCGCCCTGTTCTTTAATCCTGAAAAGAACGGACTTCTCAAGGATAAAACAGTGAGGAAAGCACTCGCACTCGCGATTGATCGTGACCGGATTGTTCGCGAAGCCCTTCAGGAGAACGGTGCTGCTATTATGGCTCCGCTTGTTCCCGGCATGAGCTACGATGGTTCGGATAAGGATACCGGCACCTACAATCCAGCCGAGGCGGCCCGGCTGCTCGATGAAAGCGGCTGGAAACGGACAGAAACAAGCACGGTGCGCATAAAAGATGAGGTGAAGCTCGCCGTAACCCTGACAAACCTGGATCAACGGGAAAGCACCCTTGCCGCCGCCATTATCAAAGAAAATTGGAATGCACTCGACATCGAAACAGAGGTATATACGGTGCCGAAAAATCAGCGAAAGGATATTATAGAGCCGAGAAATTATCAGATTCTCATCTTTGGCCAGCTCATTGCTTCACTCCAGGATCTTTACGCTTTCTGGCATTCAAGCCAAAACCGACACCCGGGACTGAACCTCTCGGTGTTCGCCAACAAAGACATTGACGGCGCGCTGCAGGCTCTGCGAAGCGCAAGTGACCTGACGGTGCAGCGCGATCTCTATGGGAAGTTTCAAAAGAAACTCAATGAGGAAACATTTGCCATCTTCCTCTACAACACACAATATCTGTATCCGATCAGTAAAAAAATAAAGGGAACCGAACGTTTGCAAAGCATTGCGTCTCCGTCGGGACGCTTTACCGGCATCGCAAACTGGTATCTCAAAACAACTCGACAGATTAAATAATATGGTACGCAAATCAGCTCGAACAGAAGCACGACCGCACCGAAGGCACTACGCGACGTTGGGGGGAGCGTCCGCCGAAGCCATTATTGTCACGAAGGCCTCGCGCAAGGCACCAAGCGACGGCGTCTTGCGCATTATCCCACTCGGCGGTTGCGAAGAAGTCGGCCGCAACATGACCATTGTTGAATACGGCAATGATATTCTCATCATAGACATGGGTCTCCAATGGCCAGAGGAAGACATGCCCGGCATTGACTACATCATTCCGAACATCACGTATCTTCGGGGTAAGGAAAAAAATATCAGAGGGGTGCTGATCACGCACGGGCACTACGATCATATTGGGGCGATCCCTCATCTGGCGCCGAGATTGGGCAATCCTACCATCTACGGAACGCCTCTCACGCTGGGTATTATCGCAAAGCGCCAGGAGGATTTTAAGACGGCGCCGCTGAAACTGCAGGCCGTTGACCGATCCACGGTCTTGAAACTTGGAGTATTTCGGGTGAGCTTCTTTGGTGTGAGCCACAACATACCGGACTCGGTCGGTGTGGTTATCGACACGCCGTTCGGGAAAATCGTGCATACGGGCGATTTCAAGCTTGATCCCAACTATTCAGGAGACCGACCGGCTGAAATTGACAAGATACAAAAACTGGGCTCGCAAAATGTGCTCGTGGTACTCGCGGACTCAACCAACGCCTCGCAACCCGGCAGACAGCTCACCGAAGGAGAGATCCAGGGCAACATCGACAAGATCATCTCCGATGCGCCCGGTCGGGTCATTATTGGCACGTTCTCTTCCTTGCTCGGGCGCATCCAGCAAATCATCTGGGCAGCCGAAAAACAAAACAAGAAGATTGTTATCGAAGGTTATAGCATGAAGCGGAACGTGGAACTTTCTCAGGCGTTGGGTTACACGAAAATCAAACGCGACACCCTTGTTGATATCAAGAACATCGGCGATTATCCGAATAACAAAATCATCATCCTCTGCACCGGCGCGCAGGGCGAAGATCGCGCGGTACTCATGCGCATTGCGAACAAAGAACACCGCATGCTCAAAATCGAGAAGGGAGACACCGTGGTCTTTTCCTCATCGGTTATACCGGGCAATGAACGAACCGTGCAGCGCCTCAAGGATCAGCTGTATCGGTTGGGAGCCGAAGTCATCCACTATCAAATGATGGACGTGCACGCCGGCGGTCACGCGCGCCAGGAAGACCTTTTTGATTTCATTCGCATGATTAAACCGCGCTATTATGTACCCGTGTACGGTCACCACTCCTTCCTGCGCCTGCACGCCAAAGTTGCCGCGAAAGCCGGGATTCCGGAAAAAAATATTTTCATCCCTGATAACGGCCATGTCATCGAGTTCAGTTCGCGGGGCGGGATGCTGACCAAGCACAAGGTTCCGAGCGACTACGTGTTCGTCGACGGACTTGGGGTGGGCGACGTATCGCATGTTGTCCTGCGCGACCGGCAGATGATGGCAGCCGACGGCATGATTGTCGTCATTGCAACCGTGAACGCCAAAACCGGCAAACTCATCAACTCACCAGACATCATCTCACGCGGGTTCATATACATGCGCGAGAACAAAAAACTCGTCGAGCAAATCCGCGCGAAAATCAAGGCGCTCGTGGGCGAACAGAATCCCAAGGGGCAAGCAAACGAAAGTTACATCAAGGAAAAAATCAGAAACGATCTCGGTCAGTTTATCTATAACAGGACCGAACGACGTCCGATGATCTTGCCCGTGCTCATCGAAGTGTAGTACAGTGCATAGTATGAAGCCGATCTTATTCTCGGGCGTCAAGCCCACCGGAGAGATCCATATCGGTAATTATCTCGGCGCTCTCAAAAATTGGGTCGCGCTCCAGGACAAATATCAGGCAATCTACTCCATCGTTGATTACCACGCCCTAACCGTTCTCCCGGCCTCCGACGAATTGCGCGCCAATACGTTCCACCTTGCCGTGGATTTACTGTCTATCGGCATTGATCCGAAGGCATCCATTCTCTTCAGACAATCTGATGTTCCGATGCATACAGAGCTCGCATGGATATTCAGCTGCCTCACCCCCGTGCCGGAGCTTCTCCGCATGACCCAGTACAAAGATCTGGTACGGGCGCAAAAAAAACCTGCGAATGCCGGCATGCTCACCTATCCCGTGCTCCAAGCGGCCGATATCCTCCTCTACAAAGCGTCGCATGTGCCGGTCGGCGACGATCAATTGCAGCATCTTGAGCTTGCGCGGGTGATTGGACGAAAATTCAATCAGCGGTATGGCGAGTACTTCCCGGAAGTAAAGCCGGTGCTCTCGGAAAATGTCAGAGTGATGTCCCTGCATGACCCAGAGAAAAAAATGAGCAAGTCACTGGGACCGAAAAGTTACATCGCGCTGCGAGACAAACCGGAGGTCGTACGGAATAAAATCGCCAAAGCAGTTACGGATTCGTTGGACAATGCAACCACTTTGACCGGCGGGCATAATTTACTCATGCTGTACAAAAATTTCGGCACGCGCCGTCAGTTTGAACAATTTGAGCGAGCGTATGAGCTCAAATCACTCTCCTATGCGCAGCTGAAGAGGGAACTTGCTGATGCTCTGGTCAAATTCATTGAACCAGTACAAAAAAAGCAGGACTACTACGAAAAACATCCGAAGGAAATTGAGCGGATTCTCGCCCTCGGTGGAGAGCGAGCGAACCAAATTGCGCGGAAAAATATCGCCGAGATACGAAAACTGGTCGGCCTCTAACGCGGAGCTTCACTTGGCAATCTCCACGTGCGCGAGCACTGACGCGATGGTATCTCTCTCCCCAAGAGGGACCCCGAACTTTTTCAGATTCTTGAATACATAGAAGAGAAGTTTCGCAAGCTTCTTTGCATCGGATTTCGGCAAGGACATGTCCTGGATTTTCTTAATCAGGGATTCCTTATCCGCTGCAGCAGCGCTCGCGCGCATGGCGTAGAGCTTGTCGGCGAAACGCGACACGGCAGGCCGACCGTGGTGCAACTTCGCGAGATTTTCTTCCTTCAGCATTTCTTTCAAATCTTCAACCTTATCGGCAAGTCTGCCCTGCACTTCGTAAATGGGTTCCGGCGGTGCCATGCTTTCAAGGCGCGGGATCACTGAACGATCAGGCAAAATTTCTATAACCTCCTTGGCCGTATGGTCGGCGCTTAAGGTCTCAATGACGAGATTCCCCCGTACGTTGGTGCCAAACCTTGTTTCCCCGGCCTGCTGAGCGATAGTTTCAAAATGCGCGCCTGGACGCACGAGTATTTCCTTGGGGCTGATAACGCCGTCACCGTCATCGTCAATCCAAAGTTCACGGCGGAGCGGATCAAAACGCATGTGGTGATCAGCCAGAAACACCGCGGCCCCCTGGCTCACCTTCATGTTGGGCGCGGCATTGAGCGCATCAAAAATATCTTGTGATACTTCAACGCTCGGCGCTCCCGGTGCCGCTGTTGCAATATGCGGCAATTCATGAGCCGGCGGTATACCGCTTTTTTCGTATGAGAAGGTCTTCGGGTCGTACTCAACCTGGTGCGCAAGTTCACGAACATCGCTGGTTTGTAATTCATGCGCGTCAATGCCCTTAAGATCCACCTTAAAGGTGTCGCCTTTGTGCACGAGGTTATACCATTCTTCTGGTTTATGCTCGGCCCAAATACGATTGGCAAGCTCCATGGATCGCGCATGATTAAGATGGTACTGCTCTTCTAAGCTTCGACCGAGCGCTTTAATCATACCTTCTCCCTTATGAATCTCGACTGAAAGTTCTGGTGTCAGCGCTGCCACTTGTTCTGCTGCTGCTTGTGCAGTAGTGCTCGTCTGTTGTTCTGCCGTGGCTTGAGAAACAGCTTCTGCAGCTCTTTCAGGAACAGGCGCTGCTTGCTCTGCCGACGCTTGTGCAGCCGCCGCAGCTCCCATGCTCTCTTGTGGTCCCTCGACAGGCGGGATTTCTTGTTCTCTGCCTGCTTCAAAGCCTCTTGCTATGGCTGCGGCGCGTGGCGACACGTGCGCCGCAGGCCGCGGCGCAGCCTCAACCTCCTGCATCGGCGCTTCACCTGAAGCCGGTGTATATAACCGCTCTTCTGGTGGCTGCGCCGGCGTGTAGGGGATTTGAGACTCATGCAATATGTCCTCGGGTTTAACTTCAGGCGTTGGTACCTGCGCACGCGCTTCAGGCAGAGCGACCTCGCCTGACGCGGGGGTATATAATCGTTCTTCTGCAACTTCCGGCGTGGCTGGAGTGTACAGTCGTGATTCCTCGATTTCAGGTGGTCTCGGGATTGCTTCAGCAGCCGGCTCTTGAGGTACAGAGCTGTCAGGGACCTCGGAAGGAACAATCCTTTCAGGATGTACCCCAGGTTCAGGCACAATTTTTTCACCGGGTGCCGGAACGTCCGGCTTTGTGAGAGCCTCTTGCGCAGTAGAGCTTGTTGCAGGATGAAAGTAGGAAGCGAGTGCGCGGCCAGCCAGTGCGAAGCTTGCTGAAAGCACTGCCCCGTGAGCTACCTTTATGAGCAGATTTTTCTTGCGCTGCGCACTGATGTTCCGATCTTTGAAATCCAAGAACCGCACAAGGCGCGTCTCAACTTCTGTTTGTCGCGGATTCTCCGGCGATGGTCGAAGACCCGAAAGCAACGCAGACCCTCGTGAAAGAGCGAAAACCAAGTCATATTGATTGGAAAATCGTTCATCGTCTGAACCAAAATTCACCAGTCCTTCTTTTAATTTACTCTGGGTGAATTTGAAACGCGTGTCGAGTTGAGCCGCAAGCTCTAATCTCTTTTTTTCATCGGTTGTTGCGCTTATCTCATTAACGAGTCTGTTAATTTTGACCACCAGCCCCTGCTCGCGCACGTCAATCATGTCGCCTCTATCAGTCTGTTTGAATTTTTTCGCAGTCGCCATAGTAAGCGCCCCTGGTTGCTCATCACGAACGCCCTTACGGGCAAGCACATCGCGCTCACGCAGAGCCTCCCTGCCGCGGCGATAGGCTAAGAACCCTCCCATACCGGCAGCAGCGAGCGGCGCCCCGAGCGCTCCCAGCATTCCGATCGCAGCAAAACGAGACAGATAGCCGCCAGCCAGATACAAACCCCGCTCCACAACAACGTTCTTTACCGCATGAGGCCAAATACTTTCTGATCTAATCCGCTGCAACTCTTTTTCAGCATCTGGATTCTCATTGAGGTACTGATTAACAGCAACATCTCGATCAATCCTGTTCGTGTATGAGGCGGCTGCCTCACGCCCGTGGCGCGACTCGAGAAGAGCGAGGATATCCCTCCGTGCACTATCGTAACGGGCTTCCGCCTTTTCGTACCGACTGCGCTCCTTAGCCTTCGCTGACTCAAACTGCCAGTGACTTGGAGTTTTCCCGAACGCATGCGCCGCCTCATTGAACCATTGAACGGCCTCTTGTTCAGACCGACTAAGCAGTGAACCAACATCCCGCTCACGCAAATAGTTGCTGGTGAGAGCACCATCCTCTATGGTAACGTCCGGCCCATACCGATACATCCCGTCTGCGAGCGCAGAGAGCGCGCGACCATGCGTGGTAATGCCTCCCCGCACCAATTCTGCATGTGTAGCTACCTTCTCTTTTGCAACGAAATAGCTCCGCGCAATATTCCGCCACGCTCTTCCCAAGAACCGCGCTTCATTGGTGTTTTGGCGAAACGCCCCTGCTGCTTCCTCCTCGATGCGTCCCACAAGCATCTGCTTAAAGTTTTCAAGCAGCATAGCTTTTTGACCCACTGAAAGGTCCTTATAATGCGGTAAGGTAGCTAAGTCAGTTTCGGAAATATTATACGAAGCAAATTCTCTATTGATCCCAGCTTCACTATATTTTTCTACCTCCTCTGATTTCTTTTCCTTTGCTGCTGGAATCTTCTCTGGTTTTGCCGTTTCCTCGGGCGGCTCCTTGCCGCGCCCGCGACGCAAAGCCTCTGCTTCGCGTTGTTCGCGATCACGCCCCTCTTGCTCCTCCTTGCGTCGAAGCTCTTCTTGTCTGCGAGCTTCCTCTTCACGTTCCCGGTCGCGCCGCAGTTGCTCCTCCTGTCGCCTCCGTTCCTCTTGTAAACGAGCTTCTTGTGCGGCATGCTCACGCTTCAATTGCTCTTCCTTTTGCCGTCGCTCTTCCTTTAAGCGCGCGCGAATTTCTTCTTGAGCACGTTCCTGCCTTAACTGCTCCTGTTCCCTTCGTAACAGTTCGTCTATTTCTGCGACACCATGAACATGCTCATGGGCTTGCCCTAAGGGGGATTCCGTACTGGCTTGCTCAAATGGAGAGCGCTCGGATGCCTGCTCCGCTTCCCTTTTTAAAATTTCGTCAATCTCTGGGATACCTTGTATGTTCTCATGGGCCGCCTCCATGCGCGGCTCTTGACGAGCAGGAGCGGCTCCCGGAGT
>CAZQTS010000001.1:31859-47501 GCA_964596475.1 uncultured Gammaproteobacteria bacterium
TTGAGGCACAGGCTCTGCTCTTGGCTCCTTCGAAACAGATTCACCCGGGCTCGGTTCTGCTACGACCGCTTCAGGCTTTGTTTCAGTTGTTTCCTGCGCTGCGGTAACAGCTGCTTCTTGCTCCGGGGGTTTCTGCGCTGTTGGTGCAGGTTTCTTGACCTCTCCTTTCTCAAGCTTAAAACGGCCGCTGCGGATCAGTTGGTTAACGTACCCAGGATTCATGAAGAATTCACGACTTTTTCCATTCGGAAGCTCCTGTGCAAGTCTCCATGCAAAACCCATCCGATACTTTTTTTCCCTCGCCTGCCGAATGACGGTAGCGCGTTCACCGGTTTGCGTATCAATCAGTACATCCCCAACGGATGGCCCTACTGGCGGCTTCTCTTTCTTCTTCTGGGGCGGTTTCTCTTGGATCGCTTCGGTTGCTAATGGTTTCGCATCTGGAGATGGCGCTCGCCGTTCATATCGAGGTTCCTCCACGATTTCGCGCATAGTGCTTGGTTTTGAGTCGTATTCTTTTACGCGCCCCTTTCGCGAGGTGTTCCGAACTCGAAAAAAACCGCCTTCCGGATGGCTTGGATCCTCTACGCGATCGAGTACGACGGTCGTATCGCCAAATTTAGTATCGTAGAACTGGTCGCCAATGTTCACGTCTGGCCACGGTACTTTTTCTTGCTCCGGTGCTTCCGTTGGCGGCATTTCCGCTATTCGAGTTGTGTTGCGTGCGTGCTCATCGTCAATTGCTTCAACTCGCGAAGCGCTATCAGCACGATCAGCCTCCCGCTGTGACGCGCTTGGCTCACGAGGTGCGGCGCGCTCCACCGCGGGCGGTAGTGGCGGGTTCAGAACATATTGCCGTTTGTTGCGAAGCATGTCTTCAGCTGTTTTTGTCTCAAGCCCATACTCACGGACGTTTCCTTGTTTCGAGGTGTTACGCGCCCAAAAATCTCCGTCCGGTCTCTGATCAGGAGTTTCTACGATAACCGTAGAATCGCCATGGATCGTATCGACTAACACGTCAGCTGATTTTAGCAGACGCCACTGTTCCTGCGTCGGCGCCTCAACAGTCCCTTGGGGGCCCTCCTGTAAAGCAGGGGCAGGCGGGGGTTGAGCCTCAGGCTTTCGGACGCGTGACGATTTCTTCAATCGCTTTTCCTGCCCCCGCTCTTCCTGCTCGCGCTCGCGCTTGCGAAGTTTTGCTTTACGTTTTTTCTCGCGTTCAAAACGGTCATGCCCGTCACCGTCATCACCGCCGTCAGGCATGCCAGCTTCTACCGGTGGGTTCGCATGCGTCTGAACTTGCTCCGGTTCTGATTCCTGCGGCTTGGCTGCTCGTTCTGCAAGAATTGCATCAAATCGGGGTTCGAACTCTTTTTTATAGATACGCCGAAAAGCTTTCTGCGATTTTGTCAGTTCTTCTTCGCCTGCGCCGTCACCTTCACCCTTGCCACCGTTACCGATTGGTCTGCCAGCATCGGTGTATGACTCTGGTTTGATCGATCGCGAAGTCACCGGCTCTGTATGAGATCGGTTTCCTTCAAGGGCACGAGGATGAGCATCCGCTGCCCCTTCCATGCCCCTTCTCAATTTTTCCAATTCCTCTCTGTTGTTAGCGCCCTCACCCACAACATTAAAACCGCCTTTCGGGGCTCGATCTTTTGGCGGTCTATCAAAACGTTCTGGCATAGGGCCTTACTGTCAATACCAATCTGTTAATTATATCAGAATATGACGCGCTACACCACGCGCAGCAGGCCCCGTTGTCACGCAGTTGCTCTACGCGGTCTGCCGCGTACCTGAATTTCATGGTTAGACCCCGTTAGAAGCATTGCTTCTAACGGGGTTAGACCCGTGCGTGTGCATATGATAAGATACTTTCATATGCAGCGGAACAAAACAGCAGTAGCAGGCCCAAGAATGCGCAAGGTCATTATTGTGGGAGCTGGCTTTGTGGGCAGCACCACAGCATACAGCTTGTTGGCTGCAAACCTCGTCGATGAAATAGCGCTCATTGACATCAACGCAAAACTCGCCTCATCGCAGACAATGGATCTCCAGCACGCACTACCGTTCTGGAGTCACTGCACCGTGAAGGTTGGCACCTATGCTGATGTCAAAAACAGCGCCATAGCAATCATCGCCTGCGGCGCAAATCAAAAACCGGGCGAAACACGACTCGACTTGATTAAAAAAAACTCGGCAATTATTGCGGATGTTGTGCCGAGAATCTTCAGATACAATCCAAACATCATTCTCATCATGGTAACGAATCCGGTCGATATGCTTACGTATCAGGTCATCCGCATGTTTCACGATACCGGACGCATCATTGGATCAGGCACCATCCTCGATTCTGCGCGACTGCGTTATCTTCTTGGCCAATACTTCAAGGTAAATCCGCAGAGTATCCACGCATACATCATCGGCGAACACGGTGACACTGAATTTCCGTTGTGGAGTACGGCAACCATTGGAAATGTGTCGCTTTCAAAATTTCCGGGATACAACGCAAAAATCATGAACAAGTTGTTCAGGGTAGCAAAAAACGCCGCCTATACCATCATTGCGGGCAAACAAGCGACCTACTATGCGATAGCTGCCGGCGTGAAGTTGCTGGTGAAAGCAATTCTCGGCGATGAGAATTCGGTATTGCCAGTATCCTCGCTTCTCACCAATTATCACGGCATTTCTGATGTCTGTTTGAGCGTGCCGTGCGTGGTCGGCAGGAGCGGCATCCGTCAGAAACTGCGCCTTGAACTGAATGCGCGAGAACTGAAACTCCTGAACAAATCAGCCGCTGCATTGAAAAAAGCAAGCCGATTTCTTTCGAAGCAGTAGCCAGGGCGTGGTAGTGATTCCGGTTTCTCGTTTCTTATAACTCTTCAGTACTATGAACATGCGTTTCGTCCATCCCTTTCTCTGGGTTGGCGTTGCGGCGATTGGCATCGGAACTGCTTTTCGTTTCCTTCCGCCCACGCAGATTTTTCAGGCGACTCATGCGACGCGCTTCATAACCGTTCTGGCAAGCGTGTATTGGCTTTATTTTATCGTCAGCGCACTTCGGGTGAATAAAACAGCTCTGGGCGGAGTGCGGGCCGTCACGAAACTTGTGACCCACGGTCCGTATGGGGTTGTGCGACATCCTATGTATTCTGCGCATATCGCACTTGCCTGGGGATTGTTCCTTTCCTACCCGTCCATCAGAGTCTTTTTGAGCGTACTTTGGCTCTCTACCGTACTGCTTTCCTGGATTCAACTTGAAGAAAGAGCCCTCATGCAGAAATTCGGCGATAAGTACCGCCTGTATCGGCAACAGGTTCCCATGCTCATACCAAGACTTCATACATCAGCAGCAAGGGAGAAGTAACGGGGAACGATACGAAAAACCATCATCGTCGGAATTCGGCACTCGTCACCCATGGCTCATTCCTCGTTACTCATTTTATGGTATAATGAGCTTACTATTTTTGATGATAATCGATTGATGCCATGGCCGAGGTTACGTACGACGTTGTCAAAAAAATTTTAGTTGATCAGGGTTTTGTTGGGCAACAACAATTTGACGATGCGCTGAACCACGCAAAAAAAACGAAGGAACGTCTCGTCAATGTCCTCCTGGATCGCGACCTTATTTCACTCCGCAATTGGGGTCAGCTCTACGCCAAATACATTGGATACCAGTACGTCTTTCTGCAGGAAGAAAATATTGAACCGCAGGTGCTCCATGTGATACCGGAGCTGGTGGCCCGCAACAATAAAATCATCGCGTTTGCGCAGGGCGACGGTTTCATTAAGGTTGCGATGAATAATCCGAATGACCTTGAGATGGTCAATGTCCTTGAGAAAAAAAGCGGCGTCGTGGTGAAGGTATACTATGCGACTGCCGAAGACATCGATGCAACGATTTCGCGCTACAAGAAAAGTATCGTTGAGGATTTCCAGGAGCTCATCAAAGCGAGTCAGGCCATGATCGGCAAGGCTGTATCCGACACCACGGTCATCACCATGGTGGAAAAACTGCTCTCCTACGCGCATCAAAATAACGCCTCGGACGTCCATATAGAACCGCACGAACAAAAAATCGTCATCCGTTTGCGTATTGACGGCATCTTGCATTTTCTCCTGGACATTCCGATAGAGCTGCATGACATGATTGTCGGCCGCATCAAAGTCATGGCCAAGCTCAAGACTGACGAGCACCGGACTGCGCAAGACGGAAAGATCCGGCACAGCATCGATACCGAGAAGGTGGATATCCGCGTATCGGTGATACCGGTGGTTGACGGTGAGCGAGTGGTGATGCGCCTACTCTCGAACCGCAACCGGCAGTTCACGCTCTCGCATCTCGGGCTTGATCCCGCAGATTTGGAAACCATTCAGCGGAGCGCTCGGAGAAGCTACGGCATGATTCTTGCAACCGGCCCAACCGGTTCAGGCAAAACCACAACCCTGTATTCGATCATTAAAATGGTTAATTCGCTCAAAGTGAATATCGCGACCATTGAGGATCCGGTCGAATACGACATGGAGGGCGTCAATCAAATCCAGGTCAACCCCAAGGCCAACCTCACCTTCGCGAACGGTCTCAAGTCGCTCCTGCGCCAGGATCCCGACATCATTATGTTGGGAGAAATTCGTGACGACGAAACCGCAAGTCTTGCCATCAATGCGGCGCTCACTGGACATCTCCTGCTCTCAACCCTCCACAGTAATGACGCTGCAACGAGCTTCCCTCGCTTGCAGGAGATGAAAATATCGCCCTATCTCATCACCTCCGCGATCATCATCGTGATCGCGCAGCGTCTGGTGAGAAATCTGTGCGTGAAATGTCGCTACGGCATTGACCTTTCAGAAGCAGAGATTGAACAATTCAAAAAAAATTCGGAGCTCACCCGTTGGGTGGAGCAACACCTGCGGCCCGGGGCACGATTCTACCGCGCAAAGGGTTGCAAGGTGTGCAATAATTTTGGCTTCACTGGCAGATCAGGAATTTTTGAAGTCATGATGATGAACGATGCATTGCGAAAAGCTGTTCTCGAAGGAGCCGACGCCGGACAAATCCGACAGGTCGCGATCAACCAAGGCATGAGAACACTGGTCGAAGATGGTATGAATAAAGTCCTTGCGGGCATTACTACGCCGGAAGAAATTATACGGGCAATTAGCGTTTAGCTGAACAACGATGCTTCAAAAATTCCGTTACTATGCACGGTCACGAAAAAATGAGCTCGCCATTGGGACCGTGAGAGCGCAGACAATAAAAGATGCGACAGCGCAGGCGCTGAAAAAACATCAGCAGATCTATCTTGCGGAGGCGGAAGAACCCTTCGTTCTGTTGCGGCTGTTCCGTCTCCATATCGGGCTTATTGAAAAAATTGTACTCGTCAAGAATTTGCATGTGATGCTCAAGGCAGGCATGCCGATCGATGAAGCGTTCAATTTTTTGCACCAGCAAAGCACGCGTCATGCCACCAAAAAAATAACTGCCCAAATCATGAAGCAACTTTCCGCCGGCAACAGCCTTTCGTCGGCCCTCGGCGCGTTCCCATCCACATTCAGTCCGTTTTTCATCAATATGATTTATGTTGGCGAAAAGAGCGGTACCTTGGATATCAATCTCGAACACCTCGGGAGCGAACTGGAACACAGTTTGGAACTGCGAAGAAAAGTAAGAGGAGCCGCGCTCTACCCCCTCATTATACTCGTATCAACAGTCATCCTGGGAGGATTGATGATACGGTGGGTCCTCCCGCAGCTCATCAGAGTATTTAAGTCAATAGACATTCCGCTCCCGACCTCGACCCGCATCTTCCTGCAAGGCGCCGAATTGCTGCAAAACTACAGCTTCATGATTGTCGTCGTCGTTGTCTCGGCGGTGCTCTTGTTCCGTCTTATCTTGAGACAGCGGCCGATGCTGCACGCCAAATGGATTCGGCTCTTGCTCAAGATTCCGCTCATTGGCACGGTGCTCGCCAGTTATAACCTGGCTCAAGTTACGCGGACTCTGGGAATCCTCCTCCGGGCCGGCATACCGCTCACCGACGCCCTCGACATTACCGCGCTCGCCACCGATAACATTTACTATAAGTTGGAGCTCATTCGATCGAAACAAATGGTATCCCAGGGGTTGGGCTTGGGGGAGTCGCTCGCTCGTCAGAAAGCCGTGCCGCTCGTGGCGCAGCTTATCAGCATCGGCGAGCGGTCAGGCAATCTCGATGTTAATTTGCTTTATCTGTCGGACTTCTATAATAACCGCATTGACTACCTGACCAAGGACCTGCCAACGGTGCTCGAGCCAATCCTCCTGCTCACTGTGGGTCTTATGGTGGGATTTGTTGCAATATCAATCCTGTCACCGATTTATGAATTTACGGCATCTGTGGGCAGGTAAGGGAGGAGGTGAAACCGACGGTCAGTCAGCCGCCCCTCTCTCGAGCGGATTTACCCAGCACCACCTTTCTTCGAAAGTGGTGCTGGGTTTACCCCGGCACCACTTTTCAACTGATAGTCATGGGTCAAACCTAGTGCCGAGCAAGAAAGGTGGTGCTGGGTTTACCATCTTTGAACTCGTTGTGATCCTCGCAATCACACCCATCCTTGCCGTCCTTGCCCTGAATATCTTTAATGACTACCAGGCAAATTATCAGCTTCTGCTTACGGCTGAAGAAATGCGATCAACACTCGCTGAAGCGCGTGTGCTCGCTATGATCGGGGAAGGCGGTGCGCGACACGGTATAGCCGTGGTTGCCGCTCAAGGAACCTATACGCTATTCCGGGGGCCCAGCTACGCGCGCCGTGATCCGTCCTTCGATCGAGTCTATCAATGGGAGTATCAATACATCACCTATAGCGGTCCTCAAGAAATTGTTTTTTCCCGACTCAAAGGAACAACCACACCAGCAAGCATTATGCTGACGAACACGGCACAGAAACAAGAGATAATAACAGTAAATGACGCGGGTGTTATACAGTGAGAAAGTGCCTAAACCGAAATGGCCGCGGCTGACCACTGCCGGCTTTAGCATCGTAGAATTATTGCTCGGCATTTTTTTCTTAACGCTGTTTATCAGCGGCACCATCTTTCTCCTGGTAGAAAATGTCAATGCAGTGGTCACCAATGCTGATCGGATCATCGCAACCAATCTCGCCCAAGAGGGAATCGAGGCTCTCTATTCAATTCGCAACATTAATTGGTGCGATGTGCGCATCGGGACCCATGGATTGGACATAAGCTCTAATCGTTGGGTGTTGGCCGGCTCAAGCGACGCGCAGAGTAAATTCACCCGAACCGTCACCATCGACCCCGTGTACCGCGATGCGAGCGGAGCCATTGTTCCGCAGGGCACCGGCTCGCCGGACGGCAGCACAAAAAAAGTGACGGTTACGGTGTCTTGGGTCGATGCCGCCGGCGCATCCCAGTCGGTGCGCCTTGAAGCATACGTAACCTACTGGAACGCCGTACGAAACGGCACGCTCGTGTACGCTGACAGTGGCGCGGCCGCAGACATAATAAAATATCGAACCCTGGACAATTTTAACGGCACGTGGGCGCTTTCTCAAAATACTGCGGACGTTGATCCTGCAACCACCAATAAAAAACCGCACGCGATACAACTCTATGCATCCCCGTATCGGGACGAAAAAATAATGATCTCACGGCACGTTCCCGATGCAAGCTTAGACCACGCCCTCTACGCCCAGGTCTTCAATTGTTCGGGCTGGGGCAATCTCATCCAATTAGCCGGTTTCAACACGACGGTTCCTGCCTACACACTCAACTTCAGCGGCACGTATCTCGCGAACGGCGATTTCATGGTTATCTACTCCGATAACACCACCGTGCCGAAATTCCGCATCTGGGACGGTGCCGCATGGTCTGACCAGAAGGCGATGGTTGATAATGCGCTCAATGCCGGTAGCATACCAACCTATATTGTTGCGAAAGCGCGACCAGGAACAAAGGAAGTAATGGCGGCATTTCTCGATCAGGATACGAAAATCAATACACAATATTTTAATGGCGGCGTATACGACACTGCGAGCTGGACTCTGCACCCCATCCATGCCATCGCAGCGCCTTCCTTTACAAAAAAGATGGTTGATTTCGAATGGAGCAGGCCTAATCTCACGAAGGGAATGCTGATCTTCGCAAAAGAGGTTGCTGATAAAAGAATCCATGCCAGGGTTTGGACTGCCAATGGCACCGGCGGCGGTTCCTGGGGTGCTATAATTGACAGTCCTCTACAATCTAATGTCATTGGCAGCCTGACCGTCAAAGCACGACCATTCCTGAACGAATTCAGCGTCTGCTACAAAGACAGTAAGAGTCCACCGCAGATTGTGTGCCTACGAATCTTTGCTACGTCAGCATGGTCAACGCCCCGCAACTCAAACATAACGAACACCACCGATGATGGCGTACCAACAAGCTTCGATCTTGGATTCGAAGATGCGTCCGCCCTTGAGGCAATCATAGTCTATTCTGACGGTACCGCTTCTCCCAAACTCAAAAAATACAGTGTGTCCTCGGTGTCATGGGACAAAAACCCCATATCTATCCCCTCCGTGTTTAGCACGCTCGAGACGGTCAGGGTGATTCCGTTTGCTCGAACAAACGACATTTTAGTGCTTTTGGCAGATTCAAACCAATTCCTTTCCAGCGTTGTATGGAACGGTACTACGAACGTACTTTATACTTTTCCTTCTGGGTACGGATTTTTTGTACACGGCTCAAGAGGTTCTGCGGACGAGGACTTTTGGTACGATTTTGCCTTAGATCAATTCTGAACAATTCTAAACAATGGCGATGCTTCACATAGACAATCCGGGTATGCATCATACACCTCCGCACCTCCAAGGATTCACCCTGTTGGAAGTCATTATCTACGTCGGGATCGCCGCGATAATTCTCGGTATACTTGCGAACCTAAACATCAGACTTATCGAGTACCAAAGTCGCAGCGATACGCGCAACCAGGTGGGCCGCGACATCGTCCCTGCGCTTGAACGCTTGAAACAGGAAATCCACTATGCGGTCGCCATTGACGCCGCGCGATCGGTGTTTAACATACATCCCGGCAAGCTCCAACTGACCATGCGCGATGCGAGTCTTAATCCGACCATACTGGAGGCGGTACCGTCAGGGACAGCAACGCGACTGGCGATCCGTCAGGGGACCGGACCGCAACAGTTTCTCACTGCCGATACGGTTGACGTTGAACGGCTGGTCTTCTATAACCTTAGTTCGCCCGCGCCAAGATCCACGCGTAACATACGAATAGCGCTCCGATTAAAGTTTCTGAATCCAAACAATGTGGAAGCTCTTTCGTACGCCATCACTGCAACAACCAGCATAGAGTTAATGAATCGTTGAATATGCAGCGACCTTCCGGTTTCATGGTACTCACCCTTATCCTCATTGTTTCCTCCGTGGCCCTGGCGCTCGGGCTAAGTCTTAAGTTGCAAACTATCACGGAAACCGATATCATCAGTAAAGCGCAAGCGGCAACAGCAAATTTTGCAGCAGCACAGGGATGTCTGGAAGAAGCGATGCTGCGTCTTAACAGATCTACCGCCTACCGCGGAGGTGCCGTAGTGGTGGGAACCACCACGTGCACCATTACTGTTTCAGTGTTCCCGGCTTACCTTATCACCGTCACTGCAAGCCGCGGAGACCTCGTCAAAAAACTCCAGGGCCAAGTTACCGTTAACAAGTACAACATGCTTCTTACGTCTTGGAAGGAAATTCCTTAGCATCGGCAGCAATGGATTTAAAAAAAATTCAGCTAAAAAATTTATCGTCAGTCTTCTCGCTCCCCTTGTTCAGGGGGCACCCTCGACACGCCTATGGTCTTGCCATTTCCGACAGCTCGCTCGAGCTCGTCAATATGGTGCTCGAGAAAAACAAGGTGGCGATTGACTTCTTTCATCGTATTGTCCTCGATCCAGGCATCATCGCGCGAGGATATATTCGGAAATCGGAAAAATTCGCTGCCGCGATCAAAGACCTGACAAAAAACATTCCGCAGCCGACCGATCGACTTATCGCGGTTTCTGCAATACCTGATTACCAAGTGTTTACGCGACTCTTAAATTTTCCTTCAGCTATCGATAAAGAAACGTTTCCGGATGTGGTCCAAACGGAAATCAGCAAATCGCTGCCCGTAGAGCTTAACGAGATTGTGATTCAAACCATGACCTACGAGCTTAAGGAGAAAGGCCGGAGGGTCATGGTATTTGCAACCTATCGCTCGCTTATCAATAACTGGATATCAAATCTTGAAAAGTGCGGCATCCAGCTTGCGGTGCTTGAGATGGCATCGTTGAGTCTCATTCGCAGCGTGATCCAGGAATGCCCCATCGACGTCAGTTACTTCTTGGTTGACATCGGCGCGTCAAGCACTGATCTTGCGATTTTTGACTGTCATGGCATTCAGCTTTCAGCCTCAATGGCGATTGGCGGCAGACATTTTACCGACGTTATTGCGCAAAATCTTAAAATCGATACGACGCAAGCAGAAGAACAGAAATGTACGATCGGCCTTTCCGGCACGGGCCATAGCATGGTGAGCCCGCTTTTGGAAAAGGAACTGCAACCAATCGCTGAAAAAGTTAATCGCGAGATCAGCTTCTTTGAGAAAGACGGCCCCAAGGTGACAAAAATATTTTTGGCCGGCGGCACCAGTGCAATGCCGGGAATCGTTGCATACTTCAAACGCGTCTGTAACCGAGACGTTGAACAAGGACATCCCTGGGTAGAGGTGGAATCTGAAGTGGTCACTTCGTTCGCACTCGCAAGAAAGAAACTACCAAAAAATCAGGAACACTACTATACCGCCGCAACCGGGCTTGCGCTGCGCGGCTTGAATCGAGGGAAACTCAAACAAGGAATCAATTTTCTCGCCGTGTAACTTTCGGCGCACCGTTACGTCCAAAGAGATTCACTCGCTCAACGGGAACGCTCCTCCCCAAAAATTTTTTTACTAATGGATCAATAGTTTCGGTCTGCTCTGTGGTCTGAAAGGATCTGCGCCCTTGACGCGAGATTTTTTGCTCATGTTCGGGATGGCGTTTGAGGTAATCAGCAAGCTTTTCAGCGACAATCTCCCCAGAGTCAAGAACCCGTACGTTTTTTCCCAGATAGCGTTTAATGGCGTCTGCAATGATACCGTAGTGGGTGCAGCCCAAGATAACCGTGTCAACGTTATGATGCTTTACGGGCCGGACATAGCGTTTGAGAATCATGCGCAGTTCTGGTCTGCCCTCAAAACCCTCTTCGATGAGCGGGACCAGAAGTCGACATGCCTGCTCGATGACGACAATGTTTTTGTCGAGCTTCGCTATTTCTCGCCGATACGCATGCGAGGCGATTGTGCTGCGCGTGCCCAAGACGCCGATCGCTTTTTTCCTCGTTGCTCCTACCGCAGCCTCGGCAAGGGGTCGAATCACACCAAGAATGTTTCTGTCCGGAAAATTTTTCGGCAACCATTCCTGTTGGAGCTTCCGCAGCGCTTCGGCCGATGCCGTATTACACGCAAGCAGTACCAGGATACAACCCTGTCGGAAAAGATAGTCAACCGCTTCGGTCGTGTATTGTAAAATAGTTTCCTGGCTGTGATCGCCGTACGGAGCCCGAGCGTTATCGCCCAAGTAGATATAATCATACTGCGGCAGCCGCTTCTCGACTTCTTTGAAGATGGTTAGACCGCCGAGTCCGGAGTCAAAAATACCGATCATACTATATTGTCATCCCGAGCTTGCCGAGGGATCCCGCTTTCTATTCGGGATTCCTCCGCTTCGGTCGGAATGACGATTATTCAAAAGACTTAATCAACCCCAGAACTTCATCCCTTTTCTTCTCCATCACCTCTTTTGTCTTTGCCTCAAGATTTAATCTAATCAGCGGCTCGGTATTCGAACCGCGCACGTTGAACCAAAAGTCCGCGTACGCAACCGAGATGCCGTCGAGAGAATCTTGTTTTCCGTCTTTGTACTTCTGCCGCACCGCGTCAAGCACTTCCTGCACGTCACGAACCTTTGAGTTGATCTCGCCCGAATGGAAATAGCGCTTAAGTGGCTTCACATATTCGGACAAGGTCTTGCCGCTCTCTGAAAGTTCCTGCAAAAGTTTCAGAGTCACGATCATCGGCACTTCGTAGCATCCATGATCCATATTGAGGAAAAAATGCCCGGATGATTCACCGGCAAAATATGCGCCCTCGCGAATTGTTTGCTCCTTGATCAGCGAATGGCCGACCTTGGTGATAATCGGCACGCCGCCTGCTTCTTCGATCATGTCTCTTGTTATCCGGCCCGGCCTGATATCATAGGCAATCTTTGCGCCGGGGCGCTCGCGCAGAAAAATCTTTGCCATGATTCCACGTATAATCGCCGGTTCAACAACCTCACCGGCATTGTCAATAAAAAAAATCCGGTCGCCGTCCCCGTCGGTTGCAATACCGAGATCTGCTCGTTCTTTCACGACCCGCTTTTTTAAATCGGCAACGTTCTCTGCTTTGAACGGATCTGCCTCATGCGAAGGAAAGCTGCCATCAAGTTCAAAATTCATCTTGATAAGCGTGCAGGGCAGCTGCACAAATAAGGCATCAAGATACAACGCGCCCATGGCATTTGCCGCATCAGCGACGATTTTAAACGGCTTGATTTTTTTCAGGTCAGCATAGGCAAGATCATGCTGCACCTGATACTGCAAGACACCTTTTCGCTCGGTCAAGGATCCCTTCGTAGTCTTGGCGAATTTTTTTTTGGCCACCATTTGTTCAAGCTGCGCAATGCCCGTATCCCGACTTAAGGGCAGCGCGCGCCCGCGAGTCATCTTAAAGCCGTTGTAGTCCTTCGGATTATGCGACGCAGACACCATAAATCCGCCGTCGTAGCCATAGTAGGCGATCGCGAAATAAAATGTCGGAGTGGAAGCAAGACCGATAAAAACGACATTAGCGCCTCCATCGAGGAGTCCTTTACGTGACGCTTCGGTGAGTACGTCAGCCGAAAGCCTCATGTCGTGCGCAAGCACGATCTGCAATTTCCCCCCTGGATTTTCTGATTGCAGAAGTTCAGCATAGGCGCGCGCTATGGCGTACGCCGTATCCTCATTCAATTCTGTCGGGTAAATTCCTCGGATGTCGTAGGCCTTGAAGATGCTCATGCAGATAGTATAGCAGATTACGTAATTTCTTTGCGAGCTAGTCGAGTATAGACAGCAGAGCAATATCTATGGTAAAAGTAGCCTGTAGGTAAGCATTCACGAGAAGGAGGGACCATGCGGTTCTTTAGAAACTTCCTGTCTGGTCACTGGGTGCTGGATCTCTATGCTCTCGAATGCGGCGCCTTTTTTGCGGTGTTGTTTGAAGGGGGCTTGCGCCAGGGAGCGCTCACGCCGGTCTCCGCCTTCCTGATCTTGTTCGGCGTCTCCGTGTTCATGGTACTCATGGGCGGGTTTATGCTTATGGGGCACGGGATGATCAAGGCGTCGCTCTGGATCGGTGTAGGTCTTGCAGCCACGATCGTCTGGTGGCGCCCGTCCTTCGCAGCCATGATTGCGCTCCTGTATATTCTGCCGCTTGCGGCGATCTGCCTTCGAACGCGAGAAGTCGGCGAGAGCGAGGACGCAGCCATTAACGCAATCGTCGCGGACGTCAACAGGGCCCAAGGAGAACTCGATCGCAAGCGCAATGCAACGTTGCAAGACGACGTGACACGGCAACAAAACCAAACAGAGCCCGATAAGGAGTCGGGGAGGGATACATGACGCAGCTCCTGCTTGCAATAGTTGTCGTGATGGTTGGCGCCATGCTCGTCATTTTCTCCCTGATGACTCCAGTTGAGAAGGTGAACCGGTTCAAGCTGCCTTGGGCCGCGTTCTACGGTATTACCGGCGTGCTCTTGGTGTTTGCCGGCCTGGGTATGTGCTGCTGGGTCGCCCTACGTTGAGGTTGCACAAGGAGGAACCATGAAATTCCTCGTCCTGTACCACCAGTTTCTCGTTCAGCTCGACAAGGATGTCCCAAGCAGAGTAGACAGTTCCGTCACAAAGATATTCGACTGCGAACCGTCTCAACTGGACCAGCAAATCAGAGTCTTCGCCACGGCCCACAGCCACGCTGTTCCTGGTGACGCACCGCGTCTCATAGAAATGCGTCTCATACCTGTCCAGATCGTCCGGCTCGAGTAATGAGCCTTGGCAGGACAGCGACTGGCCCGCCTCGCCTCCCGCACTGCGGGTTGGCACGCGGGCCTTTCTTTTTTTTAAAAACCAGCTAAGATTGCGATATGTTGTGATATTCTTCATCCTCCCCCTTAGCATAAGGGGGAATAAGGGGGTTACAGTCTTAGAGTAACGTAACTCCCCTCACCCCTCTTATCCTAAGAGGGGGATTTCATTCATCACGATAACTACATATCAATGGAAAGTATTCTCCACTCCCAGGACCCGCAACTCTATCAGATGATCCGTAAAGAACTCGAACGCCAGCGCACTGGCGCCGAGATGATTCCTTCCGAAAATTTTGCATCACTTGCCGTGCTTGAAGCGCTAGGGTCGGTTCTTACCAATAAATACTCTGAAGGCTATCCAGGCCGCCGCTACTACGGCGGCAATCAGTTTATTGATGAAGTTGAGCAACTGGCTATTGACCGAGCTAAGCAATTGTTTGGCGCAGAACACGTGAATGTGCAGCCGTTGTCAGGCGCGCCGGCAAATATCGCAGTCTACTTTGCGCTCTTGAACCCGGGTGACACCATACTTGGCATGGATCTTGGCCACGGCGGGCACCTGACGCACGGGCACCCGGTCACACACATGACCAAGGTGTTCAATTTCGTGCGCTACAAGACTGACCTGGCAACCGGCCTCATCGATTACGACAACCTGCGCCAGATGGCGCGTAATCATAAACCAAAAATGATTCTTGCCGGCTTTTCAGCATACTCGCGCGAATTAGATTACGAAAAGATTAAAAAGATTGCTGATGAGGTTGGTGCACTGACCATGATGGATATGGCGCACATCGCCGGACTCATTGCCGGCAAACAGCTTCAAAATCCGGTTCCCATCTTCGATGTGGTCACGACCACCACGCACAAGACGCTCCGAGGCCCGCGCGGTGGAATGATTCTCTGCAAAAAAGAATTTGCGCAACAAATTGATAAATCAGTGTTCCCGGGTTTTCAGGGCGGGCCGCATGAAAACAATATTGCAGCAAAAGCAGTTGCATTCAAAGAAGCGCTCGATCCCTCATTCGAAACGTATTCAAAACAAATTATCCTGAATGCCAAGGAGCTTGAAAAGACTTTCAAAAAAGAGGGCATCGAACTCTGCCATAAGACCACCGAAAACCACTTGCTCCTTCTCAATCTCACAAATCTTGGTGTCTCCGGTAAGGAAACAGAGGTTGCGCTCGATGACGCAGGTATTACGGTCAATAAAAATGCCATTCCGGACGATCCGCGCAAGCCCATGGATCCGTCGGGCATCCGGCTCGGCACACCAGCGCTCACCACGCGGGGCCTTACGGAAAAAGAAATGCGTGTCATCGGAGAGATTATTGTTAAGGTCTTAAAAAATCCGGCAGGCGCGCGAAAGGAAAAGAAAAACATTGCGGAGCTGATGAAGAATTTTCC
>CAZQTS010000002.1:0-41608 GCA_964596475.1 uncultured Gammaproteobacteria bacterium
GGCCGAAAAATCGTTCTGTACAGACTCAAGCTCTTGTGAGAGGCGAGCGACATCGGGAGCAAGCACTTGAGCCAAACCAACAAGAGGCCAAGCCCAAAAAAGAGCGGCTGCGAAAGAACTTTTACTTAGAGGTGACAATGCGCGCATCAAGTATTACCCCTCCCTTAGTATAAACCCTGACTGGATTAAAATCCATCTCAGAGAACTGCGGCGAGCGTTTCGCAAGCTGGCCGACTTTCACGATAAGTCGTTCAAGAAAATTCCTGTCCAGTGATTGTAAAAGCTCCTGATGTTTCAGCTCGCGTATCATTCGACGCGCGTCGTCTGCCTTCGGATACCCGACAGAGAGTGACGTATCACGTATTTCGTCAGCGAAGCTGCCACCGATGCCAACCATCACCACCACTCCCATGGTAAGATCCTGCTTCATGCCGACGATCATTTCGGTGCCTCCAAATACCATCGGTTGCGCCAGAACGCCTTCAAAATTCCTGCGGAACTTTCTGCGCACATCCTTCCAAAAACGTGCGACCTCCCAAGGCGACTGAACATGCAACTGCACGGCGCCGCTTTTCATTTTATGAACAATCTGCGGTGACAGTACCTTCAACGCAACCGGGTACCTTTTGATGTATCGAATATCATTGGGCGACTGGAGAATGATTCCCGTCTGCAGCGGGAATTTTTTTGTGCGAAGAAGCCTTTGTACTTTCGCATAACTCATCAGCATGGGCGCGGTACGGCGCACCGATGACTGCAACCGTAGTGGCGCGCGAAATGGTGCGTGTCGCTCGTAGAATTTTTTCGCCAGATCAAGGGTATGGAGTGCATCGTACGGGTAGCTGAAATTTAAAATTTTGTATCGGGTAAGCAAACGACGTACTGGCGCAACGATTTCACCTCCTACTAAGCACACGAGGAGATTTTTATCCGTCTTATCACGCAGCTTCTGCAGGTATCGCGCAAGAGTTGCTCGGGGGGTAGTAGTCTGCGGAGTAACAATCAAGAGCACATTTCCGAACGACTTCTCCCGAAGAATAATATCAAGGGCATGCCTAAAACGATCAACATCAGCATCTCCAACGAGATCAATGGGATTCTTGACTGATGCAGCACTCGGTAGCACTCTTCCCAGCTGTTTTTGAACCGCAGAAGGAACAGCGGCAAGTTGCAGTGATGTGTGCGAAAGCAGATCAACCGCAACAATCGCCGGCCCACCCGCGTTGGTGACGACCACCACGGATCGCGATGGATTGCGAGGTGTAAAGGCGAAAAAATTAATCAGATTAAATAATTCTTCTAAGTCTTGCACCTCGATTGCGCCTACCCCACGCATCACTGCAGAAAATATCTGTGACGAGCCGGCTAAGCTTCCGGTATGCGACAGCACCGCTTGCTGTCCGGCAGGAGAATCGCCCGCCTTGAGCACAATAATCGGTTTTTTCCTGCTGATTTTTGATACAAGGGATATGAACCGTGGACCATCGCTTAAACGTTCAAGATACAGTGCAATAATTGAGGTCTGGGGGTCGGAAGACAGATACTCAAGTGCATCCACCTCGCGAATGCCACTCTCATTTCCCAAACTCACCAGTTTGCTTATCCCAACGCCGACTTCGCGAGACCAGTCAATTAAACTCACGAGCAGAGCGCCGCTTTGGGTGATAAAAGAAACACCGCCGGGCTTTGGATAGCCTGATGAAAAGGATGCATTCAGTTTTACATGAGTATTCACGTACCCCATGCAGTTGGGGCCCAAGAGCTGTATGTTGTATTTTCTCGCTACCCTCCGCAACTGCGCTTCCCGTGCAACGCCTTCACTACTGATTTCACTAAACCCTGCAGAAATGACCACCGCGAACGGAACCTTCTTTTTACCGCATTCAATAAGCGACGGGGCAACAAGTTTTGCTGGCAGTACAATAACCGCAACATCAACCGCGCCAGGCACGTCACCAATCCGCGCATAGCACGGCAGGCCCAACATGCGGCGTGCATGCGGATTGACAGGGATCAACTGACCTTTGAATCCCGACGCTTTGATGTTCGCAAGTACGGCATGTCCGATTTTTTTTGAACTACGTGACGCGCCGATGACCGCGATGGATTGTGGTTCAAATAGCTTTGAAAGATTCATTTATACACGGAGTTTACGCGCATCAGAGCTCTTGAGAATACCGGTCTGCGCCCCCTGCATCGAGACCACAGACGAGCTATTATACATAGCGAGCTTCAAGGCTCGATCGATCCGCCCGTACTTTATGAGTCCGGTCAAGAAACCTGATCCGAACGCATCGCCGGCGCCGGTTCGATTCACTTGTTTTCCAATCTTTGCAGGCTGATAATGCATCTTTTTGCCATCAAAAAGATATGCGCCGTCATGGCCGCAGGTGATAATGGTAATCCGGCATCCGTATTGGTGCAGGAGCTTGAGGAGCATCCGAGGGTCTGGTCGGCGTATACTCCTGCCCGAGCGTGCGATCAGTTCAAGGGCTTCATCGAGGTTCACCATAAAAACTTCAGTCGACTTCAGATATCGCTTCAAATACATGATGCCAACGCTCATTTGTTCTGATCCGGGATTCCACATCAGGCGCAGCCCATGTCGGGAACGCGCACCGATACGATCTAAACCCACTCTCCAGTTATGAGAGAGAGACGTCAGATATATCCAGGGAGAGACGATGCGAGAAACAACTGATTGCGACAAATCAAGATGACTGCTCGCTCCCCGCGATACAAACCAAACACAATTATTCCGGCCCACGTTCACCATAAAAGTGGTTGCCGTGGGTTCCCCCTTGATACGCTGCACGGCTGCTGTATCGATGCCCTCCGTCCGCAGATTGGCCAGGCACTCGTCGCCGATGGCGTCGGTGCCGATGGCGCTCACCACAGCTGGTTTCAAACCTTGACGCGCGAAGGTGACAGCGGCATTTGCCGCGCCGCCCCCAAAGCTAAAGAAAGTGTTCTGTCCAACGATTTTTGTCCCGCGCTCAAATCCAAGAAGCTTTAGTCTGCGTAGGTCACGGGGATTGTTAATGAGAGTGCCTTCATCCGCATAAAAATGAATATCGAGAGTGGTCGTGCCTATGGTGGTGACTGCCGGTTGCATAGTCAGGTATTTTTGTAGATGTCCTCTTTCTTCTCCCGCAAAAATCGAAACCAGCTTTCTATCATTTCGACGACTAATTTGAACGGCGCGTCAATGATAAAATCTAAGATAAACGCGAAGAGATTAATGCGTCGCATATTCGTCGAGAACCAGTGTCCCGCCCGAATAAGCGGCAGTGAAAAAAACGTAACCACGTAGCCGGTGAAACCTTCGCGTCGAGCCTGGACCGAATAATCCTGCGTTGATTGTCTGATGCGGGTGCCGAAGAAACTAACTGCGGTCACAAAAAATATAAAGATTGCGCCACTCAATACATTAAACTGGAGCAACCGCAAGAGATACATAATAATCCCGAAAATAAAACCGTACAAGAGTACGTAAAATAAATATTCAAAAAAGAAAAATACCGGACCTTGTCGTCGTCGAACGCGGAGTTCACACAAAATCTCTCTCGCCGGTTCTCCATAAACGATATTTTGAATTTCATCAATAATGGCGCGCGTATTCGAAGCGCCGGGCAGCCGCGCAGATAGGGTTATCAAAAACATAAGCACGGGCGGAATGAAGAGGTTGATACCCAGGGCTAGAAAATTGACATACCCAACGGTATACAGATCGTACGGATACTCAACAATCAGAGCGAGCGCAACTTTCGTAATGAGAATGTAGAGAACCGCTCGCAGGGACCGGCTCTGCAGTTTTCTGCGGAGCGACTTATAGTTTCGGTCAATCACCGTGCGCGCCTCCGTTTCCAAATACTGGGGATTTGCAAACAAATCAACGAGGTTGTCTTTGTGGACATTGATCAATTCGCGCAAGACTCTAAAGACAACAATCTGCTTCTTCAGGCTTTTTGCAATTTTGGTGCGAATGGTCGAGTTGAGATGCGCTTGAATACCGTAGTATACACTTGCAATCTTCTCCGCAACGTATTCAGTAAGCCGCTTGTCAGCTGTGGGCCAGTCGGGAAAATAGAGATTGAGCAGGTGATACGAAATAATCGGATTATCCGACTTCACCAGTTCCTTATGAAAGGTGATATACAGCTGGATGTTCTTTTCGCGATTCGACAATATTTCGCCCCGCAGCTTAATGCGATCTTTCACGATCGTATAGAGCGTTTCAATAAGCGCATCAACGCGCCATTCAGGAACCAAAGCGAGATCAATCTCGCACGCCGCAAGCCCCGCAATCCAGTTGATAATTTTTCGTCGCTCTCGAGTGTGCTGTAACGTATCCTGCACCAAATCAATGAGATACGCGTACTTATTAATAATCACACCGAGCGTACCTGCCATCGATTCCGGAATCGACTCATTCGGCAGATAGCCGCTGCGAATCAACTCTTCGATCATTGACTGCGCCACTTTCGGTTTCAAGCTTTCCATGACAATGCGCCGCTTAATGTTTCGTTCAATGGCGAAACGGCGTAACAGATGATCTTCCTGATAGTCCATCGTGTTGCGCAATTTCTCGTACAAGAATGACAACTTGCCCACGATATCATCAACCGTGATTGGGTTTTCCGCTTCTGTGGGAGCGCTCCCGACGCGATTAATCGCAATCAGACGACGATACAGCTCTTCGATGCTGTCCGAAATCTGCATATATCACACTATAGCATATTTTATGCATTCTTTATAGCGGAACAAAATTGACAACCAAAGAGAATCATACTATCGTTGGTATGATTTTTTAAACAAATCATTCGGGGATCGTCTAACGGCAGGACACCAGGTTTTGGTCCTGGGAATTGGGGTTCGCCCGGTCATCCGACCGGGCGCCCGGGGTTCATCCCCGGGCGAATCCACGCTAATAAACTTGACGAAAAGCGATTATGGTCTACGTATATTTTTTACGTCTCAACGACGCGACTATCTATAAAGGGTTGACTACGAGGCTTAAGGAACGCTATAACGAACACAGGCTCGGTAAGGTTCATTCAACAAAACACAAGAGACCGTTATTGCTAATTGGATATGAAGCGTACATGTGTAAAAGCGATGCTGAGCGCCGAGAACGTTTTTTAAAGACCACGGACGGAAGATGCTTGCTGAGGCAACAATACCGTGATGCATTGAACGAATCAATGCAACATCTTTCGGGGATCGTCTAACGGCAGGACACCAGGTTTTGGTCCTGGGAATTGGGGTTCGAATCCCTATCCCCGAGCCAGCCTTCGCCAAGGCTTCGGCTGGCAAGCCCTATTGGAAAAGGCTTAGCGAAGGCTGGCGAGGTTTCCGGCACTCCGTAGCTTCATGCGAAGGGCGCCCAGAGCCATCCGCCAGAGGCGGATGCCCCGAGCTTGTCGAGGGGCCCCAGTGAGGGTTTGCAAAAGCTCTTTTTTTGTTTGACCCCAGATGAGAAATAGAACTATAATGCTTCTATAGAATGGGATTCGAACGGGCAGCGGGAATTACTTTCTCTGCAGCGCAGCGCGCATGAATGCTACAAACAGCGGGTGAGGCCGAAGCGGTCGCGATTCAAATTCGGGATGAAATTGGGTGCCCAAAAAAAATGGATGTTTGGTTCTCGGCAACTCCATAATTTCAACAAGGTTATTGTCAGGACAAATGCCGGAGAAGATCATGCCTGCTTGTTCCAGCCGCGCTTTGTAGGCATTATTAAATTCATAGCGGTGACGGTGCCGTTCCCTTATGACACTCTGCCGATACACCGAACGCGCAAGAGTTCCTTCTTTGAGTCTGCACGCATACGATCCGAGTCGCATGGTATTCCCGTAATTTTTTTTGGCCAAGTTTCTTTCCTGCTTTTCATTGATATGAATGACCGGATGCGGCGTTTTTGGATTGATCTCTATGGTATGGGCATCTGCCAATTTCGCAACAGTGCGTGCGAACTCAACCGTTGCAAGTTGCATACCGTAACATAAGCCCAGGTAGGGGATCTTGCGTTCGCGCACATATCGTATCGCGGCAATCACACCCGCAATACCCCGACTGCCAAAACCACCGGGCACAATCACCCCATCCATTTTTTTAAGAATCTCAAGTCGCGAAGGATTGCGCTCGAAGTCTTCTGAATCTATCCAATGCAGTGCAGGTCTGCAGGTAAGCTGTGCTGCAGCGTGTTTAATAGCCTCGATAACTGAAATATAGACGTCAGATAAAATATAGTTGCCCGATGCGAAATACTTACCCACAACCGCGATAGCAACTTTTTTACGGGCCGAGAGCAAATTACGCACCATGTGCGCCCATGCCCGCATGTCGCGCGTGCGCGGTTTGACGCCGAACTTTTTCAAAATCTTATTCCCCAAATCCTGCTTCTCAAAGTTGAGCGGCACGTCGTAAATGCTATCGACATCCGGCGCGGAAATGACATCATCCATGGAAACGTTGCAAAAAGTCGCGATTTTCATCCTCCTTTTTTTGTCGATCGGATCTTCAGCACGACAGATGACAAAATCATTTTGAATGCCAGCGCTGTTTAAGGTGCGGGACGCGTACTGCGTTGGCTTGGTCTTCATCTCACCCACTTTTGTTGGTATCGGCAAGTAGCTGACAAGCACAAAAAGTACATCGCCACTCGCTTCAAGCTTCATCATACGAGCAGCTTCAAGAAAGATGAGGTTCTGGTACTCCCCAACGGTGCCGCCAATTTCGACGATGGTAAAATCAGCGTTGTTTTCGCGTGCAGCTTTTTTTATGCGCCGGATCACTTCATTGGGGATATCAGGCACGACCTCCACGTCGCGTCCCTTGTATTCTAGGTTGCGCTCTTTCGTGATGACGGTCAGATACACGCGTCCAGTCGTCATGTAATTGGTGCGCGAAAGACTTTTATTCAAAAACCGTTCGTAGTTGCCAATGTCCTGATCAGTCTCATCGCCATCCACCGTGACAAAGACTTCTCCGTGCACCGTCGGATTCATGGTACCGGCATCGACATTTATATAAGGGTCAATCTTTACTGCCGTAACGGTATAGCCCTTGCTCTGTAAGATAGTACCAATAGATGCTGTGGTAATCCCCTTCCCCACTCCTGACATGACCCCGCCAACGACAAATATGTATTTTGAATTTTTCATTGCACGCGTCCCTGAATAATCTGCTTTGCTCTTTCAAGCTGCGGGTCTCGATTGTCGCGGAAGTCCTGCGCGGTCATCGGTACGGTTATGTCCGGTTCAATGCCGAGCTTGTTGATAAAGCGTCCCTTCGGTGTAATCCACTGCGAAATGGTTACTTTTAATCCAGAGCCGTCACGTAAGGTTTTTAAATCTTGGACCGATCCCTTTCCGTACGTCTTGCTGCCGACAATGGTTGCTCTCCCATAATCTTGCAACGCACCTGCGAGTATTTCTGATGCGGAGGCAGAGCCCTCGTTGACCAGCACCACGGTCGGCACCTTCGGCGCTTGAATCTGACGAATCGCACCGTAGTCTTTTGTCAGACGTTCGTCATAATACACCTCGCGCACTACTAAATCATCCCGGGAAAGCCACGCGCTTGCGATATTGACCGACCTGTCAAGAAAACCACCGGGGTTGTTTCGCAGATCCACAATGAGTCCGCGGATATTGCGTGTTCGCAAATCATTTATCGCTTTAATAAATTGACGCTCTGACTCATTGTTAAAATTATAGACGTTAATGACCGCAATCCCGTCTGCAACCGCAACCTTAACTGTGGGCAGCACAATTGTTGCGCGCCGGATGCTGATGGTCTCTGATGCGCCGCCGTTTTCCTTTCGGTACACGGTGAGGACAACGATGGTTCCTGCCTTGCCGCGAATGAGCGCCACCGCTTGATCAAGAGTGAGGGATCCGCTCTCTTTGGAATCAATGGTGAGTATCGCGTCGCCTGCGCGAAGGCCTGCCTTTTCTGCCGGCGAATCTGCAAGGGGCGCAATGACCGTAAGCCTCCCCTCCTTCACCCCCAGCTCTGCTCCGATACCCTCGAAGGAGCCTTGCAACTCCTCGTTAAATTGCTGATGTTCAGCCGGACTGAAGAATGCGGTATAGGGATCGCCAATGGCGGCAACCAAGCCCTGAAGTGCTCCGTAAAAGAGCTTCTTTTCATCTATTTTTTGTCGCTCTACATACGTGTCCTTGAGCGTGGAAAGCACCTCTGCATACAACTGGTCGTCAAAGTAGCCAATCGCAGTCGTGCTACTCGCGGTGCTGCGATATGACGTGATATTCGGGCGGCTGCGCGAAACTCCTAGGCCGGTAAGGAAACTCACCGCAATGAGCATGAGTATGCCCAGTACAAATAATCCGCGCTTGGGTTTTCTTGGTGAGGGTGATTGCACCGTTGGTAACGTCATGGTTATTTCCGCCTGATAAGAGCTCCCACGGCACGAAGTCGCGCATCGAGCGCTTCATATCCGCGATCCACCTGATCAATGCCGTGAATAATTGAGGTCCCTTCGGCAAGTAACGCGGCGAGCACCAGCGTTGCCCCGGCCCGCAGATCGTAACTGGTGATTTCTTTTGCAGAGAGCGGGGTGGGACCCGCCACCATGATCCGATGCGGGTCGAGAATCGTGATATTCGCGCCCATTTTTTGGAGCTCATTGACATAGCGGAGCCGACCATCATACATCCAATCATGAATTAGGCTCACCCCTTGTGCCTGCGTCATGAGTAAGGCAAAGGGTTGTATCAGATCGGCCGCAAATCCCGGATAGGGCATTGAGTGCAGTTTCTTGATTGCTTGCAGCGTATGCTTTTTGTGCGGTCTAATCGTTGCTATCGTATAGTGCTTCAGGGAATCAGAGCGTTCATCAGCAACGGTGTAGGTCATGCCGATCTCTTCGAATTTATTGATTTCGCAATCCAGAAATTGCGGGGCGGCATTGGTGAGCTCAAGTTCCGAGTGTGTTGCTGCCGAGAGCGCGATGAACGTGCCGGTTTCAATAGGGTCAGGCATGATTGCATACTCGACCCCGTGGAGTTTCGCAACGCCGGTAATCGAAAGTGTGTGCGTACCAATGCCATCAATCCGGGCGCCGGCTGCTTCAAGGAACCAGCAAAGATCCTGCACCACGTGCTCGGCGGCGCAGCACTTGACCACCACCGAATCAGCAAGCACCGATGCAAGGATAACATTTTCCGTCGCGGTTACGCTAAATTCCTTCATGACAAATTGAGGCTTACTGTTAGTGCGTTTCTCAATAATAAAAAAATTGTCCTCCGCTTCGCAATGGTAGCCCAGGTTACGAAAGGCATCAAAATGTGCGTCGAGCGGCCGGCTGCCAATATTACAACCTCCGGGCACAGAGATTTTTATTTTCCCAAACCGTTGTGCCAAGCATCCCATAAAAAAAACAGAGGATCGAATTCTCGAAACCTTATCAAAATCTATTGTTTCAGGGTTGAGTCGGGAACAGTTGATCGTGAGCGTGCCGGACTTGTGACGAGTGACGCGCGCGCCCATGCTCACGAGGATATCGATCATTGTTGTTACGTCAGAAATAGCCGGAACATTATGGAGCACGCAGTCATCCTCGACTAACACCGTTGCCGCAAGAATCGGGGTCGCTGCATTTTTTGCGCCGACGATCGGCAGCGTTCCCGTCAGTTTACGACCTCCTTGTATAATAAAAGTTTCCATTGTATAGTTCGGCAGTACCAGCTAATTTTAGTAGATTCGTTAAATTAAAACAAGATGGGCGTGGGCTTGCGACGACTCCTCTATCTCACCGCGTTCCTCTTGTTTGTTGTTTTTGGGGTTGCGGTGACGCTCTATGCCGCCGGCTACCGGTATAACCAGCAAACGCGGACCGTGTCAAAAGTCGGCGCTTTTTACATAAAGTCATATCCGGCAGGATCACGCATTCTTCTCGACGGTAAAGACACTGCCGCAAAAACGCCAGCTCGTCTTCTCAATGTACATCCAGGAGTGCATACGGTCACCGTTATGCGGGGTGGTTTTGTGCCGTGGGAAAAGAGTTTAATCGTGGAGGCAGGACAAACAACGTTCATCCGTGACATAGTGCTCTTCAGAGAAAACCCTTCCGCAACCCTTCTTGGCGCCGGCGGAACACGCGTGATTGTCGCGCAAGAAACCAATGCGTACGCCTTTATCGATCAGCAGGGCAATATACATCTGACGAATATGGATACGCAGAGGGATTTCATCATCGAGACTTCTCATCGTCCCGAAAAACTGCTCGCTTTCTCGAAAGACAACGGCCTGCTACTTTTCGAATCCGAGAGCCAGCTCTTCCTCACGAACGTCAATACCGAGGAGAGTAAGCGCCTGGGACCCTCTAGGCCGGTTCGCAAAGCAACATGGGATAGAAACGACAGCACGGTGGTATGGTTGCTCGTTGGCAGAAACGTTGAGGTCATGAACCTCGTAACAAGCGAGCAGCAACGTCGCATAAGTGCTGTTGATGATTTTACGCTGGGCGATAGGAACCTTATGACCCTCACGCGAGGAAATAACGCAACGGTGTTGCGGGAGCATTCGCTCGATGGAGCAACAATTCTCTCGGAACGCATACTACCGACGGATGACGTACTGACCTTTTACGAGAGCCGAAATGAGAACATCATGATGCGGGGAGAGAAACGGATCTGGATTGTCGATCAGGACGAAAGTCGGTCGTTCGATGCTAGTGATGTCGCAATCCATGACGAGTCGCTCCTTATCGCCTCCAATTTTGAGATACTCCTGTACCATCTGCGTACAAAAAAATTGGAACTCGTGGATCGAACCTCTACGCCTGTTGAAAAGCTGCAGTGGCATCCGAACGGAAGCTACTTTCTCCGTTCACAAAGTTCCCAATTGCAACTCATTGAACTTGATAGCAGAGATCGAAGAAACATGGTGACCCTTAGCTTTGTCAGCGGAGCCTACGAAAGTATTTTCAGCAAGAAGGGCGATCTGCTCTTCATGGTGACTCCGCAAACCAATCAGGTCTTGAGTATTCAGTAAACTTATTGCGACGGTGCGTGGCGATATACTGCGATGCGGCAAGGAGCGAGTCAAAGGTGCCCGCGTCGAACCAGGGCTTTTTGATGATCCGCACATCCAGCTCGTTCTGGCGAAGATACCTATTATTGATGTCCGTTATCTCCAGCTCACTGCGCCATGATGGCTTCAAGCTCTTTGCATATTCGACCACCCGGGCATCGTACACATAGAGACCGGTGACCGCGAAGTCGCTTTTTGGACGCTGCGGTTTCTCTTCGATGGACATGGCGCGGAATTTTCTATCAAATTCGACAACGCCGAATCGCTGCGCATCAGGAACTTTTTTTGCAAAAATCCGACCGCCGGATTTGAAACTGTTGATATCCTTGCTCAAATCGTCGATGAAAATATTATCCCCCAAAATCATCGCCACGTTCTCTCGGTCGATAAAATTCTCACCAATGATAAAAGCGTCCGCAAGGCCCCGAGGCGTATCCTGAATTTCATACGTACATTTGATATCGGGGCCGAACTCCTTGCCTGAACCCAAAAGATTGAGAAAATGTCCCGCGTACTCCGGAGCGATGATAATCAGAATCTCCTTAATGCCAGCCCGCATGAGGGTCTGCAAGGGATAAAAAATCATCGGTCGATCGTACACCGGCAGCAGTTGCTTACTGGTTATTTTGGTGAGTGGTCTTAATCGTGTTGCATGCCCCCCTGCCAAAATAATTCCTCTCATATCGTTATCTTACCACGAATCCTCACTAATCTCTAAACGCGACAGGAGCGGCCGCCACCACGCTTCGTTTTGCACATACCACTGAATCGTATCCCGCATTCCCTCATGAAAATCTATTTGAGGTTCCCATCCTAAACTCGTGCGCAATTTTGTCGAATCAAGGAGGTATCGTCGGTCATGGCCTGGCCGATCCTCCACATAGGTCTTGTGTGACGGATGAAGGCCCAAAGCCTCTATGACCTTGTCTGCGATGGTTTCGATGTCGGCCTCGGTGCCGGTCCCGACATTATAGGTTTCGCCGATTGTGCCGCGGAGCAGCACTAACTCAAGCGCGCGACAATGATCAAGCACATGGATCCATTCCCGCTTATGCTTACTTTGTTTGTAGAGCGGCAATTTTTTCTTGGAAAGTCCCCGTATCGTAAAGTGTGGTATCACCTTCTCAGGAAACTGATACGGACCGTAATTATTTGACGCGTTTGATATGGTAACGGGAAGATTATAGGTGGTGTGGTACGCGCGCACGATAACATCGGCGGCCGCCTTTGATGCATTGTATGGCGTGCGCGGCCGATACGGTGATTCTTCGGTAAACTGCTCATTCGAGTCAAGCGGCAGATCGCCATACACCTCGCAGGTTGATATGTGATGGAACCTACCGGTTCCGACGCGACGCGCAGCCTCGAGCAGGCGCTGGGTGCCGACGACGTTAGTATCGATGAAAATATTCGGGTTCAGGACGGCGCGACTATTATGACTCTCTGCCGCAAAGTTGACAATACTATCTGGCAGAAATTTCTTGAGCACCTTGAGATTATTAGGAAAATCGGCAATGTTGCCTCGGACAAATCGATACCTTCGCGGATACTGCTTCTCTATGTCCACGAGACTTTCGCGGTAGCCCGCGTACGTAAGAGCATCGAGATTTATGATAGTGTCGTGAGAGTACTTCTGGAGCCAGTACCGAATAAAGTTAGAACCGATGAAGCCTGCACCGCCGGTCACGAGTAGCGTCATACGCGTTTCATTGAATCCGACTTCTGATTTCGTTGCCGATCTGGTCGAGTTCCGCGGCGCCCACCGTACGGTTCGGCCAGTGCCGGAGCCCGTCGTTATTGTAGCGAGGAATAATATGCCAATGCACGTGCTGTACGACCTGCCCAGCGGCAGGGCCGTTATTCATGCCGAGATTGAATCCGTCCGCCTGCATGACTGCTGCAATCCGTGGTGCCAGATAATGGAGCTTGGACGCCAAGCGAACGATAATCGCCTGTGGCACCAGATCAAAACGATCAAAATGGATTTTTGGTATGAGCAGGGTATGACCCCTGCTGATGGGGAATGCGTCGAGAAAAGCGCAGACCGCGTCATCATCAAAAATCTTCTGCGACGGAATCGCGCCTGATACGATTTTGCAAAACACGCAGTCGCTCATGTGATCGATGTTAATTTTGATTTTTTGACCAGTCAAAGTTTATTCGCGGATCATCGTAGCGAATTCGTTCTTCGTCAGGATGACTCGGGTTATAATTTCGATCCGTATGATAAAAAAGTAACACCGCTTCATCGGAAACCACCTGATAGCCGTGGGCAACACCCGGCGGTATCACAATTAACTGATACTCATCCGTACCGGCCAGGAACACATCCGTCTGCCCGCGCGTGCGCGAGTGCGAGCGAAGATCATGGAGAACAATGCGCGCGGTACCCGATGCAACGAACCAGAGATCGTTCTGATGCTTATGCCAGTGGAAAGCCTTAATGCTGCCTGGATAAGCAACCGTGAACGTAGTCTGGCCGAAATGTTTCAACAAGCCATCGTCATCGCGGAGCACCTCCATGAGAAAGCCGCTCTGGCCTGATGATTCAGTGTCCGGCACATCCGGATGCACTTTCAATTTTTTAATAATAACGCCGTCTATCATAATGCACCGTCGCGGTCATAAGCATCGCGAGAACCCCGAGCAGCAATAAACCTAACAAATAGTTTTTGAATTGTAAAGAAATGTACATCCAGAGTAACAGTGCATCAAAAGCAAGCACAATTCCCGTATATATTTTCTTGAATCGATGCACCACCACATGGTGTGCGATGGCGATTCGTAGCATAAAAAAGAGTATGCCTGTGATGACGACAAGATTGAGATCCACGATTGCGCTCACGAATCCGGGTTTTAAAAGCTCCGCCAGGATGAGTGTTGCGCCCGACAAGCTGACAACGCGAAAGGCGTCATCAATCAATTCATACAACAATTTCGCCTGCTCTTTCATGACAGCCATAACATCCTCTTGAGCGTTTCAAACAGCGATTCGCGATGGAACGTAATCTGTACCTCGCGAATCATAAACGGCATGCTTTCAAGACGGTCAATCGAAATGATAAATCGCAGATTGCCATCCGTAATTTTTGCGTTCTGCAAATCAAAACGCACAAAACCTGTTCGGTCAGGCGAAAGCAGCGCGTACGACCACTCTGCCCCAGTGACTTCGAGCCCAATGCGCCAAACCGCCGGAGCCGTTTCAACAACAACACGCAGATCGGCATACTCATACCGATGAGGATATCGAACCTTGAAATACACCGGCTGCTCCAAGACACGCTGGGCACCTTCTGTGATGGCAGAAAGACGGTGGGCAGGGAACAGAGGCGAAATCAATGCCTGCGGCCGGTCAAGACGATACTGGAGAGAACGAACACCGGAGGGATTCAGATCAACCACGAATGCAAAAAGGAGCACGACCGGTAGGATGGCATACAGGACGATCCGCGCCCATCGAACGGTTCGAATCAAAACATATGGTCTCATTGCAATACAATTCGATACACGCTGATATCAGCCTGTGTGAATATTTTCTCTTCAAGAGCGAAACGAAAAGGTCTCCATGTTTCGTTGATCTCGGCCATTTTTCTCTCGTCCTTCGTTGGACCAACAAAGTACAATCGCGTACCCCTCCCCAGATAGTGCGCAAGGGCGCGGCGGCCTGCATCAGATTCATATGACGTGATGACTAAACGGTGCGGCCAGACATACTTATCACTCCTCTCGGCAACAATAATGGCGTCCTGTGGCAGCTCTGATCGTACCCATGAAGCGACTGCATCGTACGTGTTAAGCGTCTTCTGTTTTGCAAGAATCGTTTCGGGCGAGCCTGACATGGTTACACGATATGAAAAGAGCATGAACAGCAGAATCAGAATGCCACTTGCAGCCTGATACCTGCGCACGGGGAGATATGCCAAACTGCTCCATGCATAGGCAATTAGAGGAATTGAAAAAACATAGATGGGCAGAAAATATCGGACATACGAGGTACCAATAGTCACTCCCCGCGTATACGTCGAATCAATGATCAACCATGAGCCATAGAACGTCAGAAGCACGCATGAGGCAAATAAAAAAGACCAAACAGGAAAGCTGGACCGCTCCCGCCAGAATTCCTTAAGAGATACTGCGGCCGCAATGAGCACCGCAAGTGTATACGGCCAGAAAAAAGCAATAAGATAATTCCATGCATTAAACAGCATGAGGCGCGGGTGAAATCCGAAGGGAAAGAGAAGCGAAATAAGGGATCCTTGTGAACTCTGCGGCAGTGTGTAGCCGAAAGGAAAATCCGAAGGGATGATACTGCGATGGAAGGCAGCGATGGCAACACCCACGACAGCCATACTGACAACCGATGCCATAAACCATCGCATATTGATCCGCTTTCGAAACACAATCGCGTATGCCACAAGAATTGGAACAAGCCAAATCGCTTCGGAAGTTCTCACATAGAGCGCAAGCGTTAATGCGGTAAATGCAGCCACATACGACAAGGATTTGGGACGCGGTATAATAATTGCAAAAAAGTAGACGCTGATGATGAGCAGACTCACAAAGAGCACGTTGGGCAACAAGGAATCGTTCGTGTAATACCACCATGCCGGATGTATCATAAGCAAGAGCAGTGCGAATAAGCCGGCACGATTGGAGATCAGTTCATTGAGCCGATAGAAGTAATAGAGCGCAGTGCCCGCAATGAGAATGGTGAGATATGGAATTACATTGAGAAAAAACAGTTTGCTGGTGAGGCCATACAATACGATTAAACCAAGGAAACCTGTGGGAACCAAACTGCCCCATGTCACTCGGGTACTCCGGGTAAAGAGATAGTCGCGCGCAAATGAGTCATCCAAAGGCAACGCAACTGCAAAATCTTTCCCCTCTAAAATCCGAAGGGCAAAGTGATAATTGGCGTTCGCATCTGGAGAATTAAAAACCTGATTCACGCCGCCATTCCATACGAGCGCCAACTGCACCATAACGAAGAGTCCAATGAAAAGAAGTCCAGCAAGACTAGCGCGAGATTGCCTATATACCATGATGTTTTACTATTTTAGCCCTTGTGCAACAAAAAATCTATGCTAGGATTATTACAACAAATATGGAATACGTCCGTCAACTGATACTGCGCAACGTAATCACCACAGCGCAATTGGCACTCCTCTGGCTCATTGCAGCACTATCCCTTGTCCCCTATGGTGCGAACGCTTTTCTGAAACCGCTACTTGGACTCGTGTATGGAATACTACTTGTCCAATTGTTTGCGCATCGGTTCTTTGCATACCTACGTTTCGGTCTCTCATGGCTTCTGGGCGCACTGGTTGCAATCGGTTTTTTTGCCCTTGCCGGAAGCGCGCTTTTTTACGGATACGAATTGAACTCCTTAACTCTTTCTCTACTCACCTTTCTTTGCCCTCTGCTCATGTACTTAAAAAGGGACAGCCACGCCCAACAGAGCGCGCCACATATTGCACGACCCGACTCGTCGCTGATGGTGCTTGCCGCTACCTCCGCCTACCTTCTTGTCGTTGCTGCTCTTGCGGTGCTCTTCGTGCAAGGGATCGCTCGCGAAAGCCTCGTAAGCCCCTGGCTCACCCTCTCTCCACTTGTCTTCATCGGTTTTTTCAGTCTGTGCGCGCTCACCCTCGTCCTTCTCCATCAACGCAGGTCATCGTGGCTCTATTACCTTGCCCTCTTTGCTATCGCGATCAGTGTTACCACTATAGTCTTCCCTCTGGGCAATGGCTTCGATCCTTTCATTCATCAGGCAACTGAAAAAATTTTGATTGGGACTGGCACGATACTGCCAAAGCCTCCCTACTATACAGGTTTCTACGCGCTCGTTGCGTGGCTTGCTCATTGGGGCCTGCCCTTTGATGCTGTTGATAGATTCATTTTACCCGTATCCATCGCCGCCATTCTGCCCGCAAGCGTGTATCTCACCTCTCGATACCTGTTGCAAGAAAAAAAAATGGCGCTTCTCATGCCGTTTCTGCTGCTGGTCTTTCCCTATCCTGAACTTGTGCAATCAACGCCCCAGGGTGCATCGTTTCTGTGGTCGCTGCTCACCATTGTGCTCTCGCCTTTGTACCTCCGAACGAACCTGCTGCCCTTCTGGGTCATGATAGTGGTTGCAACAACCAGTCTCGTGTTTCATCCCTTAACCGGAATTCCAACACTCGTCTTCGGATTGTACTGCGGTATCTATAAAAAAATGCAAGATCGGAACCGGCGACTCCTGACAATCGGGTTCGTGATAACAGGAATCTTTTTAATGCCCCTCCTTTTTATATTGGCTCCGCTCTTTTCCTCATCACTGTCAGTATCTTTTATCATCCCGGCAGCGCTCACGCTCGGATCAGTACCAACCTGGTTTCCTTTTGCCACATTAGACGATCTTCTGTATCTCTATGCGGAAAACTACCGGCTGATATTCCTTCTCTTTGCTGTGGCGGGCCTGGTGTGGTTTGTCAGGCATGCCAGGGGTTTTTGGGTTCCCTATGTGCTGGGGTCAGTGGTGGCCTTTGCCAATTACTTCGTCGTGAAAAATTTCTATCGTTTTAATTTTGCGACGGCATCGGAAAATGAGATTTTTGCCGACCGTTTGCTTGTGCTCGCGTTCTATTTTCTCATTCCCCTCTGTTTTATGGGCTTCTACGCCGTGGTACGGCGGTTACGCTCTGCCCTGTACGTTCAGACCTCCCTGCTTGTCGCCCTCTGCCTGCTTGCAACAGTGCCATGGTACCTTTCCTATCCGCGCTTTGACACAAGATCCCAGTCAAAAGGATACAGCGCGTCTCGATATGACTATGAAGCAGTGCATTGGATCAATACTGATGCGCGGGCAGACGCGTATGTGGTCCTCGCCAATCAAACGGTCTCGGCCGTCGCAGTGAAGGAATTTGGCTTCCAACGATACTATGAGGGAACTTTTTACTACCCGCTGCCGACCAATGGGTGGCTGTATCAAATGTATTTGGATCTTACTCGAAAAAAAGACCTCGCAGCCACGCTTTCGACCATTAAACAAAAAACGGGGGTGGGAAGCGTCTATTTCGTCTTAAACAATTACTGGGACAAGGCCGCGGAGCTTGAGGCCCTCTGGGCACCCCGTGCGCAAAAATATCAGCGGATCGGCGAGGGCAAAATCACTATCTTCAAGTTCCGATACGATTGAGGAGGGTTCTCGTGTACTGGTCAATTGAAAGGTGCGCTATCGAGGCGCGTGCCTGTGCAGCGCGTAGTGAAACTTCCTGCCGCGAGCCGGCCAAACGCGTAAGCAGTTGTCCCAGCGCTGACCAATTGTCCGCCTCGAAAACCCATCCATTATAACCATCACGAACAATTTCCTTCGCCCCGCCGATATCCGAAACGATCACGGGCACACCTGAACTCAACGCCTCGAATACGACCGTCGGCGAATTGTCATAACAAAGGGTGGGCACCACCACGATATCGGAATCGTGAAGAATCTCTCTCACGTTCGCCGGTGAAAGCCAGCCATAAAAAGATATCCTGGAGTCGGAAGCTGTTTTCTCCTTCAGTGTCGTCATCAATGGCCCCTTGCCAATGACCTTAAGCGTAAGCGGCATAGTGTGTAAGCGCAGCATAACCTCAACAAGCCCGGCAATGCCCTTCGCCTTCGAAAGGTGACCGACATACACAAGGCGCAAAGTCGGGCCGGTGAAGCCGAGCCTCGGTAAAGCCGGGCCCTGCCTTTGATCAGACGATGCAGGTGGCAGCTGAACTGGATTCGGCAACACCGCTGTCCTGATGTTTTTAAGAAAGCCGCGATCACGATAAAAATCCAGCAAGAATTGGGAAGGCGAGATGATGAGATTGGTTTTGGAAAAAAGGAACTTCATGAGCGTGCTATAACCCAGTGCGTTCGCAAGTAATTGGGCGAACGAGGTCTCGCCTTTCACGATAAGCCCTGATGGGTTATAGAGCTGTACATCATGAAGGATATGGACATGCCTCATGCCCAAGCGACGAATGAGCCTCGGAATTAAAAAACCGATTCCCATCATATTATGCGTGATGACTATATCAGGTTTTTCTTGCCCCAAAATTTTTTTTATAACTATGACACTGTGCACATTGAAGATGTCGAACACGTGCCAAAAAAAACGAACCAACGGGTGAAACCGGAAACCCTGGGCGTAATGATAGAAATTCAAAGGATAGAAACGATACACCGGTACCTCCCCCGCCATCTCACGCTGCATAGTGAGTGATTTCAATGACTGGTATGGCCGGGTTGTTATGACGAAGACGCGTTGCCCGTGCTTTCGCAAGCCTTCTGCCATAGTCTGCGCCACCATCTCGGCACCGCCCACAACCAGCGGAGGGTAGAGATTTGAAATAATGCCTATGGTCATCGACGTTCTCTATAGAGGGAATTCACCGCTTTGCCAACTACCTCCCAAGTGTAATGCTCAAGTACTTGGAGACGGCCTTGTTCGCCGTATCTGTTGCCGACCTGCGGGTTTTCGAGAAGATGCCGCATATATTTTGCAAGCGCCGTGATTTGTCGCGGCTTAAACAAGAGACCGGTCACGTCCTTGTGAACCACGCTCCGAAGTCCCGGTAAATCGGATACAATGACCGGCAATCCGGTCGCCATCGCCTCAAGAATCGTGAGTCCAAACGCCTCGGAGCGATCAACTGAAGGCAGCACAAACACGTCGCCCACATTGTAGTAAGCGGGCAGCCAATCGTCAGAAACCTCACCGGCAAATACAACTTTGCGCTCAAGTCCATAATTGGTGACGAGACTTTCATAGCCGGTCTTCATCGGGCCACCGCCCACGATGAGCAGTCGATACTCGTCGTTGGAAGCAATGAGCTGAAAGGCTTTAATCAAATAATTGACGCCCTTAAAATAATGTGCGCGGTCAAGCGCGCCTACAAACAAAACGACCTTTTTATTGTGGAGATGATGTTTATCGAGCAAATCCTTATTCCTGATGCCTGGTTTAAAAACCTGCGGATTAACACCGAGGGGAATCGCGACAAATTTATCACGGTGAGCATCGTAGTAATCCTTGATCTGTGAGGCGAGTAAATAATTCATCGAGGTAACGATGATTTTATTGGCATGGTCAAGAATGCCAGGCAGGACTCGGGCAGTATGAAATGCAAAGAGCCGCTTGAGCATGCCCTCGCCAACGACATCCATGTGATAGTGCAGTATAATATTGAGGTGCCTCACCAGGTCGCGTACGTAGAGCATCTCTGCTCCGCCAAAAAAAGGATAATGAAAATGGACGATATCAAAATTTCTTAGCTCCCACAAAAGCTGCGGTACGAACCCGGCGTTCCCATAATAGAGCAGGGGGCGCATTCTGCGGACCGTAAAGGGAAGACTCTGGTCGATCGCAAGCCCACCCCTGCTCCGGACGGTAAAAACAGTGACCCGATTGCCGAGCTGGGACAATTCCCAGCTTAAGTGGTAGGCTGCGTTGCCGATGCCGGCCTTATAGGGCGGGAATGTCGAGACGACTTGAGCGATTTTCATCACCAAAAAATTATTGTTTTTAGGAATTTAAAATAAAGATTTAAGAGCGGGTTCGCCACATACTGCAAGACGGGGTCATGGAGCGGTTGAAAATCAATGCGTCCTGAAAACATGCGCATGATCTCCCCGTCCTTGCGGACGCGCAGCGACTGAATCCGCCCGCGATCTCTCATCAGCGCGACCAGATGCTTTGGCAAGAAAAAATAAGCGTAGGACTTGATTTTTAACGCAAGGGTTTTGCCAACCATCGCTCGAACCAGCATTCCGAACTCCATAATAAGCCAGACAGGAAGGATGAAAAGAAGAGTCAGGAGACGATAATTCTTCAGCAGTATCCAGAGCCGATTACGCTCAAAAAAATAATACTGACGCATGCCCCGGCTGAATTCATACTTATGATACACGATACTTTCCGGCACCAGCCGATTCTCCCATCCGCGGAGCAAGAATTTCCAGCCCAAGTCCAAATCCTCAAGGTACATGAACATGAAATCGTCAAAGAGGCCAACCTCGCGCACTGCCGCAACACGAAGCATCACCGCAGCACCAGAGGCGTAGTTAATGGATTGATTCACTGCCCGCATGCTCTCATCGGCAACTCCGTTATAACTGCTGTATCCGAATCCAAGATAATGGATGACATTGCCGAGCGAATTAATCTTATGCTGCTGGGGGTACAGCAAAATTTTTGGCTGTACTGACGCAACCCGGGGCTGCTGATCCATCGCGCGCACCAACGGCTCCAAGAAATTATGCGCAACAATGGTATCAGTATTGAGCAGCATAAGGTATCGGCACCCGGGCAACTCCTCCTGAATGATACGCCAGCCCAGATTATTGCCCCCGGCAAAACCGAAGTTACGCTCTGCTTGTATCAAGCGCGCCTGCGGCCAGTTTTTGCGAATGTAGTCAGACGAACCGTCACGCGAGTCATTATCAACGATGTACAGACGTTGCTCGATGTCATCGTACTGACACGCGGCAAGGGAAGAAAGGCAATCATGGAGATAGGCAATGCCGTTGTAGTTAACGATCAGGATCGGTATGATGCTCCTTTTTTGTTCCATGTTTCAAAGCGAGTTCGCGCGTCAGCGCTGTCAAGTCTCGGTCAAACTTCTCGAGCCTCAAAAATACTCGATAAAGCAAGTACATAATGACGATAATGGCTCCGTACACAATCACATCTGCGCCGCGCGTGATGCCCGTGTAGAGCGCAATCCTGCTTGCGATCTCGGGCGACCAAAAAAAGACCACCACGGCAAGCCACACCATAAACCAGCCGATGCTCGCCGCAAGCGACATCCGTCGATTCCGATAATTCTGCCAGAGACGCCACACCACTACGAGCGCAAAGAGGCTTACAATAATCTGCACTACCATATTATTTGAAGAATCGCTTGGTTAGTAAATCGAAATATACGCGCAGCCCTTCTCGCATGCCCTGCCCATACTCGTGGTACGAAATCGTAACAGGGACTTCCGTAAATCGCAAGCGATTCCGCTTAACCTCATGAATAATCTCTGACGCGTGCGCCATGCGATCCTGTCGAATCACAATACGCGTCGCGGCGTGCCGATTCATCGCACGGAAACCGTTATGCACATCGGTGAGCCGTAAACCAGTAATGAGATTCTGCAGCACGAGAGCAGGTTTATGAATCAGGAACTTCTTAGTCCACGGCACCTCGTGCTTCTGCAGATAGCGCGAACCGATGACGATATCAGCGCGGTTCAGAAAGAGCGGACTTAACAAGCGTTCGATTTCTTCTGCCCGATGCTGACCGTCGGCGTCAAAGTGCACGATATAGAGAGCGCCGTCGCGCAACGCATACGCTGTGCCGGTGGCAAGCGCAGCGCCCATACCGCGGTTGGTTGCATGCCGGAGTGTTGGGACGAGCGACCTAGCTATGGCAAAAGTATCGTCGGTGGAACCGTCGTCGACCACAACAATCTGATACCTGCCAATCGCAAGAACCGCTTCAAGCGTTGCACGAATGAAAACTGCTTCGTTGTAGGCCGGAATGACAATATATATTTTTTCTGCGCTCATCCTCGTTTTGCTGCAAACCGTTGCAGGAGCTCCAAAGTCTTTCCGAACACAAGCTTGGGATCAAATCGCTTAAGATTGCGGAGAGCCGCCGCTGCCAAACGCCCAGCTTTATCTCGATGCTGCAAAAGATCAGTGATGCAGTCGACAATCTCGTCCGCGGCATTGTAGCTAAAGAGGAGACCAGAGACTCCATGTTCAACAATCTCCGGATTCCCCCCCGCCCGTGAAGCGGCGACCACTACGCCATGTGCTTGCGCTTCCAGAACCGTATGCGAAAAACCCTCGTAGCCGGAGTTCAAAACAAAAAGATCGGCAGCCGAATAATAGTGCGCAAGTTCACGAGCCGCTTTTCTGCCGACCAAGAGACAGCTTGACTGCAAGTGCATCTTTTCAATTATAGTCTCGAGCAGACTGCGTTGGGGTCCGTCGCCTACGATTATCAGTTTCGCTTGCAGTCGTGAAAGAACGCGCGGCCAGAGCTTAATAAGTTCAGAAAAACCCTTCCAAGGCACCAATCTGCCAACGGATAACACCAGCGGCCCATTGATACCAGGGCGTGAACCCTCGTGCGCGTGCGCCATTGGCACCGCGTTAAAAATCACGGCAACGCTTTTTTCAGGCGCGCGCCATCCAAGCACCATCGTGCGCAGATAGGCACTGGGCACCACCACCTGATCAGCATGTCGCACCACCCAGCGCTGAAGCAAACGAATCACCCGGATAGAGAGTGGGATCCCTTTCGAGGTACGCTGAAATGCATCAATTGAAACAGTGCTCTTATACCGAACAACGGCTTGCTCCCACGCATAATCGCCGGTGACCTTGACGGCATAGGGCCGCGCCAAGAGGCGACTCACCAAGAAACTCTGTATGCCACCGGCAACTGGCCCCTGCGCGTAGATGCAATCGGCACGCAACGCAAGCTTCCATAATGCAACAAGATACTTGCCATAGGTTATAAAAACTCTGCCGCGCGGCACACGATGGACCGTATACGGAGTATCGACATCATCATGCCTTTCTGCCCCATAACAGATCACCGCGACCGTATGTCCCCGCACCGACAAATAATCGGCAAGCGCAGCGGCATAGGTCGCCGGCCCTCCTATATCGGGCGGGAAAATCCCCGCGGCGATGACGATACGCATAGGTCAGGGCATTACTGCGCTGGTCGTTTATACTGACTATACCGGCGGATGTCTAATCGATCAATGTAATTTGAACGGGCATACGCAATCGTCTGTTTGAGACCTTCATCGATGTTCACCAGCGGGAACCAGTTAAGTTTCTCCTTGGCGAGCGTAATATCAGGCACTGCCTGCTGGTGCGAGTACGGAATAGCCTCGGCAAACTTTATGGAAGAACGTGAGCCGAGGATCGTTTGTATTTTTTCGGCAACATCATTATACAATACGAAATTGTCGTTACCCAGATTCACCGGAACGTTAATGTCCGAATTCATCAGGGCGATCAGCCCCTCCACCATATCCTTGACATAGCAGAGCGAGGAGCCGGTGCTCACGTCACCAGGGATCACTATGTCCTGGTTCGCGATGGCGCTTGCGATCATATCGGGGATGAATCGGCCGCTGTGCTTCATCATACGCGGACCATAGGTGGTAAAGATGCGTGCAATGCGAACATCCATTTTATAAAAATCACGATAGGTCGACACCAGTGTTTCGGCAAAACGTTTCCCCTCATTGTAGCACGCGCGTGGCCCGATGAAATTGACCTTCCCCAAATAATTCTCATCAATGATATTCGATTCCTCCGGAGCCCTGCCGTATACCGCCGAGGATGAAGCCAATAAATAGCGCGCCTTATATTTCCGCGCCATCTCAAGCGATATCCGCGTGCCCTGCGAATTGGCGAGTGCCGTCTCGATGGGCAGGTTCGTATAATCGTACGCCGAAGTGGGACAAGCCAGATTATAGGCTTCCTGGACACCATTAATGTGCACCTTAAACTTCCTCAAGCCCGGTTCCTTGCTGAAGTCAATCTGTTCGGTGATGTCGTGGCGAATAAACTCGAAGTTGGGGAACTCTAACATCATTTTAATGTTCTCGACGTCGGAAGTGACGAAATCGTCGAGACAAATGACGTTATCGCCCTTTCGCAGCAGGTGTTCGCACAAATGAGAGCCAATAAAACCAGCGCCGCCCAAGACGAGGATGTTTTTTTTCTGATGCGGAATGGCTACTTCCATAATGGTACGTTAATACTAGCACTTAATATTTTCCAAGCAAATACCAGGCGCGAACCTTGAGAAGCTCCACAAGAGACGCGATATAGGAGGCTGGTGTCACCCGCGAGTCAACATGATTCGCCCAGCGCACCGGGGACTCATGTATCCGAAACCCGCCTCGATGCGCAAGAAAAATGAATTCAAAATCAAATCCCCATCGCTCAATTTTTTGCTTTCTGAACAACGCAGCGAGACGCGCCCGAAATAATTTAAACCCGCATTGTGTATCAGAAAATGGCAAACCGAGCAGTAATCGAATGACGAAATTGCCCAGTCTGCCCAATGCTTTCTTGAAAGGATTCTGACTGACTGCAACCACTGATGTCGCTAACGCGCGCGATCCCATCACCAGATCATAGTTCCTGATTTCTCCCATGAAGTGGTCAAGTTCAGTGATGGAAGTGGAATTGTCAGCGTCCATATACAGAATATAATCGCCAGCGCTTGCAAGCACGCCCATCTTTACTGCATGCCCCTTCCCCCTGTTTTTTTGGGAACGCAGGAGCTTGACGTTTTTAAAAACGGAAACAGCGGCGGCGGTTCGGTCCCTTGATCCGTCATCGACCACGATAACTTCATATGATGAAAATCTTTTTGAGAGGTAGCCAAGGACTTCCCGCAGGGTGCTCGCGATGACTCGTTCCTCATTGAATGCAGGTATGACCACAGTTAACTCCATGTCAGCGACCAAAGGTCCAAAATTTATTCATAAAAAAATTCCAAAATACCACTACTCCTATAGTGAGCACATTAGCGATGAGGTCATAGATCCCGAACCGTCGCACCAAGATATAGAGAATCGATGCAGACAGGCCGAGCGAGACAAGACTGACAATAACGAATTTGACATATTGCTCAAAGGCGGCTTCCAGCGAACGCGAACGAAACGTCCAGTATTTGTTCATCGTGAAACTGAAACAGACAGCTGCAAACCACGACACGACCTTTGCCACCATGAAATGCAAGCCGAACACGCGGGTTGCCAGTAGATACACGGTAAAATCGATAATTGAATTGCCGGTTCCGACAATGCTGAATTTGGTAAACTGCCTGTAGTGAGGCGGCACGATGCTTACGATGAGCTGTTTTAAATTCATGATGATCATTTCGTTAAGCTAAAGCCGAAGCGGACATTCCTTTGTACGGTATCGTTCCCCGCAGCATCAATGGTATTGATTATGCGGCCATAATAATCGAACAGGGTCAACGACGTACCCGCAACAAGCGGATACGTTATGATATCCACCTGACCGTCGCCGGTGTAGTCAGCAACCAAGAGACTGATCTGCTGTTCAGGGATACTCGGGTTCGGAAAGAGTGGAAACCGATTCTTCTCCTGTGCCTGACCGTCGAAGATGCGCGCCTGCACGTTGCGATCAGTCTCTTGGGCAACGATAATCTCGTTTCGACCGTCATAATCCACATCACCAACACCGAGTGTCAACCCGCCACGGAAATCTGAAGCAAAAGCCATGAACTGGCCTTTGAGACCGCCATGCTGATCAAAAATACGGATATGAGGGCCGCCGCGCGATGCAGGAGCAGTTAAAATCTCTGCTCGTCCGTCGTTGTCAATATCTCCTGCCGCAAGTTTCACCCCTCCCCGAAAACGCTGATCATAACTGAAAAAGCTGCCAACCGCCCGACCCTTTCCGTCAAACACTCGGACTTGTGGACCTGCTCCGGAAAGCACCGCAACGATGATCTCTGCCTTTGCATCGCCATCGACATCAGCAACAGCAACACTTAATCCGCCACGGAAGTCGGGTGCGAAAGCCATAAATTGACCCTTGAGGTCACCCTGCAAATTAAAAATCCGGACATGGGGACCGCCCTGTGAAAGCGGAACAGTAACGATTTCATTTTCCCCGTCGCCATCAACATCCCCGGTTGTCACCGATACGCCGCCATTAAAGCGCGGCCCGTAAGCTAAAAACTCTGATATGGTGACGCCGTTTTTGTCCTTTACGAGAACCCGAGAACCAAAACCCCGACCTGGCGCCATGACAATACGCACCGGCTTCTTTCGTGAAAGCCCCAGCGCCGCATCAACTGCCTTCTTGATATCCAACATTCCGCTGCCCAGATCCTGATAATTGGTATTTGAGGCCTGCAGGCTGCTTGCGTTAGTAAGGATCAAGCGGTAGATGTCAGCAAGATTCAAATTCGGTGCCACCGCCTTAATCATGGCGATAGCGGCCGAGACTAATGGTGCTGCAACCGAGGTGCCGCTCCACCCGCCTGCGTAGTAGAGGTTAAAATCCGGGTTATTCGGGATGTACCACGCCGTGCTAAAAAAATTAGTTCCTGGCGCGGCGATATCAATACAGGACGATCCGTAATTGGAAAAAGGAGCCAACGTATTGAACGCGTCCACGGCCGCAACGCCCACCACATGATTGATGCCCGCCTCTTCGCAAATCGGATACCGCGGCATTTCATCCAAATCAACGCCAACATTCTCCTGATTTCCGGACGCTGCAACTACCGCAACACCGGCGTTATACGCAGCCTCAATACTGTGCACAAGACGCGGATCTCTGACATCACCAATAAGGCTCAAATTGATCACGTCGGCACCGTTTTCGACTGCGTAATCAATTGCTTGCGTCAAGAGAATTGTATTTCCCGCGCCACTGCTGTCTAAAATCCTTAGGGGCATGATTTTTGTCGAGAGCGACGCGCCGGCAACACCAATCCCGTTATTGATGACTGCCGCGATGATACCGGCGACCACCGTACCGTGATTGGCACCCTCGTACGAATACCCCTCTTCTAATTTTGGTCGTGGATCAGGCCGTGACAGCAAGAAATCCCAGCCCTGCACATCATCGATGTAGCTGTTAGCGTCGTTATCAATCCCGTCCGCAGCTATTTCATCTGCATTGTGCCAGATATTCTGCGATAAATCTGGATGATCAATGGCAACGCCGGTGTCGAGTACTGCCACCACGATGTCTCGACGTTGTGTGTACTGTTGGACCACATCCCATGCCGAGGATGTTTTTACCCGCAACAGATACTCTTGTCGTGCAAATTCCGGATCATTCGGCAGCAGCGCAATCGAGACTTGTTCTCGTCCGAAGCCGCCTGCCCGGAGACCAAAAAAAGGCGTGCCCGTGATCATGAGCACTAACATAAAACAGAGGTGTTTCTTTACTCGCCAAAGCATTTTGGGTAAACAAAGCCTGCTCATTATACAAGAAAGGTCTGCGACGCACAACTTTAATACTTGTCTGCGAGACAAGCCGAAGGCGCAGTCGAGCAGGTACAAGTATTAAACCCTGAGCGAAGTCGAGCTTAGCTCGACGAGTCCCCGCCAGAGGCGGGTGCGCCTAGGGCGCAGAAGGGTCTCCCCTTAGAGCTGGCCGAGAAGGTTTTGCGCAAACCCCATGAGGTCTGACTTGAAAGCGTATGGGGGGTCAGGCAACCGCTCGATGAACTCCATGACCGCACGGAGCGTTTCTTTTTCTCGATAATTGTAGAGAAATGAAATAATCAGTCGGAAGTGTTCAGGAGCAAGGCCTAAGTAGGTATCCTCCATATAGGCAAGGAGCGCGTCAAAATTTTGATCGCGCACCCCTCGCGCGCCGAGAAGGAGCAGATTCAAATCAAAGGCTTGTGGCGCAAGACGTATACTGGTCTCAAGGTCAGATAGTGCCTCAGTCATGTAGTGCTCCTGTTCAGCAGACGTTGAGTTACGTGCGGCAAGATCAAGGTGAATGAGTCCTCGCAACTGATAGAGTTGCGGGTCTTTTGGACTGATCAAAAGTGCGATCGATGATAAATTCTTCGCGCTAAGAAGCCGATCAGGAAACGATCCCGATGTATTTCGATATATGCGGGCGAGCAAGGTCAAGAAACGACCGTCGAGCGGATGCTTTTGAACAATCTCGTCGGTCCATACACGTAATTGCTCGTACGCGCCGATATGCTCCGGCGACGTTACTGGTTGAAGTGATTGCGCAAGTTTTACCACAACAACTTCGCGAGCCTGCTCGGAGAGTGACCATGCGATTGAAAAGTTCGCAACTTTCCTCTGAAGATCAGCCTCACGCTCTGCTGCCCGGGAAAAAAAACTTGCTGCAACCACGCGGGTCTGGGCGCTCAAGACAAACCCCGCTGAAATCAATAGCGCGCTCATTGCAATCCAATTCGGAGCATGCGTATGAGCACTGTGGGATTGCCGCGGTGATGCCTGGAGGTGGTAGAAATAAGCAAGGTACACAAAAAAGATAAGCGAATCAGCAATTGAATGAAAGAAGAAAAGGAGATACAAGTAATAACCCAGGAGAAACATGAGCAGCGTGGTTTCTGATTCACTCATGCGACCTCGGCGGAGCCAGCAATACAGAGGCGTTGCGAGAAACAAAAGATACGAGAGCAATCCGAAGAGGCCGGTTGCCACGCCGCGCTCGAGAAATTCATTGTGCGGTTTGTCAAAAAAAGTGCTCTGACCCCACCCCAGATAGAGCCGCGGATCATAATACCGCTCAAAAACCAAATGATAGTTATTATCACCCCAGCCGGTCCACGGTCTTTCTAACATCCCTTGCACGGCCATCTGCCAGTTGGCAAGACGACTGTTGATGGTTTGAGAACCTTTGACCGGATCATATCGTTCAGTAAATTCTGAGATTCGTGAACGTTCGATGTTGAGCACAGCGACGGTCAGAAGTATGCTGAACGCGAATGCAGCGAGGACATAGATTCGATTGGTATTTGTTTTTCGATCTGATTTCTGCGCAGTAAATCCGAAAAATAACAGTGTGAGCGCCAACGCGACCCCAAGCCCCAAGATCGTTGACCGTGTGTTGGCTAAAATTAAGATCGGTGTCTGGATACTGATCATTGCTGCATAGAGCACGCGAAACCGTGGGTGGTCAATCAGCAGTAGATAGCAAGCGAGTCCGATAACCAATAGTAGGTAGGCGCTCAAAAAAGAAGGATTGCCAACAGTTGAGAAGAGTCGTCCGCCAAAAAAATAAACATCGAATAATGAGAAAGATTGCGCCCAAGCAAAGAGAGCAACGAGTGCACCGATGCTGACCAGCACGCGAAAATAGTTAATCCATTGCGCACGAGTCCGCAGCACAGTAATCAAAAGAAAAAAATATCCATACAGGTAGAGCCAGTCAGCAACGCCGCCAAACCGCTCCCAGCGACCACTATAGCTTGCCGCGGTATTCAAGCTTACCATGTTCAAGATGAGCAGCGAGGCGCCAAACGTAGCAAAAAGAAGGAGCGCAAACGATACTCTTGGCCGCGACGTCTGATCAAAGATCCATAGAAAAAGCAGGGGCACAAGACTCAATCCAACGACCGCCTGCGTAAAGTGAACTTGCGTAAAGATATACGGGGAGCTCAAATACAGCGAGAATAGAAGTGGCGTGAGTAAGAGTGCATAAGCACAACCGTGAAGATATTTTTCCAAAAAAAACATGCGTGTTCATTATAATTCCTTCTTCGGAAAATGGGAAAGACAGGTTACCGACAAGCGTCGGTTTATGGCAGCGCACAGTGAAAAAATTGACTCATGGCATCATAATCAGTATAATGTGAAAATCTCATGAATACGATGAAACTCAAAAAAATCCTGCTCCTTATTGGAGACGTGAGCCTCCTCTATGTGGCACTCTATATCACGCTGCTTATTCGCTACTCTCCGAATTTGACTTCTGAACTTTGGATGAGACATCTCATTCCCTTCTCGCTTCTCTTCGTCGTCTGGATAGTGGTGTTTTTTATCAATAATCTCTATACGGTGCAGCTCATAAAAAATGATTTTCAGTTTTACGGTTACCTTGTTCAGAATCTCATCATTAACACGTTGATCGGCTTTACGTTCTTCTACCTCTCCCCTGCCTCACTCACCTCGCTTCGACCCCTGCGGGTGCTGCTGCTCCTTGTCGTCATCTACGCGGTGCTCTTTTTGCTCTGGCGCATCAGCTTCTATAGGCTGACCGGTAGCAGAACGCTTGCCAGTCGGCTGCTGCTCATCGGCGTCACACCCGAGTCAATTCAGCTTTCGGAATTACTTGAGCGAAATCCGCACTATGGTTACAAAGTAAGTCTCATCATCAATTTTGATCAAACTCCCTTGCCGCAAACACTTCAGCACATCCCTCACCTCAAAGACCTCACCGATCTCGTCAATTCGATAAAAAAATATAAGATCAACACCGTGGTCACCACCAACAATCCGCAGCACAGCCCAACCATTGCGCGGTACTTATTCGAAACGCTCGGCATCGGGCTCAATTATTTCAATTTCCCTGCCTTTTACGAGAAACTCACCGGCAAGATTCCAATCGCATCCCTTGAAAAAACATGGTTTCTCGAAAACCTGCTTTCCGGCAACAAACCGATCTATGAGTTCACGAAACGTCTGCAAGACATTTTTTTCTCTTTCTTCTTTGGTATCCTTTCCCTACCGCTCATCCCCTTTATCGTGCTGGCGATACGATGCAATTCAAAGGGACCGATTCTCTTTAAGCAGGTCCGCGTCGGCAGGGGCGGTAAAACTTTTACCGCAATGAAATTTCGAACCATGGTCGCACATGCCGAACAAGAAGGGCCCCAATGGGCAACCAGAGGCGACAAGCGCATTACTCGTGTCGGAAAATTCCTTCGTAAGACAAGGCTCGACGAAATCCCGCAATTTATCAATATCTTGAAGGGCGATATGAGTTTCGTGGGCCCGCGGCCGGAACGCCCGGAATTCGTAAGCCTCTTGAGTGAAAAAATTCCCTTCTACAAAGAGCGCCTGCTGGTAAAGCCGGGGCTTTCAGGCTGGGCGCAAATTAATTTCAAATACGGCGATTCAATCGAGGATGCAATGACAAAGCTGCAATACGACATTTTCTACATTAAGAATCGCTCGTTTACACTCGATGTGTCCATTATTCTCAAAACGCTCAACACCATCATGAGCGCAAGCCTCGGTCAGTAACATGTCAGGCGCAAACCAACTCATCCTCATCACCGGTGGCAGGGGAAGACTCGGTGCGGCACTCGCCCGCATTCTGCCCGCGCAGTCAGTTGATCGGGACGTGCTCGACATCACCGACGCTTCTGCGGTGAAGATTTTTTTTAAAAAAAATCGCTTCGACATCGTGATTCACTGCGCTGCCTATACTGACGTCGCCTCTGCCGAACAGAATAAACAGGCCTGCTACATCACGAATGTCATCGGCACCGAGAGCATGATTAGAAATTTCAAGGGTCAAAAGTTTGTGTATCTCTCAACCGATTACGTATTCGACGGCGAACGAGGCAATTACCAGGAGGAAGACACGCCGAATCCGGTTAACTACTATGCCCTGACGAAACTTCTCGGCGAGATGGTAGTGCGACAGTATCCCCATACCTTGGTAATCCGCACGTCATTCAAAGCAGACGGTCCGTGGCCGTACGAAAAAGCGTTTGTTGATCAGTGGACAAGCGCTGATTATGTTTCAGAGCGCGCGCCTGACATCGCGCGCGCCGCGCTCATGCCAAGCCTCTTCGGCGTCATGCACATCGGCGGCGAGCGAAAAACCGTCTACGATCTTGCGAAAAAACAATCGCCGCAGGTTGGGAAAATATCGCTTGCGGATATTGGGACAAAGCTGCCCAGAGACGTTTCGCTCGACTCTTCTCGTTGGCGCGCACTGTTGAAAAACAATCCGTAATACCATGCGCCTCTACGAATACGAAGCTAAAAAAATACTTGCTGCGTATGGTGTCGCAGTACCGAAACAGATTGCCCTTATCGAAAGCGGCACGAGCGTAAGCAGCACAGTGAGCTACCCCGCGATGGGAAAACTCCAGGTCCTGTCAGGAAAAAGAGCAGCGCAAGGAGGGATTGCTCTGCTGAAGTCTGAAGCCGACCTCCGGAAATTCTGCAATGCCATGAACGGAAGAGTCCTTATTGAGGAACACATAGAACCACTTGCGCAGAACCTATACGTTTCAATCCTCTACCTCCAAGGTGGCTTACCGTACGTACTCCTTTCACGAGGCGGAGGCAGCAACGTAGAATCTCAATCGAGCACGCTGCTGACGGTGCCCATCGATATCTTAACCCAGCACATGACCCCCGCAAAAATTGAGGCGCTCAACCTGCCTCAACGCGAGAGACTGTCAGTGGAAAAACTCCTTCAGAAACTTATCGTCTGTTTTTTTGCCGAAGACTGCGTGAGTCTAGAAATAAACCCGCTTGCGTTAACTTCACACCATGACTGGATTGCGCTGGACGCGAAAATCACACTGGATGATCGCGCAATCTTTCGCCACCCCGACCGAACCCATGAAACCCTTGTTTTTAGACCGACCCCCTCTTTTACACAGCGAGAGCAAGCGGTACAGACTTTGAATCAGCACCGCGAATACGGCGGCACACCGTGTCGCTATACGGAACTCGACGGCGACGTCATACTGCTCTTGTCCGGTGGCGGCGCAAGCATGGTGGTATTCGATGCGCTCGTACACCTGGGCGTCCGGCCAGGCAATTATTCGGAATATAGCGGCAATCCGCGCAAAGAAAAAGTCGAGGCACTGACGCGCATCGCCCTTGAGAAGCCGAATCAAAAAGGTCTCTTAGTCGCTGGCGCCATCGCCAACTTCACCATGATTGATGAAACAATGACCGGCATCGCCGCTGCGCTCATCGAAGCAAAGCCGTCCTATCCGATTGTGATCAGGCGAGGCGGACCGAACGAGAAGCGAGCAAAAATTATGATGGAAGACCTTGCGCGCAAACATCATCTTGACATCACGTGGCTCGGCTCAGAAAAAACCCTGCTTGAAGCAGCGCAAATTTTCGCACAAAAAATTCGTTGAGTATGCGCGAGCCCTACTACACACCAATGCTGCGCATGATCGTCCAGGGCGCCACCGGCACTGAAGGACGGCGCGCCGTCGAGTTCATGAAATCATACGGAACCAATGTGGTGGCCGGCGTCACCCCGGGCAAGGGCGGACAGGAAGTCTCCGGCGTACCCATATTCAATTCAATCGCAGAGGTCATTTCGGAGATTGGCACTATCGACGGCACCTCGCTCTACGTTCCGCCAGCAGCCAATAAAGCAGCTGTGACTGAAGCAGTGAACAACGGAATCACGTTCGTGCATATTCTCACCGAAGGCACTCCCCGCAAGGACTTAGCGTACCTCGTGACGCTTTGTAAGCAAAAGGGTGTCCTCCTCCTTGGCCCAGGTTCACTCGGCATTATCGTAACCGATATCAACCGTATAGGCATGATTGGCGGACCGAACCCGAAAGAAACGTACACAAAAGGCACCATCAGCGTGATCTCGCGGTCCGGCGGTATGGCAAATGAAATCGTCCACTTTTTAGCCCAGCACGAGCACGGCGTCCGTGCAGTGGTGCACCTGGGTGCAGAAAAAAGCACTGGCGTTTCTCTCACCGAGCAACTCACCACATTCCTCAATGATTCGGAAACAGAGACTATTGTGATTTTTGAGGAAATCATGCATCATGACCTTACTGCATTGTATAATTTCGCACAGCACCAATCCGTGTCAAAACCCATTTTTCTCATTGTGGCCGGCACATCGTTTACCCGCGTCCCTGCGGATCGACCGTTCGGTCATTTTGAAAACCTTTTGAACAACAGCAGCAATCACTTTTTCAAATCATTCGAAGATTTGCATCAGCTGTTTCAAAAACGCGGCATCACCGTGCTCAACCATTACGATGCATTGCGGCAGCAATTTCAATAGGGGCGATGGACTGGGAAACTTCAATTAGTCACCTTGATGAAGACGGCAACTTAGACGTGCGCGGTGTGCCGCTATCAAAGCTTTCGCAGCAGAGCTTTGTGGCAAACCTCTACTTTATCCTCACCGGCCTTACAGCGAACCGAAACGTAGAGAAGCTTCTCAACGTCCTCTTAACATTGAGCATTGATCACGGCATTGGTCCTGTTTCAACCATGAACGCCCGTATCGCGGCATCAGCTGACGTTCCGCTCCCCCAGGCGCTCATCGCTGCGCTTTCGACATTCGGTCATGCGCATGGAGCTGCAACCGAAGATGCTGCCCATTGGCTCAAGACGCATGCTGACGCCAGTCAATCAGCAAAGGAAGCTGTTCGCGATGCGCTTCTTCGAGGGAAAATTCCGGGTTTTGGTCACGCAGTTTTGAAAAAAGACCATCGAGCCGATCTACTCATAAACACTGCCCGAAAATTAAAACTTTCCGGTAAGCACTGCGCGTATGCCCTCGACACCGCGCGCGAACTTGAGTCACAGAAGGGCAAGACAATTCCACTCAACATAGACGGAGCAATCGCTGCCGTTGCGCTTGATCTTGGTATCGGTGCTGATGTGACCAGTGGATTATTCCTCATTGGCAGGCTACCCGGTCTGCTTGCGCACATTAGCGAAGAAAAGAGTCAAAAAAACGGCCTGCGGCGACTGCCGGTCGATACCACCTAAGAACAGCTAAGGCAGAATGCGCACCGGAATGCCTGCCTGCCGCATGCGCTGCTTGATGCTGTTCGAAGTATGTCCTGAATAATGGAACATGCTGGCCAGTGCAACAGCGCTTGCGCCTGCGTGCACCGCGTCTAGTACATCCTGGACTTTGCCAGCGCCTCCGCAGGCGATAACCGGTATTGAAACCGCCGAGGTTACTTTCTGGATCAATGCCACATCAAATCCGGTCATGGTGCCATCGCGATCAATCGAGGTAAGCAATAGTTCTCCCGCTCCTCTCTGTTCCGCTTCCCGAGCCCAGGCGACGGCCGTCATTCCCGTATTTTCTTTAGCGCGGCGAGTGAACACACGGTATTCGCCGTCTAAAAACTTCGCATCGATAGAAACAACTACACACTGATCTCCAAACGTGCGCGAAACCTGATTAATAAAATCAGGATTCTTGATCGCTTCGCTCTGAAGAGAAACTTTATCCGCTCCTATACTTAACAGCCTAGAGACCTGATCCACCGTGTGGATACCGCCGCCGATCGTAAGTGGCATAAAACATTCTGGCACGATCTCACGTATGACATCGTAGAGCGGTTCTCGCCCCTCCTCGCTGGCCAAAATATCAATAAAAATCAATTCGTCGACGTTTCTCGCATTATAGACCTTTGCCGTTTGTATCGGGTTGCCGAGATTGCGTAATTGGCCAAATTGAATGGTCTTGACCAGGCTCATGCCAGAAAAAAGCATGCACGGAATCAGGCGCGTCTTAAGCATAGGTCAAAAAGTTTTTTATCACTTGTATGCCCAAGAGCTGACTCTTTTCGGGGTGGAATTGAGTTCCGAAAATGTTTTCTTTGTGAATGGTTGCGACGAAACGCTCACCATAGGTGCAGGTTGAAGTGACCACACCTGGCTCGTCGCACTGGAGATGATAACTGTGCACAAAGTACGCGTTGAGGTCAGGAAGGTCTTTCAGGAGCACATCATCTTGAGCAATAGTGATGTCATTCCACCCTATATGCGGTAGGCGTTGCGTCTGTGCCAGCTTCTGTACCCTTCCCTTGATCCAACCCAAACCCTCGTGAACACCATACTCATGCCCGACCTCTGCCAAGAGTTGCATGCCCAGGCAGATACCCAAGAAGGGCAGCTTTTCCTTGAGTACCTTCGTCTGAAGCATAGGGATAAGACCGAAGTCCTTCAAACGCTGCATCCCTGCACCGAATGCGCCCACCCCGGGCAACACGATATGGGTCGCCTGCGCAAATACCGCAGGGTCTCTTGAGACTGCAACCGCGACGCCGAGTTTTCGAAACACCTTCTCTGCAGATGCAACGTTCCCCATTGCGTAGTCAACAACGACAACCATGGTTACTCGTTATCGTACTGTACCTTGATTAAATTTCCCGCATCATCACGAATAAAATTGCCGGATGAATCCCGCTGAAAAATCAACGTATTCGTAAAGCGATCAAAAACAGCGTCCACCTCATCCTTGCGCAAGCCGCTGTACTCAATAAATTTTTGTACCCCATAGTGAGGATACTTACCGTCATATTTTCGTACTAACGTAAGTCCCCCGTCGCGGGAAATCCGCCCATTGCGAATGTCGAGACATGCATGATCGGTCGCGCGTCCAAATCCATATTTGAGAAACTTCAAATAGTCGTGCACACTGACGGTTGCTTCATCGAGATTCTCATAGTTGGTATAGGTTCCCTCAACCGGTCCGTCGGTTTTGACGTTAAAACCGTGCTGCAGAATGATACGCACCTGCTTTCGCGCATCCCACTGAAAGTAGTATCCGAGAAAAATACCTCGCACACCGACGCGCTTTAACTCTTCGTCCCTTGGATAGGTATAGGCGAGCAAATCTTCTTTTGAAATCCCTTCGATCGTCAGCATATCTTCCACGCGATTGCCCAAGAGTCCGCCGAATTCCTCCAACCAGCGTCGATCAAGTATTTCTCTGTCGGCAGCCGTGCGGGGCCCGCCGTATTCCATCTGGGAATTTTCTCCCCAAATAATGAGCGGCACCTGATAGTTGACGGCGACGCGGACCGGAACAGTAAAAATGCCCACATGATTAGGCCATTCATTATCGCCGACCCGTCGGAATCCCTCTATCACCATTTTTTTATAGACCTGCGGATTTTTTTTAAAATAGATAAGGTCAACACCGAGATTGTTGAGGTTTTGAAGATTGTGCCTGCCGAGCTCGGTCTGGTACGTAGGCTCAAAACACACGCACAAGGGGTTCAATCCGTACACTTTTTTGATGAGATAAGTCTGGTACGTGCTGTCCTTACCGCCGCTCACCGGAATGATGCAATCATAGTTCTGCTTATCTTTTGAGCGATAGGTCAGAGTGAGCCGCTCGAATTCCTTCTTTCTCTTGCCCCAGTCAATCACCAGTTTTCGTTCCGAGGACCGGCACGCATCACAGATACCGTCTGCGTCAAAAAAAAGATCTGGTTTTGTGCTCGGCATGACGCATTTCTTACAGTAGGTTAACTTCATACCATGCTCGGTTACGTTGTTTTTTGCGCTACACCGGCGTTTATCTGCACCAGTTCCGGGTGCTCATGCAGATACCCAATAACGTCTCGAACGTCAATGAGCCCCTCTCTTTTGTCAAACTTCTCGTACAACATTTTCAATAAATCATAATCCGCCTGCTCGTCAAGCGTAAGACGCATCTCTCCTTGGTATGCCGGAGGCGTCGGATAGGCGAGGGTCTTTCCTTTTTTTATGATGTAGGGCGTCACATGTTCTTTTTCTTCTGCACCCATTGCGTTCTGGTAAGCGTCCGTGAGCGCAGCAAATGAAAAAACCTCACAGTCGAGCCCTCGGGGGAAATTTCTCTCTAAGCAATTGCTGACATACGCTACCTCTCTTGCGCGAAACAGCCGGATCGATTCGTCAATAATGAATGGATCGATCAACGGACAGTCTGCAGTCACTCGCACAATCACATCAAGCTTGTAGCGCAGCGCGCACTGATAGTACCGATCGAGCACATTCAGTACATTTCCCCGAAAAACTTCTATCCCCTGTCGCACACAAAGAGCGTGCACCGCATCATCAAGAGAATCAGTCGAGGTGGCAACCACTACCATATGAGACTCAACGCTCGCGAAGCATCGCTCAACCACCCGCATCAGCACCGGCTTGCCTGCTAAATCGAGCATGATCTTCCCGGGCAGCCGAGTAGAACCCATGCGCGCTTGGATGATTATTCCTGTTTTTCCGTTAGGGTTCATTTTTTTGCAGTAAAAACATCGCATCTTCATTATTCTCTTTCAGGTACTTATAGCGTACCTCCCTCACCAGCGTTAGATCCGGGAACAGGTCCAGATAGATCTGCGAAAAATTGGCCTTCCAGAGTCGATCCGCATGTCCGCGGTACGGAATGGTCACAGAGGCCTCGGAGAAGTACTCAAAACCCCATATATATTTCCTTGACGTACGATGAATCTCCCGCATCGCGTCCTTAACGGTATCAGGACTTATGTGGATGAGAACGCCAGAGGTGAATACGAGGTCAAAAGACGCATCGGTCGCCGGTATAGCAAAGGCACTGCCCCTACTCATGGTGATACCAGGCGCTGCTTTCTTGGAAAGCGCTATCGCATCTTCATTTATCTCAATGCCATGTAAATCCGTATATCCCATGGTCTGCAAGACAAGTAACTGTGCGCCCATATTTGCGCCGACCTCGAGAATACTCTTGATGCGAAGCCCAGAAAGAAACTCTTTATTCATATCAGTCCGCGATATCCCGTATTTCTTGACGTAGAGCGCATCAAGATCGGCTGGTAAAAAGAAATTACGCTGCGTGTACTCGCTCCCGAAAGCTGACTGCCAAAATTTTTCCTGTGGTGTGGTCATAGTGTTTTGATTCGCGTCTCTTCAAAAATGAGATGCACGACGCCATCGCTTCTGTTCATCTCTACGAATCCGGCTTTCTTGAATGCTTTCAGTGATGCTTCGTTCTTTTCCTTGATGCGTGCCAAGATCCGTTTCAAAAAAGGTTTTTGTCTTAGAAATGAGCGGCAGCTGTACTCGATGGCGCTGGTGCCATAGCCATAACCGCGAAACTCTTGCGCGATGGTAATATTGATTTCAGCATCATCCCCCTGGACATCAAAACGTACCGTTCCGATTGGCTGTCGGCTCTCATTTAAAATGATAAAGGCGCGGCTTTTCGGGTCCTTGATAATTCTCTGCAGCCATCGCCGGTGTTCATCCACGCTGATCACTTCCTGATTCCATGAGTTTTGCCGCACGACAGGATCATTCCGCCACGCAAGCAGCAAGTCCGCATGATCCATGGTGACCGGGATAAGGGCACGCACCGCTCGGGATTGGTCGTGGAGATGATCCGTCATTATCTCGCTCCTTTTTCTTGTACCAGTTTCCATGAAAGAGGGGTACCGCACTCTATATCCAATCGTGCATGCTTTCCAAGCAATTCTTCGTAGTGCTTTGGGGCAATGCCATCCGCCGGGCGAATAACCCGAATGTTCTTTTCGGTAAATGATTCTCCTCTGCGAATATTCTCTACTGCAAAAATCGAGCGGCGGAATCGGAGGTTATATGCTTCAGCTTCGTTGACGGGGCCATAGTGCGGCATGCCCACGGCCTTCTCATTGCGACGAATGAGAGCAACCATCTCCTTCATCTCAACGGGGTCAATCGAGAAACGCTTATCAAACGTCTCGTCATGGTGACTTTCCACCAAGTGCTTCTCAACAATAGCAGCGCCAACGGCCGCAGCAAGGATGGGAAACATAATGCCGCCGTTATTGTCAGAAAAGCCGCTGACGACATCAAATCGTTCGGCAAGATCCCGTATGGTACCTAAATTTGTATGTGCGGGATCTGATTGATCTGCATAGGTATTGAGACAATGCAGCAACGCAATATCCCTTGCGCCCCCCTCGCGAAGCGCGCGCACCGATTCCGCGGTTTCTTCAAGAGAATTGAATCCAACCGACATGATGACCGGCTTTCCTATCTTTGCGACTTTCACGAGAAGCGGCAGGTGTGTCATTTCATAAGAAGCGATCTTATAGCATGGCAGCTTAAGCGTTTCTAAAAAGTCAACCGCGGTCTCATCAAACGGCGTGGAAAAAAATACCAAACCCAAACTTTCGGCTCGTTGTTGCAACTCTTCATGCCACTCCCATGGCGTATGCGCCTTCTGATACAGCTCATAAAGGGTATGCCCCTTCCATGCATCAGGGTTATCCTTGCCGCCGACCATAAACCACGATTTACGGGAATTTATAGTTATTGTGTCAGCAGTATACGTCTGCAACTTGACGGCATCGCAACCAGCTGCTGCTGCAGCTTTCACAAGAGCAACCGCCTTTTCAAAGCTCTGGCTATGGTTGGCTGATAGCTCTGCTACGATAAAACAAGGCTGTCCATCGCCAATATTGCGCCGACCCCGTGGTGTTTGAATCGTGAACGTACGCATAGGATTACTGCAACTTATAGGTCCCTTCTTTGAGCTGGGATACGCCCTCCTGCTCTTTCTTAATTCGTTCCTGCATCTGTTTGCTCGCATAGGCGCGATCAATCTCCTCCTTCCTCTCCGGCTCCCGCTCTACTAAAATTTCCTCCGCTGATCGAAGCTCAATATGCCCTTGGTTAAGCATGTGCTTGAGTTCGACATCCATCTCAATCATCGCTTCAATGCGAGGGAGATGATATGTATTACTGACAATAAGGACGCGTTGAAAATCGTAATCATGGAGAATTTTTTTTAGCGACTGCAATTGTTGGAATGTATTGCCGGATTCGGTTTCGGTGATGATAGCATCAACCGGTACATCGCACGCAATAAGTTCTTTCTTGATAATGTCAGCGACTGCCGGTGCGTTTGGAACTTGAGCCAGCTGACCGCGTCCGCCGAGCGCTATTATTTTTTGAGACGTTTCTTCCTTGTAGAGCATTGCGCCCGCAATGACCCGAAGCCTGTCACCCAGCGCACCGTGCTCGTCGCCCTCGCTCAGCAAGGTAGTGCGCCACCGACCCTGGTCATCTTTTCTAACGCTCCCGCCGACAATAACGATTGCCTTACGTGCCATAACTATTTTTTTTTACGTAGCCCGTAATACCGCGCAGCTTCACCCACGGGGTGACCGCCCTGTGGGCGGTGCTGCGCGGATGGAGGGCTTTGAAACAATCGTCGGCGGAGCCGACTCTTCTCGTAAAGAACCCGCCCTGATACCTCGCGGCTTGTCGCGAGGTCGGGTTCATTCAAAGCTATTTTTGTGCCTA
>CAZQTS010000003.1:0-18714 GCA_964596475.1 uncultured Gammaproteobacteria bacterium
CGATGTCGCTCGCCTCTCACAAGAGCTTGAGTCTGTACAGAACGATTTTTCGGCCAGTCGAAAGCAACTTGCACAAGTTCTTGAATATCAGACGTCAGTGCAGGATTACGCCGGCGGTTTTTTTGAGGTGAGCAATATCGCGCTGTGGCTACTGTGGGGTTCATTGCTGGTTTTTTTGCTTTTCTTAGTCGCGATACGGCGGGACCTGCTTTCAGCAGTCCGTGTGGTGCCTGCTGCTCTGCCCACTGCCGCCGGCAAGGTGGGCAGCGAGGCACGACTTGTGCAACCCATACAATTTGTTAAAATTAAGGTGCGTAAAATTAAAAAAATTGACCGACTATGACTGATCAGCCAAAATTTCTTCGGAAAATTGGAGGTTTTACCCAGCACCACTTCTTTGGTGGTTATGGGTCAAGCCTGGTGCGGAGCAAGAAAAGTGGTGCTGGGTTTACCCTTCTAGAGCTCTTGGTAGTTGTTGCCATTATCGCTTTTTTGGCGAGTATTTCGATTATTGCCTTGAGCGCCTCGCAGCGGGCAAATCGTGATACCAAGCGCGCGCTCGACCAGCAGACAATTATTAAGGCGGCAGAGCTGTATACCAATGATTTCGGCGTACCGCCTGCCCAGCTCTGCGATGGATCGGCAGCAGGGTGCACCGTGAGTTTCAACAATACTATTAAACAGCCACTCGTAAAACGCCAAAGTTCCTTGCTTGATTCCCTATTTGGCTTGCAGCCGGCGCTGGCGCAGACACAGATAGATGACGGTGGTGACGACGGCGGTGGCGGCGGTCCGGTGTGCGGCAACGGTAGCTGTGAAAGTGGTGAAACAAGCGCCGACTGCCCTGCAGATTGCGGACCAGTATGCGGCAACGGTGTGTGCGAGTCTGGTGAAAGCACGAGCAGCTGTGTACAGGACTGCCCGGTGTGCAATAGCAATGCCATTTGCGAGCCGTCACGCGGAGAGAATATTTCAAACTGCGCAAACGACTGTTATTCGGGCGGTGGAGGTGGCGCGCCAGTAACCTGCGGCAATGGACAGTGTGATGCGGGCGAGACGCCTGGCAACTGCGGTCAAGATTGCGCTGACATCAATATGTGCAAGGTGGGCGGTGAATGGAGCCTCTGCTGTCTTTTTGGCGGAACGTATTGTGGAGGAGAACCTGCAGCGACCGCCGGTTACTACGGCGTCTGCAATGTCAACAAGTGCGAGCAGAAATACCTGCTTGGGAAGCCCACGGTTACGTGTCAAAAGGATGCCGATTGTACGCCCAGTGTTTCCCAGGATAGCAAGTTTGTATCTGAAACGTCTCCGAATTGGCTTCGTGGTCTTGAAAGATACGTGGTGGCGATTCCAAAAGATCCGGGCGGGCACCAGGATCCAGCCCTGAATAAATACTATTGCAGCTCGAATCCGGATATTGTCGGCCGGCATCGTTTTTGCTGCTGGATTTCTTTCGAACGCGTGGCCAACAACTTTAATCCCTATGACGATTTGAGGGATATGCCCACCGGTGCCTCGAGCATCGATCCGGCGACCGGCAAACCCCTCTGGACACCGCTCTGCATACAATGATCACTGATGGCCGTTGTTGTTCCTGAACCGGCACCGGATGCGTTTATCCGGCAATTCCCCGAGTACCCGGTGCCCATCCTTCAGCTTCTGTTTAATCGCAAACTGACACAGCCCGAAGCGATTGAGGCTTTTTTGAATCCGCAGTACCATGCTTTACACGATCCGTTCTTGTTTCGCGACATGCATACCGCGTGCGAGCGGATCTATGACGCTATCGACAGAACCGAACTCATCGTGATACACGGGGACTATGATGCTGATGGCGTTTCCGGTTCGGCTATACTAAAAACAGCGCTGGATGCGCTCGGCGCACACACGCTTGTTTTTCTGCCTCATCGGGATAAAGATGGGTATGGTCTGAATACAAAGACGGTTAAGTATCTGACTGATCAGGGTGCAAGGCTGATTATTACCTGCGATTGCGGTATCAGCAATCGCGAGGAAATAGACGAGGCAAAAAAACTCGGCATGGACACGATTATCACCGATCACCATCAAATCCCCGATGTGGTTCCTGAAGCATTCGCCATCATTCATCCTAAGATTGCCTCTGAAACGTATCCGTTTAAGCAACTGGCCGGCGGCGGAGTCGCTTTTAAACTTATGCAAGGACTGTTACGCGCACGTCGGTGTCAACTTGCTGACAACCAAAAGGAGGCTCTTGAGAAATGGCTCCTTGATCTTGTTGCGCTTTCATCGGTCGCCGATCTGGTTGATTTGACAGAAGAAAATCGAGTTCTCGTGACCTACGGCCTCTTGGTGTTATCAAAAAACAAGCGACTTGGTTTTCAGAAGCTTTTTCAAGTCGCCGGTATTGACCCAAAAAAAATTACCACGGAAACCATTGCATTTTACATTGCGCCGCGTATTAACGCTGCCGGGCGCATGGATCATGCCAATACGGCGTTTATGCTTCTTACCGAGCACAACGAGGCCGAGGCGTTGCGGCTGGCAGTGATTTTGGAACAACAAAATAAGGATCGCCAGAAATTAACTGAATCCATGTATCAGCAAGCACTGGGCATGATGGGCAAGCAAAACGACAAGCTGCTTATTTTTTTTAATAAGGAGTGGACTGCAGGGCTCACTGGTTTGCTCGCTGGCAGACTCTGCAGGGAGTTTGGCAAGCCGGTCTTTGTCATGGGCTATGATGGCGTACGAGGGGTGGGTTCTGGAAGAAGTCCGGACGGTGTGAATATTTTGGATTGCTTAATTCGCACACGCGATCTCCTCGTCACGTACGGTGGCCATCCGCAGGCGTGTGGTTTCAGATTTAATCTCGAAAACCATGATGCGGTTGTTCGTCGGCTCATCGAACACTTTCAAAATACTCTTCCATCGTCCGCCGTGCATCGTACCGCTGAATGTATGATTGGTTTTCAGGATATTTCATGGAAACTTGTGGAATCCCTGCGGCGTTTTGAGCCGTTTGGTCAAGCAAATCCAGAGCCGCTCTTCTACACACAAGATGCAATGTTGCGCGACGTCCATAGAGTGGGTAAGAAGCAAAATCATCTTAAAATGAGGCTGGTCCAGGGAGATCGCACGCTACCGGCTATCGGTTTTGGCATGGAGAGCGATTGTCTGGTTGGTAACCGTGTAGATATTGCGTATACGATACGCGTCAACGAATGGAACGGTGCGCGCGAGATACAATTACAGATAGAACATCTTGCACGACATGAAGCGAGACTATAAGCTTTTTACCGATGGAGGTGCCCGGGGCAATCCCGGACCCGCTGCGATCGGTGGAGTACTGTTCGATGAGCGCAATGGTATTCGCGCTCAATTTTCGGTGTATATTGGCAGGGCAACGAATAATGAGGCTGAATATCGCGCTCTTCTGCATGGTCTTCAGCTTGCGAAAAAATTTCGCATCACCCATATACGGTGCTTTCTTGACAGTGAGCTTCTCGTGAACCAGTTAAATTTCGTCTATAAGGTAAAGGATAAGGAGTTAGCGCGATTCTTTCTTGACGTGCATAATCTTCGAACGCGGTTTCAGAGTATTAGTTTTGCTCATATTCCACGGGAGCGAAATCAGTTGGCTGATGCATTGGTCAATAAGGCACTTGATGCGCATCGCTAGCTTGTTTTTTGCGATAATCGTGGTATCGTATGAGTGATGACGCAGCGAAACTTTCGTTGGCCGATCTACGGTCACGACGCGCAGGCGCGTGTTTTGCAGGAAAGCATTACCCTCGGAAACCTTGCACACGCTTATATTTTTTACGGTCCGCCGCAGATCGGCAAGCGAGCGGTAGCCGATTCCTTCATACAGTCAATTCTTTGTCAAGGCCAGGATCCGCATCCCTGCCAACGTTGTGACCATTGTGCCGCCTATAGCGGCGGCGTGCATCCGGATGTTTTTGCGGTGAGACCTCGTGACGGCGCGAGCACGATTTCAGTTGAGCAGATACGGCAGCTTCAAAACCAGCTGTACCTGCGGCCGACATTTGCATCGGTAATGATAGGGATGGTGTACGATGCCCAACGCCTGCATCTTGTTGCGGCAAATGCCCTCCTGAAATTGCTTGAAGAACCGCCACCGAACGTTATCATCGTTCTCGTCGCGCATACTCTTGCCACGCTACCTGCAACGCTTATATCGCGCTGCCAGCTCTTAAAATTTAGGCCGCTCACATATGCCGCAATGAAAAAATGGCTTAGCTCACAATTACTTGATCAACGGATGACCAAGACCGTAGCCGCCCTGTCCATGGGCAGGATTGGCGTTGCACAGTCTCTGATACAGGACACGTTACAATCCTACCACGCGTCAGTATCAGCCATTCTTACCATGTTTGAAGGTGCGGCGTTGGATCGTTTTTTGTACATTGAAAAATTGGTTTCCGAGTTTAAAGCAAAAACAGGTTTGGATGAGGGACGCGATCTGATTGGCAGTTTCCTCGATTATTCTGAATTGCTTCTTCGTGATCTTCTGCTGGTAAAAATCAGTCGGGAGCTCGTTTGTAATGAAACCTATCGTGATCGCCTCCAGAAGCTCTCTAAACGATTCACGATGCAGGTACTTCACCAACTGCTTTCGGAACTGCGGGCAGTTCGTATGCAGCTTGCACGGCATCTTAATGTTCAGCTCGCGTTGGAAAATTATAGTATTAAAATACCCGAGCTATGAGGTTCAGATTCTTATTCCTGCTTCTCATTTCTTTTACCGTTGCTGGTTGCGGCGCGGTGCGTCTTAATATTGGTCAACAGGTGAAGCCGACTCTACCGGAGTCAGGGGTATTTAAAACACCTGATCGCGGCGACTCGTGGTTTCAGAAGGGCGATCTCTACGTGCTATCAGGGCCGTCGAAGAAATTAAGCTTTACGAGTGTCACCTTTCTCAAATTTGATCCGCAAGATCCGAATACGCTCTATATGGGCACTGATAATGGCATGTACTATTCGTTTTCGCGCGGAGAAGGCTGGTTCCAGACCTTACAAGGCAGGGGGGTGGTGAACGACGTTGCGATTACCCCTGACAATAAATGTACGCTCTATGCAGCGGTGTTCAATCGAGTATACAAAACAGTGGATTGTACACGGAACTGGGATTTAGTTCATTTCAGTTCCTTGCCCCAACAATTTTATACGTCAATTCTCGTGAGCTACGCTGACAGCAATACGATTTATCTCGGTACATCGGACGGCGCTATTATTTCGTCAAAGAATGGCGGCGTCTCCTGGGAGGTATTGAAATTTGTTGATTCCCCGGTGACACGCTTACTCGGTCACGGAGCATATCCCAACAGCCTGTACCTCGTAACGCCGAAATTCGGAATTCAAAAAAGCGATGACGGCGGTCTCACCTGGACATCCTTGAATACGCTGCCCGTTCACGATGCACAGGGTGACCTCATGCTGCGCAATGAAAAAACTCCGGTTACACTCACCGAGCTTCAGGGTGCGAACACCTACTATGACCTGAAATTCGACACTTCGGTCAAAGAGGGTTTGATTTATGCAAGTGCCTATGGTATTTTCAGGTTAATCGATGGCGCGTATTGGCAGGAGATTAATACCTTGAGTAAGCCCTTGCAGACGACGATTCACGCGGTTGACATTGACACGATCGACGGGAAATCGATATTTTTTGCAACCACCGGCGCTCTCTATCGTTCGGAAAACGGCGGCAAGGAATGGACCATCAAGTCTCTTCCCTCCGTCGGAATCCCCAGATTTCTTGTGCGCTCACCCGATAGTCGCGCCGAACTCCACCTTCTCGTAAATCCTCTACCGCAGAGATGATGAGTGATAGTGCGGAGATTAAGAAACGGTTTGACGGCTGTATTGAGTTCTTTCGTCAGGAAATAGCTAAATTGAGAACGGGCAGAGCCTCGCCATCCCTGGTAGAACATATTACCGTTGAGGCGTACGGTGCGCGGACGCTCCTCCAGCATCTTGCTACCATAACCACACCTGATCCGAGAACTATTGTCGTTCAACCCTGGGATCGAACGATTCTCAAAGATATTGAGAAAGCGATCAGTACCTCGGATATGCATATCACACCGTCGTCTGACGGAGTGGCGATTCGGCTCACTATGCCTCCCTTAAGTGAGGAAAACAGACGCAATTTGGTAAAATTTTTACACCAACGGGCAGAACAATGCCGTGTAGCCCTGCGGCAGCATCGCGAGCACATCCGAGAAACCATAGTGCGTGAAGAGAAAGAGAAGATGATCAGCGAAGATGAAAAATTTAAGCGCCTTAAACAGTTGGATGATTTGATGAAGGACTATATGGAAAAAGTTCAAACAGTAACTACCCATAAGGAGGGAGAGATCATGATGGTTTAGTATGCTTCTGACCTTACTCCTTTTTGTCGTTATTCTCGCGCTGCTCGTGTTTGTACACGAGTTCGGTCATTTTATAACTGCCAAACGCATGGGAGTTGCGGTGGAGGAGTTTGGTTTTGGTTTCCCACCGCGCCTTCTCGGCATTAAGCGCGGTGGCACGCTGTATTCGGTGAATCTTATTCCGCTCGGCGGATTCGTGAGGATCAAGGGCGAGATTGGTGACCACCCCCATGATGAAAACAGCTTTGCGCATAAAAAGGTGTGGCAGCGTATTATCATTCTTACTGCAGGAGTTATCATGAATTTCGCACTTGCGTTCGTACTCTTGTCAATCGGATTCATGCTCGGCACGCCGCAGGAAGTTTCTGACAGCGATGTGGTAAGCAAGCGTGTGCGTAATGTCCAGCTTGTGTTGGTGGAAGTTGCCGAAAAAAGTCCTGCAAAAACAGCAGGTATGCGACCGGGGGACGTCGTCGTTTCTATTGATAAAAACATGTTCACCACGTCCGATGCATTAGTTGTCTACATTCGAGAACACGTAGAAAACGATCTGCAGGTGGTTCTGAGACGCGGAAACAAAGAGCTTGCATATACCGTGCGGCCCGCGCGCTTCGAAGGCCACGAACAGCCCCTTTTGGGCATTGGCACAGTCAGAACAGGACTGGTGAAATATAATTTTTTCGAGTCATGGATTCGCGGTGCGCAGGCGACCATCGGACTGTCCATTGCAGTCATCTACGCGCTCGTTGGTCTGGTTGCTGATCTTTTCAGAGGCGCAGGCGTAAGCGATCAGATTTCAGGATTCGTTGGTGTTGCCGTCTTGACCGGACAGGTGGCGGCGCTCGGCATCTCATATCTCATTAATTTCACCGCCATACTGTCAGTGAACCTCGCCATACTGAACCTGATTCCATTCCCGGCCCTTGACGGTGGTAGGGTTCTCTTTGTGGCACTGGAGAAATTAAAAGGACGACCGGTCAGTCCTCGTATTGAAGCAGCCTTTCACCACATCGGGTTTATTCTGCTCATCACTCTTATGATATTCGTCACGTACCAGGATTTCGCGCGGTATGGGAGTCAGATTCTTTTCGGCATATCGACTTTATGGAGGTAACTCACCATGGCGATATTGAATAGATTTTTTGGTAAGAACTTTGTAAAAAAAATCAGCCTTGACTTGGGCACGGCGAATGTATTGGTGTATGTAGCCGGTCAGGGTATTGTTATCAATGAACCGTCGGTCGTCGCGATCAATAACCGCACCGAACAGATACTCGCGGTCGGTCAGGACGCGAAGATTATGGTGGGTAAGACGCCAAGCTATATCACCATCTCGCGGCCGCTCGTTGATGGAGTCATTTCCGATTTCGAGGTTACGGAAAAAATGATAAAACACTTTATCCAAAAAGTACATCGAGAGAATTTCGCCTTTATGCCGCGCGCAACGGTGCTGGTGGGCATCCCACTCGATGTTACGGAAGTTGAGCGTAAGGCAGTCGAAGATGCAGTTATTGGCGCCGGTGCGCGCGAAGTGTATCTTATTGAAGAGCCGATGGCCGCAGCTATCGGTACCGGTCTTGCGGTTTCAGAGCCTCAAGCAAACATGATCGTTGACATCGGAGGGGGCACCACTGATATTGCCGTTATCTCGCTCGGCGGGATTGTGACATGGAAATCGCTGAAGCTCGCCGGGGATAAGTTGAACGACGTCATTGTCCAATATGTGCGCGAGAAGTACAACCTCTTGCTTGGGGAAAAAACAAGTGAACAAATTAAAATAGCCATTGGTTCTGCCGTACCCCTGAACCAGGAACTCGAGATGCCAGTGCGGGGGAGAGATTTGCTGACCGGGCTTCCCAAGGAAATCGTACTTACAGACGAAGAGATCCGAGAAGCGATGTCGCGGATTATTAAAATCATTGTTGAGAACATCAAGTTGACGATCGAAAACACTCCACCAGAACTGGTTTCCGATTTGTACCAGCGCGGCATGGTGATAACGGGCGGCGGTGCTTTGCTACGGGGCATTGATACGTTGATCGAGAGGGAAATTAAGATTCCTGTGCATATCGCCAACGATCCTCTCACCACCGTGGTTCGAGGCGCTGGACTGGTTCTTGAGGATCTTAAAAATTTGAGTCATTTAATTTTACCCTCCTCGAGAACTCGCTAGGAGAGTATGAAACGACGGCATACACTTTCAACCGCCCTGATTGTTGCGTTAATTCTTGCGGCCTTGCTTACCGTTAATCTTACGGGGGCGCTCTCTTTTCCGCGCAAGGCCATGCAACTTGAATCGCGCTTGCGAGCGCTTACTGCCATCAATGACTCACCCAATAATCGAGAAGCGAAGCTTCTCTTAGAACTCGCAGAGCTCAAGCAATTGCGTGATGAAAATGAGCGGCTCCGCGTGCTGCTTAATTTTTTTCGGAAAAAAAAATACCGAGCAACGATTGCAAATGTCGTCAGTCGAGATCCATTGAATACTTCCCTGATTTATCTTGATCAACACGCGCGTGATTCCCTAAAGGTCGGGCAGCCCGCAGTGGACGCAAATGGGATTTAAAAAAAAAAAATCATTCGGATTGCACCTGACAATGCACTGGTAGAACTGCTCACGAACGATTCATCCAGGGTAGCGGCCACTTCACTAGACGCCGAAGCGCAAGGACTTCTCCGCGGGTCGCTGGGGTCATCGATCTTCATGGAATACATTCAGAAAGAGAAAAATCTCGCCGCGTCAGATCTGATTGTAACGTCCGGCCTTGAACCGCTCATTCCGTACGGCATACTGGTAGGAACCGTGCTTAAGGTGAGCGACAAACCAAGTGAACTTTTTTTATACGCTGATGTTCAGCCTGCAGCCGATTTTACGTCCCTTCGCGTCGTGGCGATTATTCATACCATATGAAGTATATAGTTTCGGTCATCATGATACTCGTTGCTGTTTCTTATTATTTCATATTTCTTAATTTTTCATCACTTGCATGGGTGCCTGTTCCTCTTATCGTTGTATTACTTTTCTATTTAAACGCGAACGCGGCGCTCGCATGGTTTGTAGCGATCCTGACCGGTATCTTAGTGGATGTCCATTTTCTATTTATTGGGCCGGTGGTTCTTTCCATGAGCGGAGCGCTTTCTGCAATGATATTTTTTGAGCATACTTTCCTCGTGAAGCGGACGATCTGGAGCATGCTCTTCCTTACCATTATCGGTTCTCTTGCGTTTAGCATCCTCACCTACCTACTGGCTGGTCTCTTCCACGGTTTTCACGCATACAGCAGTCCCCGCATCATAACAAACATCTTTCTCATGAACGTTACGAGCGTGACGTGTGTTGTAGTGCTTTACATCACTGTGCGTGCAGTGCAATTCATTTGGCAACGATATGCGCGATGATCCGTTTAAAATCCAAGAGGGGTCCGTGAGGGACCGACACATCGAGCATTACAACGCCGATCGAAATACGGGTGATAATTTTCTTTTCTTGCCTTTTTTTTCGGGTTGGATTGGTAAGAACATCAAGCATCGCCAGTATTTTCTCTTTTTCAGCTTTCTGTTGCTTATTTTCTTTACCCTCGTCTTGCGCATCGCCTATCTGCAGATTATCAGAGGAAGTTTCTATTATGCGCAAGCAGAGACGAATCGCTTAAAAACAATTCATCTTCCCGCGCCTCGCGGCATTGTGTATGATCGTTTTGAACGCGCGTTAGTTGAGAATGTTTCGCGATTCACGGTATCAATAAACCCCATCCTCATCGCCAGTGACACGCAAGCCGAGATCCTTCGCAACTATTTGTCGTCAGTATTCCCGGATCGTCGCGAGTTTTTAATCGCATATTTTCAGAATTATAAACATACCTATACACAAGAGCTTATTGCAGACGATATCCCTTATGCACTTGCATTAAAACTCCTCATCCAGTCCTCATCCATCGCAGCACTGCAGGTCAGCTATGAGCCGCGACGAAACTATCTGTACCCCACGATTGGACTAGGGAGCGTTCTTGGCTACACCGGCAAAGTATCCGAGCGCGAGATTCGCTCCGCCTACCAGTTCGGACTCAATGACACCATCGGTAAGATCGGCGTTGAGAAACAGTATGATTCAATGCTGCGCGGATCGGACGGATTGATAAAAATTGAAGTTGATGCGCTGGGGAGCGAAAAAAACCACATTGAAAGGATTAGTCCGCAGAAGGGCACCGATATGACGCTCACGATTGATGTTGATGTCCAGCGCAAACTCCATGAAATTCTCACGCGGATAACCGGGCGTAACGGCAAAACCGCTGCGGCTGGGATCATTGTAGAGCCAGCAACCGGTGAAGTGATCGCGCTTTCAAGCGTACCGTCATACGATCCGAACCTATTCACTGCGCCGCTTACGGCAGAGCAATTCGAAGCAATTCAGAAGGAGAATGATGAGCCATTCTTCATGCGGGCGATCGCAGGCAATTACCCGGCCGGTTCCATATTCAAAATGGCAGTTGCCGCCGCTGCTTTGGAGGAGGGCCTGATTGACGATCGCTTTACCACCATAAGCACCGGTGGCATTAATTTGGGGGCTACCTTTTTCCCCGACTGGAAAGCAGGAGGCCATGGCGTTACGAATGTCTACAAGGGCCTTGCTGATTCGGTTAATACCTTTTTTTATATTATTGGTGGGGGCTATGAAAATGTTCCGGGGCTTGGTGTGGACGCGATTGTCCGGTATGCGCGGAAATTTGGATTCGGCAATAAGGTCGGCATTGACATTCCAGGAGAGAATGATGGTTTTGTCCCCTCGCGAGAAGCGAAACGGAAATCAGGCGAGCGATGGTATCAGGGCGATACATACAATTTGTCAATAGGACAAGGGTCGTTGCTTGTGACCCCCTTACAGGTTGCTGCCTACACGTCAGTTTTTGCAAACCGCGGTTTTTTTACTACGCCCCATCTCATGAAAGAAATTCACCGTGAAAATCTCCGTGAGCCGTACCGGGTCCGCCAGGTCCCCGCCGATTTTATATCACCACAAACAGTTGCCATCATTCGGAGCGGCTTGAGGCGAGCAGTCACTGAAGGCACCGCACGCGATTTACAGACAGTTGGCCGGCCTGTTGCTGGCAAAACCGGTACCGCGCAATTCAGCAATAGCAAGGCACCCCATTCATGGTTTACCGGTTTTGGACCCTTTGAGAAACCTGAAATCGTGGTAACCATTCTGGTGGAGGAGGGCGGCAACCAGAATCTTGCAGTTGATGCGGCGCAGGAATTCTTTACCTGGTATTTTAATAGACCACATGCTTGACGCAGTAGAGAATACTCTATACAGTAACCAGAAAGTACGCTATGCCGGAAAAAATTATTCTCACGAGCGCGGGGGTGGATAAATTGAAAAAGGAGTTGCAGCATCTGAAAAAAGACCGACGATTGCAAATTGCCGAGCGAATCAAGGCCGCGAAGGAATACGGCGATTTAGCCGAAAACGCCGAGTATCACGAGGCAAAGGAGGAGCAGTCCTTTGTGGAAGGTCGCATTGCTGAAATTGAGCGAATGCTAAAAATAGCGGATGTGGTTGACAGCGCCAAGGCTTCCGAGATCGGTGTGGGGACCAAGGTGGTGCTTGGCAAGGATACGGGAGATCTTGTCTTCCAGATTGTTGGTTCGACCGAGGCCGACCCCTCGAGCGGAAAGATATCAGTCGATTCGCCGCTCGGACAAGCGCTTATCGGCAAGAAGGTGGGCCAGTCAATTGAGATTAAAACTCCCACGGGTACGGTACGCTATACGATTAAGGAGTCGCGGTAATGCTGTTCAAAAAAATTGCGATTGATCTGGGCACTACCTATACCCTCGTCCATGTACCCAAGCGTGGCATTATTATCAATGAGCCGTCGGTTGTTGCCATCTCTTCGATAGACAAGCGGGTTCTTGCCGTTGGAGAAGAAGCGAGAGACATGATTGGCCGCACGCCCGATACCATCATCGCGCGCCGACCATTAAAGGACGGCGTTATCGCAGATTACAAGACGACGGAGAGCATGTTGAAATATTTTATTTCAAAGGCCACTGGTGGTATCCGCTTCTTCCGACCTGAAGTCATGATCGCCGTGCCTGCCGGGATTACGTCAACCGAGCGACGCGCGGTCATCGATGCAACCCTGAACGCTGGTGCGCGTGCCGCCTATATTATTAAGCAGCCGATTGCTGCTGCCATCGGCGCCGAGATCCCCATCGGATCAGCCTCGGGGCACATGATAGTTGAAATGGGAGGCGGGACCTCGGAGATCGCGGTTATCTCGTTGGGCGGTATCGTTGCGAGTACCTCGGTTCGCATCGGCGGCACGCGCCTGGATCTCGCGGTTCAAGAATACACAAAAAAGAAATACAATCTGGCGATTGGCGAGCGAACGGCGGAGAACATTAAGATAAAAATCGGCTCTGCGATGTATCTGAATAAGGATGAAAAAATGCACATGGAGATTAAGGGGCGGGATATGATTACGGGTCTTCCGAAGATAATTGTCGTGACATCAGATGATGTCACGGAGGCGCTTCAGAACGATCTCCAGGGAATCATTAACGCGGTTAAATCAGTACTCTTCCACACGCCACCAGAATTATCTGCTGACGTGATGGATAAAGGAATGGTGCTCTCGGGCGGAACTTCGCTCTTGCGCAACATCGACCAATTGCTGTCGCAGGCAACCGGAGTGCCGTCGATGATTGCCGATGACCCGCTGCTCTGCGTTGCACGAGGCGCGGGCATTGCGCTCGATAACCTTGATGCCTACAAAGTAAGCATTCTTTCGGCAAAGTGAAGCTCCACGGCTTTACCCAGCACCACTTTTTTGCTCGACACTAGGCTTAACCCATGGCTACCACCTGAAAAGTGGTGCTGGGTTTACCCGCCAGACTTGCCCCAGCCTGACTTCGCGATGACGAAGTCATTGCGGGCAGGAAACCCCGCACCGTCATCCGCCTCTGGCGGAGGACTGGTGCGTGGGTAACGAACGGTTGACAAGAGTATGTACTTCTAGTATAATCCGCGTGCTTTGCTATTGTGATGATCGCCTTTGTGTTACTATAATGCAAAGGAGGAAAGTCCGAACACCACAAACAGAGTAGTCGATAACGTCGACCGCCCAGCACCACTTTTGCGCTTGATGCCGACTTAAACGCCGTGCATGACGTAAGCGAGTCAACCGTGATCAATTGCATGAACCTCAAGCATAAAAGTGGTGCTGGGTAGGACAAGTGCAACAGAAAATATACTCCTGACCTGCCCCGATGTTACATCGGGAAGGGTGGAAAGGGTGAAATCGTGAGGTAAGAGCTCACGCGTTTACGCAATGATGCGTATCTGTGCAAACTCTACTTGGTGCAAGGCCAAATAGGTCCACGACGAAAGTCGGGACGGGTAGGCTGCTTGATTCCGACGGTAACGTCGGAACTAGAGAGATGATCATCGCGCCCTCTGGGCGAACAGAATTCGGCTTATACAATAGGTAAAGCATCTTGCATGAAGCGTATTGATGTAGTAACAAGCATCAGTCTGGTTCCGATTGACTATCTGATGCTGGTTGCGGCAGGTATGACGAGTTACGCGTTGCGCTACCAGGGGATTATAACTCGCTACAGACCTGTTTTTTTTGATTACCCTTTTGCTGAATTCTTTCCCTCCCTTTTGATTATCGCACTCATTGGCACCCTCATATTTGCCTTGAGCGGATCGTATCGGATCGCAAGCAACTACGGCGCTTTTGATGTATTTTCAAAAGTTTTCCTGGGTGTTTCGACAACCATTCTCCTCGTTATCGTTGCTGTGTTTCTCAAGCGGGAATTATTTTCCTCGCGTTTTGTGGTGGTATTGGCATGGGTCGTCGCGATACTCTATGTTTTTATTGGGCGTTTTGTCGTATTTAAAATAAAATCACTCCTTCTCAAGCGGGGCGTTGGCGCAAACAACCTCGTGCTTATTGGATCAGGAAAGGTGGTTGATGATATAACCCTGTACTTTACCTCGCGGCCGAAACTTGGACATCGCGTCAAGAGCACGGTTTCTGCTTTTAATAATGAGGCCAAACAAAAACTTATTGCGATGAGGCAGCGTGATGAAGTTGATGAGGTGCTTGAAACGCGTGATGTAGTGGGAAAAGAAGAATTGTTTGAATTGATAAATTTTTGTCACGAGCACAACATCAGCTTCCGATACGTTGCAAGTCTGTATGAGACGAAAGCAATTAATTTTGAGACGGATAGTATCGCCGGCTACCCGATCATTCAAATCAATAAAACGCCGCTCACTGGTTGGGGTCGGGTGTATAAACGAACTCTTGACGTCGTGATTGCTGGCATCGGTTTATTGATACTGTGGCCGCTCTTTGTGGTTATTGCTCTCATGATTAGATTTGATTCGCGCGGTCCAGTATTGGTGTCCCTTGAGCGTGTCGGACGGGGCGGTCGGATTTTTATACTGTATAAGTTTCGTTCAATGATTGAGCATGCGCACCTCTTTAAAGAAACGGTGATTCCGTTAAACGAGCGCGGGGACGGCCCACTCTTCAAGATGAAGGATGATCCGCGGGTGACTACCGTCGGTCGTCTGCTGCGGCGATCGAGTTTTGATGAGCTTCCGCAGTTGTGGAACGTGCTGCGCGGTGATATGAGTTTAGTCGGGCCGCGCCCCCATGAGCCGCAAGAAGTACAGCAGTACGACAAAAAATATCGGACGCTCCTCAATATCAAGCCTGGAATTACTGGCCTTGCGCAAGTGTCCGGTCGCTCAAATTTGAGTTTTGATGATGAAGCGAAGCTCGATACTTACTATATCGAAAACTGGTCGCTGCCGCTTGATATTCGAATTTTTTTGCGAACACTTGTGGTGATATTTAAATTTAGCGATGCAGCGTAGCTGGAACATTGCCCTTGCCCATGATCATCTCTTTCAGATCGGCGGAGCAGAACGGGTTTTGCAAGAGATCGCTCGCCTCTTCCCCAATGCACCCCTCTACAGTCTCATACATCATCCGCGCAGCCAGCATTTTCTCCACAACGTAAAAATTCACACTTCGTTTCTACAACGCCTCCCCGGCGGCGCCACATGGTTTAAGCTCTATCTTGGACTCATGCCGAAAGCATGGGAACGCTTTGATTTCAGCGGATACGACTTGGTCATTTCGTCATGCTCTGCATTTGTGAAGGGAATTCGCACGCCGCCGCATGCCAAACATATTTCATACTGCCACGCTCCGACCCGCTATCTCTGGGATGAGTATGAGTACGTTAATTCGCTTCGCATGTCACCTCTCATCCGATCCATCGTGGTCAAGTTACTCTCCGAGCTTCGCGAATGGGACCTTAGAGCGGCATCGCGCGTTGATTATTTCATTGCGAATTCGCACCATATTTCCAAACGCATAAAAAAATATTATGATCGAGACAGTATTGTCATTTATCCGCCCATAGAGGTGAACAGCTTTGAGACCAGTGAGACCATCGGGGACTATTATCTCATTGTGTCGCGCTTGAGACCATACAAGCAAGTACAGCTCGCCATTGAAGCGTTTAATAATCTAAAATTGCCGCTTCTTATTATCGGGGGCGGAGAAGAGATGAAGCGTTTGAAACGGATCGCGAAGAGGAATATATATTTTTTGGGTGAAGTGTCGGACGAGAAGAGGAATTATTATTTGGCGCGTTGTCGTGCATTCCTGCAGCCGCAGGAGGAAGATTTTGGCATCAGTGCAGTTGAGGCGATGGCATCGGGCAGACCGGTTGTCGCGTTTGGCGCAGGTGGCGCGCTGGAAACTATACGCGAAAAGGTCAGCGGCGTTCTTTTTGACGAGCAGTCATGGGAATCTCTCGCCTTCGCCGTCATTAATTTAAGACCAGAAGAGTACGATCCTTCGATGATCCGGCATCATGCGTCGCAATTTGATACATCAATTTTCCGTCATCGCTTACTCAGTTTTGTGGAAGGGGTGATGCATGCATAGCCTCAATATCGTCATCGATGTGAGGCCCTTGCTCTCGCCGGCGCTGACTGGCGTTGGACACTATGTTCGGTCAATGCTCCTCGCCCTGCAGTCGTTGCGGCCGCCCGGTGTGCACTTTCATCTTTTTCTTTCAGGAAACGTTACTGCGCCAGCCCTTGTTCAGGAACTTTCTCATGACGCCAATTTTCATGTGGCGCATCTTAAAAAACCAAACAAAGTGGTCAACCTGTGCATGGTCAGCTCTCTTGCGTTCTCCATCGAGCAGATGCTGCCACATGCAGACTATGTGTGGCTTCCCAACATTAATTTTTATAATAGCAGCAGTAGGATTCCCTATGCAGTTACCGTGCACGATCTTACCTTTCTGCTGCAACCCAGACTGTACTACTCACTGAAGCGTCGACTCTGGCACCGATTAATTCGCGTTCGTCGTCTCTTGTCGAATGCGAGTCGAATCATCGCCGTTTCAGAAAACACCAAGAACGACATCGTTTCCTTTTTTCCAGAATTTGATCATCGCATTCGTATTATATATCCCGGTGTCACCAAGATGGCCACGCCTGCACGGTTCGAGAACGGACCGTTACCGGAGCGCTATGTCCTCTATGTGGGAACCCTTGAGCCGCGAAAGAACGTAGGCGCTATCATTGCCGCACATAAACTCGTTCGTGAACGATTTCCCGATTTGTGGCTGGTGATTGTGGGACCGTACGGATGGAATTCAAGGGCGTTACTCTCCCAGATTCGCGCTGATCAAGGCATAGTCTGGTTGCGGTACATTTCTGAAGAGCACAAGCATCTGCTCTTCTCGCGTGCAGACCTGTTCATCTGGCCATCGTTCTACGAGGGTTTTGGTTTTCCACCGCTTGAGGCCTTGTTGCATAACAAAACCGTGATCACGAGTTATCGGAGCTCATTACCCGAGGTGCTTGGTGCTTCTGCTTTGTACGTCAACCCGCACAATTATAAAGAATTGGGACAGGTTATTGCTCATACGCTTGCCATGGAAAAGCACCCAACGCCTTCAGGGGACTTTCTGGCGGAACGATATAGTTGGCGCCGAAGCGCCCAGCAGCTTATTGACTTGATCTCTGCTTCATATGCGAATCGGAATTGATGCCCGCTTGTACGGCGCAGCAAGACAAGGTCTGGGGCGCTACACCGCTTCACTTATTACGCAGCTTGCCCGCATTGATCACCGCAATGAATATTTTATATTTACGCATCCGGCATCCCGTATCCAGATGCCGGGTAATTTCAAAATCATACGAACGAAAATTCAATGGTACGGATGGTATGAGCAATTGCTCTGGCCGTTTATCCTCAATAAGTATCGGCTTGACTGCATGCATTTTACGCATTTTAATGTACCGATTCTGTATCGAAAAAAATCGATTGTCACGATTCACGACCTGATATTACTGCATCAAAAAAAGAGCTCTCACCTAAGCACCTTACAGCCGCTTTACTTCAAGCTGAAATATCATGCGTATCAGGTAGTAGTAAAAAGCGCCCTACGTCATGCATGGCGCGTGATTACGGTTTCAGACTATGCGAAACAGGACATTATCCGCAGGGTACCGCAGGCAGCTTCAAAGATAGAGGTAATCTATGAAGGCGCAACAATCAGTGTCGACGCTGCGGGAAGAGATGCCTCGGATATGGTGCATATCCCGACCGATAGATTCATTCTCTATGTCGGCAGCGCCTACCCGCATAAAAATCTTGAATTTCTCATTCGAAACTTTTCAAAATTCCGACTGTCACATCCAGAATTTTATCTTGTCCTGGTAGGCAAAAAGGATTATTTTTACGCGAGACTTGCGGACTGGGCAGCGCAGCATACATTTCAGCACGTGGTATTCACGGGTGCAATTTCTGATGCCGCTCTTGAAGTTCTGTACAAAACGGCTACTGCATTCGCATTTCCGTCTCTTGATGAGGGATTTGGTCTGCCGCCGCTTGAAGCGATGCAGTACGGACTGCCGGTACTTGCCAGTGATGCAGGATCGCTACCAGAAGTGCTGGGAGGAGCTGCGCTATATTTTAACCCCAGTGATGATCACTCGTTCATTACGCAGCTCAATAGAATTATTTCAGATGGACAGCTCCGACTCCATTTGACCACGGTAGGCAAAAAACAAGCTGCAGGGTATTCCTGGGAACGGATGGCAGCGCGGACACTTGAGCTTTACCAGCGCGCGTCAAATGAGTATAATAGGGTGGCTTAGTATTACGCATGGCAAACAAAAAAAGAAGAACAAAAGCTGCTCCAGAAGCATTGCTGGACATAGATCAGTACTCCTTGCTCGATGTTCGCGAGCTTTCGAAATCAGATGCACAGCAGATTA
>CAZQTS010000003.1:18814-25733 GCA_964596475.1 uncultured Gammaproteobacteria bacterium
CAGTACTCCTTGCTCGATGTTCGCGAGCTTTCGAAATCAGATGCACAGCAGATTAATGAAGACGCGAAGGCAACGCCCAAGGAAACTTCACGTGAATCAGTGAGTAGGACTCACGAGCGCAATCATGCCGCTGCTCGTAAAAATCTTGACCGTCCAAGTACGCACAATGTCCAGCCCTTGTCCCCTCACGCTGAAAGAAATGCGTATAGGATACGCTCTCATCGCCCGCAGCAGCTTGAACCCTCTCAATACGTAATTGATCTTCGAAAGCACTATCTGATTGAAAAATATAAGCTCGACACTATTGAGCGGCCAAAAAAGGGAATTTTTTCTCGATTTCTTGAGTCAGATCAAAAACCGATCCGCTGGCACATACCGAAGACCGCTCCTACCAGCAGACATGAGGAGGTGGAGGTGGAATTTTTTGGATTACCTGTGAAATACCGTGCACTGGCAACCTTTTCTGTCATTTTGTTACTCGCGCTCACACCAATCCCTCTGTTCAAGCTGGTTTACTCGCTCTCTGCCGCAAGGCAAGCCATAGTCAATCAGGGCATAGGTGCCTTCTCTAACCTTACCACTGGCATTGGTGAGATAGCAGGCCGTCAGTATTTTTCTGCAGCAAATCGTCTTGCGAGCGCCAGCAATGATTTTAACGAAATTAATCGGAGCATTGAGCAATTCCGAGCGTCGCTTTCCCATATTATTTCTTTCATTCCCAGCACTTCTCGCAAAATCAAAATGGCAGAGAATCTTACACTGATAGGAAAAAATTCTGCGGAAATTGGCGCACTTCTTGCCGAATCGTTATCGGCAACCGGCGGTGATGCTTCTGATCGCATCTCCAAGATCCGAGTGCGTTTTAAAAACATTGCGCTCCTACTTGAGGATTCCCGTGGAGAAATTTTACAGCTCGATCAGAGCGCCCTGCCACAGTTCCGTGATGAAGTTCAGTACGTTCAGGCAAATCTCGATGCCATTATTGATAGCGCACATCGCATTGAAACGGTGCTTGGAATTGTGTACCACATCATGGGCGGTGACTCATTGAGCAGGTATCTTTTGGTTTTTCAGAATTCGAGAGAACTCCGTCCCACGGGCGGGTTTGCGGGAAGCTATGCCCTCATTGATTTTTCGCGCGGAAGCGTAAAAAATATAGAATTTCCTGGCGGGGGCACCTATGATTTGACTGCAGGCTTTACGCAGCACCTGCTGCCTCCCCAACCCCTCTCATTGCTTAATAAGGAATGGATGATATGGGACGCTAACTGGTGGCCCGACTTTCCGACATCTGCGAAAAAAATCGCATGGTTTTACGAGCAGTCGGGAGGCGCCACCGTTGACGGGGTGATTGCGGTAAACTCTGATGTCATGCTTGAGTTTTTACGCGCCCTTGGTCCGATCGAAATGCCCGAGTATGACGTGACGATAACCGCAGACAACTTTTACGATGTCGTGCAGCAGGAAATCGAAGTCAACTATGATAAAGCGCTGAATCAGCCAAAAAAAATTCTCAAAGACATGATGCCTCGACTTATGGAACGGCTTGTTGCGGCCAGTAACTATCGGCAACTTCTTTCAGCCATGAGCGAGGCTCTCTTTCGGAAGGATATACAGATCAGCATTCTCAATAATCCCGATCTTGCACAACGCGTCCGTGATCTAGGTTGGGATGGCGCGCTTTTGAGAACCACCGGCGACTATCTCTCCGTTGTTTCCACAAATATTGCTGGCGGTAAGAGTGATCACGCTATATATGAAACGATCAATCATACCGCTCGCATCACCGGAGACGGTACTATTACGGTTACCACTGAAGTAGTTAAAGAGCATCGGGCAGATCCAGCTGATCCCTTTGCCTACGTCAATAATGTCGATTTTCTTAGATTCTATGTGCCGCTCGGAAGTACGCTTCTTAAGGCCGCAGGTTTCAAACGACCTGACGACAATCTCTTTCGAAAAGCAGAGGAGTATCAGATCGAAGATCAGTACTTGAAATTAACGAGTGGCATTCACACCATTGAACAAGAAAGCGGTACCATAATCAACAAAGAACTTGGTCGAACCGTGTTCGGCAATTGGTTACAGACAGCGCCTGGAGAAAGAGCCACTGCTTCAATAACCTACCGCTTACCGTTCCGCATCACTATCTCGAACCCCGATGCGGTGAAATGGCTTAACTTGTGGCAGTCTGACTACCAGGAGGTTGATAGTTACACGTTGCTAGTCCAGAAGCAAGCAGGTCGTTCGAATGCGATTGTTAATTCACAGGTAGTAATCGATCCTTTGTATCATGTGGTCTGGAGTGACGCGGTTGAACCGGAAAAAATTGGCGCAGCCGACCAACTCATAACCTATAGTACCGATCTTTCGGCCGACACCTATTACGCGCTGGTGCTTGCGCGCTCACGCGGTAGCAAATAGGCCTCATGCTCCGACGGATTTTTAATCATCTCAACGAGAGTGTTTCCGGCGGCGCGCTCTTTATTGCCTTTTTCTCGATTGTCAGTAAAGTTCTGGGATTGTTTCGCGATCGGCTGCTCGCAGTGAATTTTGGGGCAGAACGATTAACGGATATTTATTTTGCTTCCTTCAAATTGCCCGATTTAATTTTTAATATTCTGGTTCTGGGCGCTCTTACCTCATCCTTTATCCCTGTTTTTCAAAAAGTATGGGGCAAGGATCCAAGAGAAGGTATTGCGCTTTCGAATTCGGTCTTAAACCTATTGCTCTTAGTCGTCATTTCACTCTCGGTTGTTATATTTTTTAGTGCGAACATCATTGTCCCCTTTGTCGTGCCCGGCTTCTCCGGCGCCGAAAAGCAGCTTGTTGTTTCCATGACGCGCATCGTTCTCATAAGTTTAATCTTTTTTACCGCAAGTAACGTATTAAGTGGCGTCTTAAATTCATGGCGTAAGTTTTTTACGTTTGCTCTAAGCTCTGTCGTGTATAACATGGGTATTATTATCGGCATCGTGCTGCTGTACCCGCTGTTTGGCTTCATCGGTCTTGCGATCGGCGTGGTTCTCGGGTCTGTGCTGCATTTCAGCGTGCAGCTCATTGAGGCGCTTCGTCACGGCTGGTTCTATCAGCTCAGTTTCAGGATAGACGCTCCGCTCAGGAGAATTTTTTCATTAATGGTGCCGCGGACCATTGGCCTTGCCGCAAATCAAATCAGCAGTTTCGTTATCACGATTCTCGCATCAACGCTTTCTGCAGGAAGTCTTGCGATATATAATTTTTCGAGCAACCTTCAGAGTTTTCCTGTTACCATTTTCGGCATTTCACTTGCGGTCGCTGCATTTCCTTCCTTTAGTAAGACGCTTGCCGAGAATAACACCAGCGGTTTTAAGGATATGTTTTCCCTTCAATTGCGGCGCATTCTTTACTTTCTCATTCCCCTATCATTTACCATCCTCATGTTACGAGCGCATATCGTGCGCGTGGTGCTCGGCGCCGGTGCATTTGACTGGGAGGATACAAGGCTCACGGCAAATGCGCTGGGTTTCTTTGCTCTCTCCCTGTCAGCGCAGGGCCTTACCCCTCTCTTGACGCGCTCTTTTTACGCCCTGGAAGATACGTTGACGCCCGTCATCATAAGCTTCATGGGCGTGGGAATCACCATTATTCTGTCTCTTGCTTTTTTCAGAACCTATGGCGTCCTTGGTTTGGTGTTTGCAGATGTCGTCGGCTCCGTTGCCTACCTGGTGACTCTTTTTGCCGTCCTCCATCATCGGTTGGGTGATTTGCGTGATAGCGAGCTGCTCATATCGATTCGTCGGATAACGATCATTAGTTTACTTGCGGCAGCACTCATCTATTTATCATTACAAATAACTGCGCAGCTGATGGAAACCAGTACGTTTGCAGGCATTTTTGCGCAGGGAGCTGTTTCCGGAGCCATCGGCATTGCGACGTATATAGCCATAAGCATGATGATGGGATTCGACGAAATCACTATCGTGAAGCGCTATCTGCTTAAATTTTTAAAACCGCTCCTCAATGGATCAGACAAGTGAAACACGAAATTTCTGCATCATCGCGCACATTGATCACGGCAAATCGACGCTGGCTGATCGAATGATTGAGTTGACCAATACGGTATCCCGTCGCGAAATGAAAGAGCAGCTCCTTGATTTAATGCCAATCGAGCGCGAAAGAGGCATTACGATTAAATTACAACCGATTCGCATGCGTTGGAAGGAACACGTGATGAATCTCATTGATACCCCGGGTCACATTGATTTTAACTACGAGGTATCCCGATCACTTGCCGCCGTTGAGGGAGCGGTACTGTTGGTTGACGCGACCCAGGGCGTCGAAGCACAGACGCTTGCCAATTTATATCTTGCACTTGACCAAAATTTAACCATCATTCCCGTGGTGAATAAAATTGATCTTCCTGCGGCCGATGTTGCCAAGGTGCGGCGGGAAATCATGCGCTTACTTGGCTGCGAGGAAAATGAAATTCTGACGGTCTCGGCTAAAACAGGCGTCGGCGTTGCACGTCTCCTTGATGAGATTATTCGCCATATACCATCCCCCAAAACGCAAGAAACGGGTGCTATGCAGGCGCTCATTTTTGACGCACAGTATAATGAATACAAGGGCATTATCATCTACGTACGGGTCTTTTCAGGAACAATTACACAAGGCAATGTCATACAGTTTTTGCAGACAAAAACATCGGCAGACGTTCTTGAAGTAGGATATTTTACCCCATTGTTAACACCGGCTCAATCGCTCACCGAGGGCTCAATCGGTTATGTCATCACGAATATTAAAGAGATAGAGAAAGCGAAAGTCGGGGATACGATAACCGTGAGTGGCAGTAACGGTGTTGCCCTGAAAGGGTACCGCGAGGTTACCCCGATGGTGTTTGCAACCATATATCCGGCCGAGGGCACCGAGTATGAGAAATTGCGCCTTGCCATATACAAACTTAAGTTAAATGATGCAAGTCTGACCTTTACGCCGGATCATTCCGAGGTGCTGGGATTCGGATTTCGGTGTGGTTTTTTAGGACTTCTTCACCTCGAAATCTTCCAGGAGCGTCTGAAAAGAGAATTTGAGCTTCCGGTTATCGTAACGGCTCCAACGGTCGCGTATCATGTCTATCTGAAGTCAGGGGATACGTTTGTGCTGACCTCGCCGATATCGCTTCCCGAACCTTATGAGATCAGCCACATTGATCAGCCCATGGTTACGATCGATCTCATTACTCCAAGAGGATACTTAGGGCCGCTTCTTGATTTTATTAAAAAAAGACAAGGAGTTTTCACGAGCACTGAATTTCTGGAGGAAACGCGCGTCATTGTGCGATTCAAAATTCCTTTAGCGAACATTATTGTTGACTTCTATGATCGGATAAAAAATTTATCATCGGGCTATGCCTCCTACGTATATGAATTAGCGGGATATGATACTTGTTCGCTTGAGAAGCTGGACATTCTCATCGCTGACGAAAGGATACCCTCGCTTGCAACGCTCGTCCCGAAAGAGGAGACCTATTCGATCGCCCGGAGCATCGTTTCGAAACTCAAAGATTTGATTCCCCGGGCGCAGTTCATGATCAAGATTCAGGCCTCTGTCGGTGGAAAAATTATTGCAGCGGAACGCATTTCTGCCCTGCGCAAAGATGTGACCGCGAAACTCTATGGTGGGGACGTCACCCGCAAACGCAAACTCTTAGAAAGGCAAAAGAAAGGGAAGAAGCGGCTTCGAGCTCACGGGAGCATTGAGATCCCGCACGAAGCATATCTCGCTGTCTTAAGGCGTGAATGAAAGGCCGGTGAAAAACGCAGAGGTAAAGAGCACCATTGAAAGAATTACCATAATCGAGATGACGATCCAGATGATTCGAATTACTTTTCTCCTTTTCATAATAGTGCTATAACCATGCAGTCATACCGCACCCTTCTTAATCGTTCGGAGCGAATTATCGATGTTCATGAAGTGCATGAGCGAATGAACCGGACTTGGATTTTGATTGTGTTTGTTGCGTCCTTCTTTCTGCTTCCTCTTTTTTTGCAGTTGCATCGCGTTGGTCTGTTTCTGTGGATGAGTATTTTTCTCGCCCTCATCGCTTGGATATTCGTTTCCCTGCCGCAGGATAGTATGTATATTATCACAACAGAACATTTAATCAAAGTCAGAAAGAATACCCATAGTGTGCAGTGGCGCATACCCATGCGGGATATCACGGACGCGCGGCGGCTGCGTTCACACATCCGCATATCTATTCCAAAAAAAGTCTATCTCATATATAATGGCGCTACCAATCCGAGGCTCCTCGAATCCCTAAAGAACGAAATATCGTCCCATGAATTCTCGTGAGCGACATTTTTTCAGAAGGCTTCTTCAATCGAAGATTTTTTTTGTTATGCTGGTGATTATCACACTCTTGAGCCTGGTTCGCATGTCTAATGAAATCGCTCGGCGCTCAAAAATCAATTCTGAAATCACCAAATTAAAAACGCAAACCGAGAAGTTGCGCGCAGAGCGCAAGAACTTGAGCGCCCTCATTGAGTATTTGAGTACCGATACTTATATCGAGGAAGCTGCCCGAGAGAAATTAAACTTGAGTAGGCCCGGTGAAAAGCTCTTTATCATTAACCAACCCTATGAGCAGCAACCTCCAAAAAGCTCCGATACTACGGTTGCACTGTGGTGGGAATATTTCTTTGGCGATGCGAATCAATAGGAGAACAGCGCGTGACTGGAGCCGCCGGTGGGGATCGAACCCACGACCTACGGTTTACGATACCGTCGCTCTTCCAGCTGAGCTACAGCGGCCCGTACTACGCGAAAGCTTCGAAGGGCCTATGATAACTTCAGTCATTTTAGATTTCGGTCAAGTCCACCGAAGCCTCGTGCGAAGGTGGACTGCCACCCAAAGGGTGGTCGCCCTCTGGGCGAA
>CAZQTS010000003.1:25833-28566 GCA_964596475.1 uncultured Gammaproteobacteria bacterium
GAAGCCTCGTGCGAAGGTGGACTGCCACCCAAAGGGTGGTCGCCCTCTGGGCGAAGCTACAGCGGCCCGTATCGCTATTCTCACTGGGGTGCCGCATACTCATCGGATTGATCATAAGCATATTTCTTATGCGGCCTCATCCTGCACTGGCAGGAATTTATCGTCTGTCTCTGACAGAGCATAATCCCATTGTGTCGATAAGTCAATACTTTTCTTTGGAGATCCTCCATGTTGCCGAGTCAAGAGAGGAAATCTTTGTTGAAATTTTAAATGATGATGGCAGAGAGATTCGCGTCAAGTTACTGCAGCCACGGGAAGGCGTAAAGTATCGGTTTACTGATACGACGCCGTTTCCGGTCCGCAGGCCACTCATGCGAGTGGATACCAGCTCTTTGCTCGTACCAGAGCGTGTTGATCGTGAAAAAACAACGTATCTTATTACTGACATGGCTTACCTCCATGTGCAGCCGCTTGTCGAGGGCGTCCCCACAACCATGTCGGTGAGCCATGCAACAACAGCCGCCTCGTTCGGACAATTGATGGTAACGTTCAATGCAAAAGGGATCAGGAGCGATTTTAATGTTGAACTACAGAACCGCCCTATGCTTCCCCTACCTTCAGATCTCCAGTTATTGTCGTCTGTGTATCAATACGACGTGCTTTCAAAGACAGCGCTGGATGTCTCAATTCCAATTTCAATAAAAATCAAGTATACTGATGCTACTCCAACCCATAAAACTCTTTGGTATTTTAATAAAGAGAAAAATCAGTGGATCGAATTACCGTCATATAACAACGTGGAGAGCAAGGAAGTAAGCGCCCAGGTCCATTTCCCTTATGTGATCGTTGCGGTTTTTGGGAACGAACAGCAGAGCGACGGGATTGCGAGCTGGTATGCCTATAAAAATTGTCTCTGTGCAGCGTCGCGGGAGTACCCCAGAGGGTCGTTCGTCAAAGTGACACGATTGAAAACAAATAAAAGCATTACGGTGCGGATTAATGATTACGGGCCGGAGGAGTGGACCGGCAGGTTAATTGATCTTGACGCGCAGGCCTTTAAACAACTCGGAACGCTGCGCGCAGGGCTGATATACGTAAGCGTCGAGCCGCTCAAGAAGTGATATGATCAAACTGTACAATGTGACTAAGGAGTATCCGCCCGACACTGTCGCGCTCAATAACGTGACACTTTCAATTGAACCGGGTGAATTTCTGTCGGTGGTAGGACAGAGCGGCAGCGGCAAGTCAACCCTCATTAAAATTCTCCTAGCCGAAGAGCGACCGACAAAGGGGCGTGTCATCATCGGAGGATGGGACATCACGCATATTCAGAAGCGGGAAATTCCTGTGTTGCGGAAACAAGTCGGCGTCATCTTCCAGGACTATAAACTACTGCCCAAAAAGACCGCATTTGAAAATATTGGTTTTGCTCTCGAAGTGTCTGGTCACAAAAAAAAGGAAATTCGTCGTATCGTGAATCAGGTTCTTGCACTGGTCAACCTCAAGGATAAAGCGAATAAATTTCCAAACCAACTATCAGGCGGTGAGCAGCAGCGCGTTGCTATCGCGCGCAGCTTGGTACACCGCCCAAAACTACTCATGGCGGATGAACCGACTGGAAATCTCGACGCAATTCATTCGCGCGAAATCATTGATTTGCTCATAAAAATCAATAGCTTTGGCACCACCGTGCTGTTGGTCACCCATGACCGCGAAATTGTCAATAATCTGAAAAAGCGAGTTGTTGCTCTTGATAGCGGCTTCGTCATTAGCGATCGGCAGCAGGGGAAATACCTTCTATGATGCAGTCAATATTTCGTGTTTTTACGTACGCGACGCAAAATTTCTTCAGAAATTTTTGGCTGACGGTTGCCACCCTCATCGTCATGGTCATTTTGCTGTTCCTCATAAATATCACGGTCAGTATTGATCAGATCAAGACTGCTCTGCTTACAGAAGTCGATCAGCGAATTGATATATCGCTTTTCTTCAAACAAAACGTTCCGCAGGCGGAGGTGCTCGCAATTAAGGAGGAGTTGGAGAAAAATGAAAATGTCGCAAAGACAGTCGTGATTAGTCCGGACGAGGGGCTCGCGACAGTGCAGCAGCGGTATCCCAAAATTGCTGAAAAAATACTGCCGACGTTGCAAGCGAACCCTCTCGGGTACACGCTAAGAATTAAAGCTGCCTCAATCGAGAATTACACAACGCTCCTTGCCGACATCGAGAAAAATGAATCCATCGCCGAAAAACTCGATAGCGCGAACTTTGTTGACTCGCGGATATTTGCAGCCCAAGCAGCATCACTCTCGGATAAAATCAACGTTGCGACTCTTGCTCTAGCGATTATTTTCGTGCTCATTGCAAGCGTGATTATCTTTAATACCATACGGGTCAGCGTGTACACTCACCGCGACGAAATCAGCATCATGAAATTGGTTGGCGCAACAAACTGGTTTGTTCGCGCACCATTTCTTATCGAGTCTGTTTTCTATTCACTCCTCTCTATGGGGATTATGATTGGACTTCTCTTCTTTTTGCTGAATCTCATACAGCCATATATGACGCGCTTCTTTGCGGATTTCATCAACGTGAATCTCATTGAATATTACCGCAGCAACTTTTGGACGATATTCGGTTTGGAAGCCCTCCTCATCGTCACCCTCAACAGTATCAGTACTATTTTTGCGATGCGGCGGTACTTGAAAACCTAAACGTTGCATGGCAACGTTT
>CAZQTS010000003.1:28666-38475 GCA_964596475.1 uncultured Gammaproteobacteria bacterium
CGCTAGTCGGATATTTTAGGGTGAATGTCAACATAGGTGGCAGGTCGGCGTGACCCTTCAAAACGTCTTTTTTTAATCGATCGATATACGACAACGCCTGACTGTTTTGCAAAGAGAGTGTCATCGCTACCGATTCCCACATTTTTACCTGGACGAATTTTAGTCCCCCGCTGTCTGACTACTATGGAACCTGCATGAGCAAATTCTCCGGCAAAGAGTTTAACGCCAAGACGCTTGGCCTGCGAATCGCGCCCCAACGCTGTTGATCCCGCTGCTTTCTTGTGTGCCATAGTGCGTACGTTAAGAACTTCGCACGCAGTATAGACGGTACCCCGTGCAGTGTCAAGAGAACCGTAGTTGTTTCGGGGCTGCATCGTCGCCAAATTGATTTTTGTGCCGATGTGGTTTATGATAACGGTATGAGAAGCAAGATAGAAAAAATACTTGGTTCTATTCGTCCTGCTCTTCACATGGACGGCGGCGATATTGAATTGGTACGTATCGATAAAAAAACAAATACCGTGTATATTCGATTTATCGGCTCCTGCGAGGGATGCTCGATATCGGAGGTAACCCTGCGTCACCTCGTTGAAAAAGAAATCAAAAAAGCACTTCCTCAAATTTCTTCAATCGTTCCGGTGTAGATTCTTTCATCGTGATGTGCTAGAATTGTATGGCAATGCTCACCCGAACAAATTTTTTATTGTTTTACAAGGAAAAGTATATCTTCCTTTTCTGTAACTTGAGTGCGGTGAGCGTAGTACTCGCTCTCGTGTGGATCGTCCTGCAGATTCCGTACACGACCAAGCTCGTACCGCTTCATGTTAATATTTTTTTTGGCATTGACCGCATCGGATCTTGGTTTGGGTTATTTATATACCCCTTTCTTTCGCTGGTGCTGCTCGCCGCTAATGTTACCGTCGCCTATCGGATATTCCCGAAAGATAAATATTTAAGTTATTATTTGACTATCGCGTCAGCGTTTTGCTCTGTCCTGAACCTCTTGTACCTCGTGTCGCTCAAACTCTATACGTTGTAATCATGGCGACGAATTACGAGATCATCAAGATATTTGCGCTTACCACCATAAGCTTCATGTTCGCTTTTGCGTGGACCCCGCTGCTCACACATTTTTTGTACAAATATAAATTGGAGAAATCGATTCGTGATGAGGGAACCACGCCTGTGTACTCGAAGTTGCATAAACACAAAGAGGGCACGCCCACTATGGGCGGTCTGCTTATTTGGGTGACCACACTGGTCATTGCCTTCATCTTTTCCTACATTAACACGCTCGAGGCGTTGCCTGACTGGCTTCGAAATCTCAATTTTTTGACGCGTGAGCAGACGCTCTTGCCTCTCGGGGTTCTGGTAGCCTCTGCGCTCGTCGGGCTGCTTGATGACTGGTTCAATATTACTCGGCAGGGCGGGGGAAAGGGAGGTGGGCTCAAGGTTCGGCACCGTCTGATAATTTTTGCGCTTATTGCGGCGGTGGGCGCATGGTGGTTCTTTTTCAAGCTTGATTGGGACGTGATTCATGTTCCGTTTCTTGGCACATTCAATATCGGCTGGTGGTATATCCCTTTTTTTATTTTTGTGATCGTGGCAACCGCGTTCTCGGTCAACACCATTGACGGACTCGACGGGCTTTCAGCCGGTATCTTGCTCACCTCGTTTGGAAGTCTCGGTGCCATTGCCTTCATGCAGGGGAAATATAATCTGGTTGCATTTTGCGGTGTCTTGGTCGGGGCGCTTCTTGCCTTTCTCTGGTTTAATATCACTCCGGCGCGCTTCTTTATGGGTGATACCGGCGCGATGTCACTTGGCGTTACGCTGGGGGTTGTTGCGCTGCTTGTCCATGCGGAATTCTTTCTACCGATTATCAGCCTTCTCCTTGTGGTTGAATCATTTTCGGTCATCATACAGCTTCTTGCAAAAAAATTTTTCCGGCGAAAGGTTTTTATATCGTCCCCTCTGCATCACCATCTCGAGGCGATCGGTTGGCCTGAAAGTAAAATCGTCATGCGTTTCTGGGTCATCTCTGGCGTGACGTCAGTGATTGGGCTTATTCTCACACTGATGGATCAAAGTCTCAAGTAGGATGAGACGGGGCGTGAGAAACATGACCGCACAGCGGGCGACCGGTAATCGGGCAGCCGTATTTATTCGTAATTTCAGCATATCGGATTATTATTTAATTTCTGCGGTAGCGATTATCATCTTCTTAGGTCTCATCATGTTGTCATCGGCCACGTCCATAGTATCCTTTAAGGAAACGAGCACGAGTTATTATTTTATTAAACAGCAATTGCTCCACGGAGTTATCCCGGGTATCATACTTTTTTTTATAACGTTGCGTCTCGATTACCGCGTGTATAATAAAATAGCATGGCTCCTGTATCCCCTGACCCTTTTCTTGCTCCTGGTCGTGTTCATACCGCAACTGGGCTTTGGCAGAGGAGAGGTGCGCAGTTGGGTATCCCTTTTTGGCATTACCATTCAGACCAGTGAGATTGCAAAACTAGCGCTGGTGCTCTGGCTTGCTGCCTGGTTATCAAAACGTGAGCGCTTCATGCGCAGTTTCACCCGCGTTGCACTACCCTTTTTTCTCTACGTTGCGATAACTGCAGGCCTTCTCCTCTTGCAACCAGATATCGGCGCATTTATGCTCTTTGGAGCTATCGCATTCGTCATGTTTCTCTCTGCGAAGGGTTCGCTATCGCAAGCTCTCATATTGCTTTCGATAGGCGGTCTTCTGGTCTCGCCCTATATACTTGCTGCACCGTATCGCCTTGAGCGCCTCCTTACCTTCTGGAATCCCGGACAAGAACTCCAGGGAGCCGGATACCAGGTCCAGCAAACGCTGATCGCCCTAGGTTCAGGTTCGTGGTGGGGAGTTGGCATCGGACGATCTCAACAAAAATATCAGTTTGTTCCTGAAATTGAGAGTGATTCAATTTTTGCCATAATTGGCGAGGAGTGGGGTTTCGTGCTTTCTACACTCCTCATCGTATTATTTGCCTTTGTCTTTCTTCGGGGGCTTCGGATTGCTCGTTTTGCAGAAGACAGTTTTGGATATCTTACGGCCATCGGTATAACGTATATGATAACCATCCAGGTACTGATCAATATCGGCGCCATGGTGGGTCTGCTCCCGCTCACCGGTGTGCCGCTGCCATTTATCAGTCTGGGCGGAACCAACATGACGGTGCTGCTTGCAGCCCTCGGCATTCTGATTAATATATCGCGTTCTAACATACGGATTCATGCTTAGATTTCTTCTTGCTGGCGGCGCGACACTCGGTTCGGTTTCGCCGCTCATCGCTATTCGTGAATCGTTTCCGCACGCGAATTTTCTCTTCGTCGGAACACATGCAGGTCCGGAGCGATCGTTCGTCGAATCACACGGCATCCGCTACCGCTCCATCGGCACGAGTAAGTGGCGACGCTATGTAAGCATCCTTAACGTAATTGATGCAATTAAATTTCCCTTTAGTATTGCCCAGGCTTATGCTATTGTCTCCCGTTATCGTCCCCATTGTATTCTGACCGCAGGCGGATTTGTCGCCGTCCCAATCGCCATTTCAGGATGGTTTTTGAGAATCCCGGTTTTCATTCATCAGCAAGACATTGTACTGACGCTCTCGAATAGAATTATGCAGCACTTTGCAACGGTGATCACCACAACATTCGAAGAGCAGAAGAAATTTTTTCCGACTCATAAAACATTTTGTACCGGCAATCCAATTCGGACGATTACGTCAGAAGAATATCCTGAAAAAAATATGATACTGGTGCTCGGCGGTAGTATCGGTGCGCGCGGCATGAATGACATGGTCAATACAATCTTGCCATCGCTTTCTAGACGCTGCGAAATTGTACAGGTGCTTGGTCAGAAAAATTACCATCAGCGATTACACCTTGATGCTAATTATACAGCGGTCGGTTCCTTATCGACTGACTACGGAAAATACCTGCAGCAGGCAAAGATCGTAATTACTCGTGCAGGCATGCAAACATTGACAGAACTCGCCGCGAATAAGAAGGCGGCCGTGGTGATACCTATGCCGAACACACATCAGGAAGCAAACGCTGATTTCTTTGCACGGCACAAGGCCGCTGTCGTTATTCCACAATCAAATAGTTCTTTGCTTGAAAAAACAGTCAGCGATCTTCTCGAGTCTCACGAGCGGAGACAAGCTTTGGGCAACAAGCTTCATGATCTTTTTCCAAAAGATGCAAATGAGAAGTATGCATCGCTCATTAAAAGATATATCAGCGAGTCTCATGAGAAGCCGGTCGCTTATTTTGTTGGAATTGGCGGCATTGGTGTTTCTGCTCTTGTTCGCTATTTTCAGCATAAGGGATACTCTGTGCTGGGTTCTGACATAAGCCGCAACGCAATCACCGAGCAGCTCGAGGCTGAAGGTGTGAAGATTTTTCACCAACACAAAAAGGACAACCTGAAAGACAACGTCAGCATGGTGATTTATTCGACTGCGGTGCCCGATAACAACGAGGAATTAATTGCGGCCCGCAGGCGGCATCTCGATCTGTATTCGTACAAGGAATATTTGGGACTTTTGAGCAGACAGAAAAAAACGATCGCGATAAGCGGCACACACGGCAAAACAACCACCACCGCTCTGACCGGCCTCATCCTCAAGGAAGCGATGCTGTCGCCGACGATTATTGTTGGCTCATTGGTGCCGCAGCTTGGAAAAAGCAATTTCTCGCCAGGCACGAGTGATTGGTTAGTGGTTGAAGCCGATGAATATCGCGCTGATATGCTTCTTCTGGACCCTGCCATCGCCGTCATCACCAGTATTGACGCTGATCACTTGGACTACTACAAAAATCTTGATGAAATTAAAACAAACTTCCAAAAATTTGCCGATACCGTTGCGAAAGATGGCCTTCTGGTAAAAAATATTGACGATCCGTACGTTGCGTCAATACAGGCTCAACGAATGATCACTGTCGGAATTTCGGAGAAAGCTGATTATTCTGCGCACCATATTGTGATTCGCAACGCCAGGCAGTATTTTGATGTTCACCATCACGGCGGCTCGCTGGGGAATTTCTCACTCCCTATACCGGGCTTGTTTAATATACGAAATGCGCTTGCGGCACTCGCTGTGGCTCGGCATCTTGGTGTTGCCGATGAAAAAATTCGCGCGGTATTTGAATCGTTTCAAGGTTCCTGGCGCCGCTTCGAGCGCATCGGATCATTTCAGGGTTCTCCGGTGTATTCAGACTATGCTCACCATCCAACCGAGGTTCAAGAAACGCTTCGTGCCATCGAGGAATTTTATCCGGATCGCCGGCTTGTTGTTGTTTTTCAGCCGCATTCGTTTGATCGCACCGAAAAATTATTTGCCCAATTTAGTCAGAGTTTCAATCATGCTCACGTTTTGATACTGACGGAAATTTACGACGTTGTCGGAAGAGATGAAGCGCACCATATTACCTCGAAGGACTTATTTGGTACCATAGGGAGACAAGACTCATTTTATGTGGAGAGTCTTGACGATCTGCGGCCACTGCTTGCGAAGATACATCAAAAGAACGATGTAATCGTTTTTATGGGCGCTGGCGATATTGATAGCGCTGCACGCGCCCTGCTCAAAAAATGACCATTCAAGATAACATATCACTTCGGAATCTCTGCACCTTTCGCGTTGGCGGGCCCGCGCGTTATTTTAGCGTGGTGCATGCGGCAGAGGAGTTGCGGGACGTCCTGCTCTGGACAAACGACAAGGAAGTGCCCTATTTTATTCTCGGCGGCGGCAGTAACGTGCTGTTTCCCGACACCGGGTTTGCCGGTTTGGTCATCAAGCCTGAATTTCACGAGCTTGCCGTACAGGACACACGGGTTTCGGTCGGCGCCAGCGTAACGCTTGAGAAGCTGATTGCCGAAACTCTTGCACATGGCTTGGTTGGTATGGAGTTTTCGGCAGGCATTCCCGGCAGTGTTGGCGGCGCCGTTCGGGGTAATGCCGGAACCTACGGTGTGGGCATGTCCGATGTACTTACCTCCGCCCGCGTCGTCCACGAGCGTGATTTTTCCATCCGAGACCTTACCAATGCTGAATGCGGATTTTCCTACCGGCACAGTATTTTTAAAGAACATAAGCACATCATCACTGCGGCTGCAATCGCACTTCGAAAAGGTGATGTTACCGCAAGCAAAAAAATCATTGACGATCGGATTACGATACGACATCAGAATCATCCCTTGGAGCCGTCTGCAGGCTGCATTTTCAAGAATGTGGAATTTGCCAAAGTCAATATCGCCGCATTGGAATCCAAAGGGCTTTCAGTAGAAAAATTCCGTGAATATCAGAAGATACCGGCAGGGTATCTCATCGACGAGATGGGGCTCAAGGGTAAAACGATTGGCGGAGCACAAATATCACCCCGTCATGGAAACTATATCATCAACACCGGATCGGCGCGGTTTGAGGATGTCGTAACGCTCATCAGCCTCATTAAACAGCAGGTGCGCGATCGATACGGCATTCAGCTTGAGGAAGAGGTTCAGATCGTAGGGTAGCCATCATTGATTTTTGAAAAAGAGTCGTGTAGATTGGAAAGGCAATGCACTACCAAACGTATAGTAAGAATGTTTTTGTGACAGAGAGCCTCAAGGAATATCTGGACATGAAGATGGCGCATATGGACAAGCTTGCCGTCATGCCCACTTCGTGCAGGGTTGACTTAAGTCGTGACGCACATCATAAAAAAGGCGAGATCTTCAGGGTGGAGATTAACCTGAATATCCCTCATAAGCTGCTGCGGATCGTTGAATACCAGCAGGATATGCGCGCCGCCATTGATCTCGCCACAGATAAATTACTCCATCAGTTCAAAAAATTTAAATCGAAACAAACGGGAGTCGCCCGACGACTTGGGCGCTTTCTCAAACGATTTACCCGTCAGGGATAACTTTCTCACTCATAACCGATGTCTCTCATAAGTAAGATTTTTGGTGACGCCAATAAGCGTTACTTGAGCACGTTGGCGGTTCCTGTTGATACAATCAATCGGCATGAAAAGGAAATCGCAGAGCTGTCAGACAGCGCGTTAAAAGAGAAAACGTTCGCTTTTAAGCGACACCTGCAGGAATCGTTCAAGCACCTTGAAAAAGATATGGATGCGCTCGAAGAATTGATTCGCAAAACAGTATCAGACGATGACAAGAATCGTCTCAAGAAACAGCGTATTGAACTTTACAACCAACCGCTCAATGAAATCCTGCCTGAAGCGTTTGCCGTGGTCAGAGAAGCCGCCAGAAGAACACTGGGGCAGCGCCACTTTAACGTGCAGCTCATGGGCGGGATTGTGCTGCATGAAGGGCAGGTCGCAGAAATGAAAACAGGAGAGGGCAAAACGCTGACGGCGACCTTGAGCATATATCTGAATGCTCTGGTCGGTAAGGGCGTACATATCGTAACCGTGAATGATTATTTGGCCCGGCGTGACGCAGTATGGATGGGTCAAATTTTCAATTTCTTGGGTTTATCGGTTGGGGTCATAGTTCATGATACGGCTTTTCTCTATGATCCGTCGGCCGCAACCGCAGAGCAGGACCAAGTCCGCGATCAGGGGGTCACGGTTGAAATGGAGTTTCTGCGGCCAGTGGATCGAAAAACCGCATATACGGCAGATATCACCTATGGCACAAACAACGAATTCGGTTTTGATTATCTGCGGGACAATATGGTGCTCTCACGCGATCAGAAGGTTCAAGGAGAGCTCTATTACGCGATTATTGACGAAGTGGACAGTATTTTGATTGATGAGGCTCGGACGCCGCTCATTATCTCGGCTCCTGACATGCAATCGACCGATCGCTACTACCAGTTTGCAAAACTCGTCGAATCACTGGAAGAGAATAAGGACTATAACATTGACGAGAAACTGCGCGCGGCAACACTCACGGAGAACGGAATCGCCGGTATCGAAAAGATACTTGGCGTTGACAATATTTACGTCGAGAAAGGTATCCAGACGGTCCACCATATTGAGCAGGCACTTAAGGCGAAGACCCTTTTCAAGCGCGATCGCGACTATACGGTCAAGGACGGCCAAGTAATCATTGTGGACGAATTTACCGGAAGGCTGCTCCATGGACGCAGGTACTCTGAAGGCCTCCATCAGGCCATCGAGGCGAAAGAGGGTCTTGCGATACAGCGAGAGAGTAAAACAATGGCGACCATCACGTTTCAGAATTATTTCAGACTCTACCATAAGCTCGCTGGCATGACCGGCACTGCTGAAACCGAGGCTGAAGAGCTTGCGAAAATATATAACCTTGAAGTCACGGTCGTACCCACTAATAAACCAATGATCCGCAAGGATCAGGCTGATCGCGTCTACAAGACCTACGAAGGAAAGTTACACGCGGTTGTTGAGGAAATTAAACGCCGGCACGCGTTGGGTCAGCCAATCCTGGTCGGTACCATTTCAATAGAAAAGAATGAGCTCCTCGGATCGTTGCTTGAGCGCGAGGGACTTCAATTTAACATACTCAATGCCAAGCAGCACGAGCGAGAAGCAGAAATTATCGCGCAAGCAGGAGCTGCTGGCGCCATTACGGTTGCCACTAACATGGCGGGACGAGGTGTTGATATTAAGCTCGGCGGATCAGCATTTAACGAGGAGCGGTTTCGGCAAATCGTTGCAGTCGGCGGTCTTCACGTACTGGGCACGGAGCGGCATGAATCAAGGCGCATTGACAATCAGTTGCGCGGAAGGTCAGGCCGTCAGGGCGAGCCCGGATCCAGTCAGTTTTTTGTTTCACTTGAAGATGATCTCATGCGCATCTTCGGCGCCGATCGGGTTAAAGGCATGATGAAGAGCTGGCCCGAGGATATGCCGATTGAAAATGCGTTTATTTCAAAATCCATTGAATCCGCACAAAAAAGGGTTGAGGGGCATAATTTTGACATCCGCAAACACCTGGTTGAATATGATGACGTGATAAACAAGCAGCGTTCGTATGTGTACGGTCGTAGAAACCAAATCCTCGGCTTCGAGAACAACAAGGAAGAAATAGTAAAACTCGCTGAAGATGAACTGGCGCTGGAAATTCAGGAGCTGCTCGGTGTGCATACTGCCGGCCCTCGGGCAAACTGGAATGTGACGGAAATAGTAGAAAGCTCACGCGCCATGCTCGGCATTACTGAAAGCGAAAAAACTGCTATCAAAGCCCTTTTTGAATCCAAGTCTGACGAAGTAAAGATTATAACTGATCTTACCGATCGTCTGACGAGCAAGGGGAAGGAGAAACTGGTGAGCATTATTGCCCATATCAATGCTCATCTTAAATCAGCTACCAATGAAACTCCTGCGTACGATGTTGTCCGCTCTCTCTATGTGCGCAGTATTGACTTGCTCTGGGTTGATCATCTGGAAACAATCAATTACCTTCGCACGGGCATTGGTTTGCGAGGATATGGTCAGCGCGATCCGTTGGTCGAATATAAGCGCGAATCAAAGGAACTATTTAATCGAATGTTAAACGATACCCGTCGGCAATTTGTGTATTCCGTTCTCAATATAGGAGTCGGGACTCCGACACCGGTGAGCAACGAGCAAACTCCTCGCGTCATGCAGGAGCAAAAAGCAACCGTGCAAGCATTCTCGGGAAATGAACAATCGAATGCACAAGCGGTGAAATCAAAACCAAAAAACGCGCAGGGCGTGAAAATCGGCCGCAATGATCCGTGCTTTTGCGGAGCGGTGAATTCTCAAACAGGACGCCCCTATAAATATAAGCACTGTGGGCTCATTAATGCTCCCCA
>CAZQTS010000004.1:0-13292 GCA_964596475.1 uncultured Gammaproteobacteria bacterium
ACGCATTAGGGTTCTACCTGTAAATGAACCCGACCCCGCCCTGAAGGGCGTGGTATCGGGGCGGGTTCTTTATGAGAAGAGTCGGCTCCGCCGATTCAGCGATATTTCGCCCTTCATCCCCGTCCCCTCGAGGGGACGGGGTTTTCGGGCGGACATAATAATGGGCAAGACTGGTGGCCGAAAGCAGGTTCATAAAAGAATCATACCATAGCGCTAGGGGCTTGTAGATGGTGCCGACTGCAAGGCTGCATCCACTACCCCCTGAAAAAAAGCCAGTGATTGCAAACCAACGGCGCCCTCATTATTAATCTGGAAATAGGGAACCGCCGGAACATTCGCAGTGAGCGCATCATTGATGTTTGCGTCAACAAGCTCTTTTGTCTCAAACGTATCAAAGCATTTCTTAAACACTTTCTCTTGCAAACCAAGCTCCCTCGCCCAAAGCGTATACAATGCTTGATTCGATAAAATTTCCTGCCTGGAAAAAAGCCGGTCATGGTAGATCCAAAACCTTCCTTGCTGCTGCGCGCACCGCGCCGCAACGGCTGCTCGGTAGCTTTCGCCCAGCGATTCAGGCAAGTCTTTCCAGACGATACGTACTGCATCAGGATACAGAGCCAGCACTTGATCCAGAACGACCGCCGCTTGTTTGCATGAAGGGCATCCGAATGAACTGACCATAATAATAGTCACAGGCGCGTCCCTCCGCCCTTTAAACGGGTCAGTCGTGCGAACCGATATAGCACCTGCCTCTCTGCTGGTGTTCGTCATGAGAGGTTGAAAGGCCTTGCTTGACTGATTGCGGTTCGAATACTCGCGGGAAATCTTGTCAAACGAGACAATAAAATACGCAAAGGCAGAGAGGGAGCCTATGACTAAAATAACGAACGCGACGAGAAGCATTTTTCTCATTTCAGCCGGATAGAATGGAGTCTGCCGGTCGTCGCTTCTACAAAGTAGAGCTGCGACTCGTCGGTTGACAGAAAGACGGACGCTGCGCTGTAGGCGATCTGGTTTCCCACGGGCAGGGCGAGCGGAATTTTCTGACCGCTCCGCAAGTCAATCCGATAAAATGCGTCAGCAACGCCCTGCGCAAGCTCCGGGTACAGGCCGGCGCCGCGCGGTAGCGAGGTTGGCTCTGCGCAATAGATCGAATTGCCGGATGAATCAAAACTGCACTTTGACGCCCACGTATTGAGTTTCAGGTCCAAATGACTATTACCTAAGGTTTCCGTTGTTCCGGTGGTGATCCACAGGCTTGGATTATAATCGTCTTTGGCAGTTGCTACATTATATAAAAGAGCATTGCCGGTGGGCGACCACTTGCTTTCAAATTTTAATCCCGGCACGTTAAAGGCCGAAAAATTCTCGCCCCGCAGCCCTATCGGCGTGATGGTTTGCAAATCCGCGTCGGCGGGTTTACGCACGAGTGCGACCACTTGGTTGTTGGGAGAAAGGTCAACTTGGACATTATGGCCGCGATCTCCTAAGGGTTCAATGAGACGAAAGCCGGAGCCGTCCGCGTTGCCGACCATGAGCCAGTTTTCGTCATTTGTTTCGCCAAACCATTTGCCGGCAATTAAGCTGCCGGTCGCGTCAAAAGAAAAATCGGTCAACTCCTTTGGCAAGGTTACCTGTTTATTATTTTTGAAATCATAAATGGCATTCGATCCATCAGGATATTCGAGCACTGCTTTGTCGAGCCCTCTGGACCACGTTACTTTGTCGACATTATAAAACTTCTGATCCGAGAGCGTGACAATCTTTGAGCCTTCCAGCTTATAGAACTGCGATGCTCTCTTATCGTAGAAGAGCACACCGGACGGGCCGGAGACGAAATCCTGGACGCCCGCATCGCCGTAATCCGTTACCTTCGTAAGGCCTCCGCGCGCAATGTCAGTCGGCGCCGTAAGATCAATCGCATTGCCAAATGCGGGGAGACGAGGCTGCTGATTGCGGTTCCCTATGACGCTGATATTGCCGTTCACCGGTCTGGGGAGGCTCACATTCAGATTGCCGACACCGAGAGGAGGTGTGGGCTTCGGAGTCTTGAAAAAGACGATATACAGAAGCCAACCGAAGACAATGACAGAAAGTACGAAGCTGACAATAAGGAGTATTCTTTTTATGTTCATCAGAAGCTGTTACGCGCGCGTTTAGTCAACGAAGGGTTTGCATGCAATTTCAACGAGTGTGGTATACCAGTGGTCACCCAGTGTTGTTTTGATAAAAGTACAGAAAGCAGTAACCGGGTTTGAAATCGCATAGGCAATAACCAGTAAGGCTATGAGGGCGATGACGACAATAAAATCAAGAAACAGCACCACAGGCACCATCCACCAATCCAAACCGATGAATTGATGTCCGGGAAGAGCAAAAACAGTCCAAATCAGTTGCGTATTCCACTGAATGAAGGTCCAAATAAGACCGGCGATGGTGAGAGCCGCGGCGGCGCCGAGCAGGGTGAGCATAGTTCTGACATTGCGAGCTTTCTTGATGAGCTCTGCGACCTGCCGTGCCTGCGTGAGTAATTGCTCGGCTTGCGCTGGGGCCCGTATGCCGGCCTGCTGGGCGCGACGCTCCTGAAGTTGACTTATACGAAGCTCGCGTGCGCGCGCCTGCTCTTCGATATCGGCGGAAACAGCGTCACGTTCTGTGGGACGGGTGGCAGGCTTCGGTTCGGCCGCTTCAAAACCGCCTTCAAATGTGGTGTCTGCTGCCATGCTATTGCCACTGGGCGCTGTCGACGTACCAATAGGTGCCCTGCTTTACCATCGAAAGCGCTAATTGCCGGTAGGTGACTGATTTTTGCAGGTCCGCGCCCGTTTCGGTGCTCTGGGCAGTGACTACCACGTCGGCACTCCCCTCCCGCAAATGCTGTATGGAAATGTGGACGACTTTTGTCTCGACGCCGCGATACGACGGTTGTGCTGCAGCAGAAGCGACGGTGCGCTCAAACTCACGCCGCAGGCGCTGGGTCACGCTTGGGAACAAATCGTATAAATTCTGGTACCTACTGTCAGTAGACCAGCTGCCGTATCGCTCGGTGAAATTGCGCGCCAGATTCATCACTTCAGCTTCGCCAGCGGTGATGGTGTCACGCGGCGTTGCAAGCGGCGGTAATACTTGCCTCTGCGGGGGCAGGACGACCGTGTCGCTCGGCGGTGGGGTGTTGGTCTGGCTTGTTCTCGGGACTGCCGGCGGGCGCAACCACCACCAGATAAGAAATATGACAAGAAGGAGCAGCAAAATCAGAACGACGAGCGCAAATAATCTTTTTTTATTGTATGGTTTCTCCTCCATTAGGGTACGGCTTCGGCTACAGTTCCGTCCGACTCCTTAAGTTGCATAGCCTGCTTAAACTCCTTCTTTGCTTCTTCCAACTGTAGCAGCTGCTTTGGGTCAGACGTGATAATCTGATCCTCCGTGTACGATGCCAGCACTTTGATGGCGGCGTGCTTGCTGCCAGCAAAAAATATCCCTTCGCCAACGCCGCCTTCGAGCAGCAGATATTTTTCACCCTCGGTCAAAATAAAGGTCTTTTGCACGAGCGCAATTGAAGCTGGTGATTGGCGGAGTAAAATTTGCATTGATGAATTCGTGACAACCGCCTGTCCGTAGGGCGAGCGGAGGAAGTCATTCACATCTTGCGTAATCGTCGTCACTCCCAAATAGTATTTCCGACAGCGCTTCACCAGCGCGTACACGAATTTTGCAGAATCCTCATGCTGCATGAGCCACCACGCCTCGTCAATGACCAGAATGCGTTTTTTGACTTTTGACCGGACCACATTCCAAAGATAGTTCACGATCGTATAAATGGCGATGGGCCGCAACTCATCCTCCAGGTCCCTGACGGAAAACACCACCAGCTGATTGTCAATGTTGACGTTGGTGCGGCTGTTGAAGAGCCCGGAAAAGGTGCCTTGCGTGTATTTCTTAACGCGCAGGGACAAATCTTCGCCGCCGATCATACCAGCAAGTATCTGTTCGAAATCGGACATGAGCGGCATCTCGGCTTTGGACCAGTCGCTGGTCGAGCTAATGTCTCTTTTCGCGTAGGTTTCGAGTAAGGCGCGATCAACGATAGAATCTTCGTCGTGGGTCAGATCACCGACCATGAGCCGCACCAAACCCTTGAGTGTAATGACGGCGCTTCGCAGCACGTCCTCGGGCTTGCTGTCGCCCATGATCGGCAGATCGAACGGATTCAATTTGCTGTCCGAATTAAGAGAAAGATTGATATACGTGCCGCCGACAGCATCAGACAAATGGAGGTATTCCTTCTCCGGATCAATGACGATGACGTCGGTATTCAGCATCATGCTGCGCAATACCTCGAGTTTGATGGCATAGCTCTTGCCTGCGCCCGAAGTGGCAAAGACGACCGAGTTGGCATTTTGCAGACTGAAACGATCAAAAATAATCAAACTATTATTATGCCGGTTGATGCCGTACATAATGCCGTTATCAGACGTGAGTTCGGACGAAATGAAGGGAAACGACGCCGCAGCCGGTGAGCTTGACATGTTGTTCGCAACGGCGATCTCGTCGTTACCGGTCGGCAGGGTCGAATTGAAACCCTGCTCCGCTTGCCATAGGGCTCGGCGCGACATCACCAGGTAGGCGCCGAGGGTACTCTCGATTTTATCTGAATTGAATTCCAGCTCTTCTTTGTTCTTCGTGTAGATGGTGATATACAGCGCGAACTTGAAAAATTTTTCCGTGCCTTGACTCAAGCTGTCTCGCAGCGACTCGATGTCGCGCAACGCGGTTTCCTGGACTGGATCGCGGGGCGCGCCTTTTTCGGCATCCGCCGAAATCTGCGCTTCAATGGCGCCGACCTTATACTTTAATTTCTTGAGTACCACAGCGCTGTCCACCGGATAGAAAAACATGGCCACGTCAAGGGCTAGACTGAAATTGATAATCGGCGCGAACCACCCGACGGTGATGTACCGGGGATAGGTCACCACAAAGAGCGTGCGAACGTACAGATCGCCCAGGCGGACGAAACTCGAATCAACCTTAAAGGCGGCCGGCGCGATAATGTCGGTTATTGAAACAATGCCCTCGCGGAACGCCTTTTCAGCGAGCAATAGTTCGCTCTCCGACTCAAGCTTCTCGCTCTCAAGGAGCTTCTGCTCCTCGAATGAGAGCATCGGCTGCTCTTCTGCCGTTTTGGTAACTTTTGCTTCCTTGGGCTTAAACATTGTCAACGGATAATTTATTTACATCCGGCAACGGTTCGCTCTGCGAAAGGGATGGATTATAGCTATTGTAGTAAAGCTCAATGAGCGCCTGCGTGTTGAGCCGGCGCGCTTGCAGACCCATGCTCGTGATACCCGAATAGATGAAGAGAGTTCGTTTATTAAGCTCACGGGCGTAATTTTCAAAACGCTCGCGGGTTAAGGTAACCGCTTTCGCTGTGGAAAAAAGGCCCATGAGCCGATCGGTGAATTTGAGCTTATTGTCCTGTCCCGGCGCGTACGGCACGACGATGAAAAACTTTTTGCTCATAATCTTTTCCAGATGCACCAAATCGGTAACGAAGTTTCGGTAGTCGGCGGTCTGCATGCGCAGGAGCTCGTTGCTGTGCTCTCGCTCGGTGACGGCCAATCGACGAAGATAATCTTCAATATTGAGCGGCCGCGACTGGATTACAATCTGCAGGGGGAATTGTAGTGAATTCAAAAAATTGACATAGGCGATAACCATGGCGTTCTGCTCTTCCTCCGATTTGAGGTCGAAGTTTACCGACGACACGATGAGAACTGCGCGCACCGTGCCGTCCCTAAGCATCACCATGTCATCCCTGATTTCGGCGATATCAAGATATTGCTGCGTCGAAATCTTCGGCTTATTGCCTTGTAACTTCTTGCTTCTCATAGAGTGAGCGGTTAATGCGGTTCGCTTCCTCCTCGCCCTTATAAATGCCCCCTGTATCAATGATCAGGGCCAGCTCTGACAGCTTTGCGGAGGAGAGGCTTTTTCTCGGAACAAAATATTTCTCTTCACCCTTATGCTTCTTCTCTTTCTTCGGTTTCATAGGCTTTATCTCCTCTTTCATCCAGACGCGCAGCATGGGTTTCTTGTATGTGCCGACAACATTGAGGAGAAAAATATGAAAGGGGAGTCCGTTGAACTTAATGAATGCGATAACGGCCGTGACAACAATGATGATGGCGGTGAGCACGAGAAAAAGTGAGAAATCCGCGAGCTTGTAGGCTGCGAAAATCAGAACACCGCCCACTGTGACAGTCGCAAATTGCCGGACCGTAATCGGTCCCAGGATCTTATTCTCAACATCAATGAATTGCGGGACGATGAATTTCTGCATGGCTCAAAATCGCAGCATACGGTTGAGGTCGGAAACAGCCTCGAACTCGTCGAGGGTAAGTGTTTGCTGACCGCCTGCTTCCACGTCGTGAATAATCTCGGAGACATCCTTTTTCTTCTCAAGACTCATTTGACCGAGCGCCAAATAGTGCTGATACACATCGCTCGTCCGCCACGCCTCAATGCCCTGGCTCTTACGCGTAAACGATTCATGCTCGAGACTCTGAATTTTCCCCAAAATCTTTCCTGCGCGGATGCGAGGATCTGGATCAAGCAATCGCCAGGTTGCTAAATCCATGGTCAGTAACTCCTCAACGCGCCCCATGGGATGCCCTAAGCCTCGCGTGTGCGGCCGCTTAATCTCGACGATGGGGATCCTTGCTGTGGAGGGGTGTGCTGATCTCACTGCAGGAGGTCTGGTTCCGGTCACAGTAGCCTCTATCGGCGCCGCAGCTTGCAGCTCAGCTTCCACAGCTTTCGGAGGAGGTTTTGGTGCGTCGTCAGAACCTGTCGTGATCCGAGAAATGCTGGGTCTTGTGCGCACGTAAGATGCGGTTGCCGAAACCGACCGTGCCATTGCCGGCTCTTGGACTGGCATGCTTTCCCTCACGGGTTGCATCGTGTCTGAAGGTTTGGTCGGCCCAGCCTCTTGGGGAGCGTCCTCCTCAAGCACAATACCGTCTGCTTCCTCGATTTTGTGCTTCAGTTGTCGTGCGACCGCGAGCAGATGATCGCACGTTTCAGCATTCAAACCCATAGTGCCCTCACTCTTGCTTCCAACCAAAATAGCACGCGTCTCAATGAGGCTTCTCATTTGACGAAAATACGAGAGGAGGGTTTTAGCAAACGTCTTTGCCTCGCTGCTTGAGAGCTTTAAGCCGTGTTTTTCGGCCAATTTGTCGGCAATCTTTACGATGCTGTATCTTTTCTGCGGAGAGAGGCGAAAAAGCTCGTTCAACTTTTCGAGCTCTCGTCGAATTTCATCTTGGTCTTCGGGGTGAAAATGAAGCTCTGATTTCTCGCCAAACGTTGCCGCCTTCTCCGGCTCCTTAAAATGAGAATCTGCGGGTACAGGCGCAAGATCCGTAAATTTAGGGAAACCTAATTCCTTTATAGATTTTGCGGGTGGCGCCGGAGGCGCCGTTTCAGCGCTGGTCAAAAACTCGTCAAGCTCCTTAAGCTCGCCTTCGTGGAGAACCTTAAAACGATCATCGTAATCTTTTACGATAATCCCCTCTGGCAATTGCGGCGATGGCATGGCACTTGGTTTTTATTTCGTTTTTATCCCGTTCACACTCCCGAGCAATTTTTTTGCTAACAACAGAGAAATAGGGCGGCAGATTTGTTTTGAATTATACCACAGTTTAGATGAAACAACAACGCGGTTTCTGCGTTGGAAATTCAAGTCTGCCCCGCTTTTTGCCACACCGTGATTTCACGAGCAACAATCTGATCTTCGCGACTGTAGATGTGCTGTCCGCGTGCCGAAAGGCGCGCCTGCGGGTATGCATCGGGAACGCGTGGGCGTACCAGTCGCCAACCGAGTCGCTCAAACACATCGAGGGAGCCCACGTAGTGATCTTCACCAAAAAATTTGAATATCGGCAGGATGACGACGAGGCGCGCCTGCGGCGAAGTAATTGTCCTTATCTCTCGAAAAAACGCGGCGTAGAGCTGTGTAAGCTCATTGATCACGCTTCCAAGCTCCGCACGAGTGAGCCTTGGTCGGCTCAAAAGCTTTGCCGGTCCCAGATAGGGTTCAGTGACAATCACGTCAAAGAAGCCCGCTTCATACCCCTTCTCAAGCTCATAAATGTCACGAACCGCAAGCGCTGCCTGCGGCACGTCGAAGGTCTTCCTAAGCCACTCCAAATTATTCTTCGCTTCGGCAATGGCCCGCGGATCTTTGTCGCTGCCCCATACATGCGTGATACCGAATAAGAGCGCCTCCTGCACTATGGTGCCGCCCCCGCAAAAAGGATCAAGCAATTTGTCTGTTTTTGACACCTGCGCAAGGTTCAGCATAATCTGTGCGAGTTTCGGCGGAAGCATTCCCCGCGCCGGATTCCGAAACGGCCTCCCATAGTCTCTTCGACTGTACAGGTCAAAATCCTGCACGGTCTGCGTCAGGGCTACATATAATTTCTTTCCCTCAACCAGCAGGAGCTCGCGACCGAGCAGATGATTCTTACGGACCGCAACCGAAGACAGCATCCCTTCCGCATTGCTCACAAAGCGAACTGACAAAGGCATGGCGCGCAGATGTTTTTTTAACAAAAGACCGACCGCTCGAATATGTTCTCTCGCCTTGTTGTCATGACCGTAGTAACTTGCGCCGAAGGTGAAACGTCCGCGGTTTGTTGTCAGTTCAGGCCGAAGCGTATGAAGCCAGAGATCCTGCGTCAAATCATTCACCTGATTAATCTCGTGCACTACCTTCCCAATTTTGACGGTGCCGCCCAACCGAGACAATAACTCCACACTGTCAATCGCACCTCTAAATATAACCGCGTGCGGATTTACTTCGACAATGTGCCCGAGAGGTTCGAGAACAATCAAGAGCTCTTCCATAGAGAGCTCGGCATTCCTCCCTAACACAAAAAGATACGTGTCCATGATTTTAGTATATCAGTATCGATGAGTTGACACAACGATTCGACCATGCTAGAGTTGCTCACGATACATTTCGCTTGAAAAAAGTTTGAGTCGGCGATTTCATGTATCAACCCAGCACCACTTTTGTGCCTGATGATCCAGGAGTGGTATTGAATCAGAGGCCGGTTTACCTAACGGACTAACGTCAGTATCCGGAGCAAAAGTGGTGCTGGGTCAACCATATCCTCGCCTGGCGCAGCCAAGCTTTGAGCGCGGATCCTTACATGGTAAGGTGTCATGAAACATTACGAATTACTATACTTAGTGACTTCACACGTCTCTGAAGCGCAGCTTGAGACAATGCAAGCTGAAGTTTCTGATTGGATAAGTCAATTAGGGGGACGGATTAAGAAACACGAACTGTGGGCGCGTAAAAAACTCGCCTATCCCATTGGACGCGAGAAGTTTGGATATTATATCTTAAGCGAATTCGAGCTTGAGGCAGGACAGCTCGCCCAACTGCAGAAAAAGCTACGATTGGGCAAAGATATTGTACGCTTCCTCATCGTCACCAGACACCCGATTTCCGCACGAGAAATTCTTGCTTTGGAAGCGCAGCGTCGAGCGCATGAGCTTTCGCGTGCCAAAGCGGCAGCTCCTGCCGAAACCGACGTACGACGCGCGCGCGTCAGCCAGAGCGCTGTGAAAAAGGACAAAATCAGCTTGGAGGAACTCGACAAAAAACTCGATGAGATCCTCGGTGATGATATGATGCGGTAATATTAAGAAGCGAGATTAGTAAACTAACAATGGATCTCAACAAAGTCATGATCATCGGCAACGTTGTCCGTGATCCCGAAATCCGAACAACACCGAGCGGCCAAACCGTCGCGAGTTTTTCCGTTGCAACAAACCTTGTTTGGAAAGATAAGGAAGGGAAGAGACAAAGCAAACCGGAGTATCACAATGTCGTTGCGTGGCGGAAGCTCGGCGAAACGATCGGCCAGTACGTGCACAAGGGCAGCAAAGTATATGTCGAAGGAAGGCTCTCCACACGAAGTTGGGACGATCAAAACGCAATCAAACGCTATCGCACCGAGATCATCGCCGATAATTTGATTATGCTGGACAGAGCAGGCGCGAGAGTAAGCGCGCCAAAGACCGATCTGCAAGAGGCGTCCCCCCCACAAGCAAAGTCATCCGATGAAGAAGAAATTAGCATTGAGGATATTCCGTTTTAATTTCTATGGCAACTACAGCCACCAAACCAGGAGTGAAAGCATGCGATTTTTGCGTCAATTCGATTAGGCAAATCGACTACAAGAATTTTCAGACGATTATACGATTCACCTCATCGTATGCAAAGATAGCTCCACGAAGGCGATCGGGACTGTGCGCCAAGCATCAGCGGAAGGTCGCGCAAGCAATCAAACGCGCGCGGTACATGGCGCTCCTGCCATACGTGCCTAAATGACCCAGCACCACTTTGCGCTGCAAAGTGGTGCTGGGTCATCCTGAGCGAGGAGTCCCACACCGTGGGACGACGAGTCGAAGGATCCCCTAGTGTAGCAAAATCTCTATGTTGACCATGAACGATTTGAAACTCGGGATCTTTATCTCGCTGAACAATCAGCCGTATACGGTCATTTTCACGCAACATATAAAAATGGCGCGCAGCGGGGCGACCATGCGCACAAAATTAAAAAATCTGGTCACCGGCGCAACACTCGAAAAGACCTTTTCTGGGGGTGACCGCATTGAAGAAGCCGATCTTGCCCGACGCAAAGCGAACGTGCTCTACCGAAGCGATGAGATTTTTTACTTTATGGATGCAGAGAACTTCGAACAGTATGAGCTCAACGGTGAAGCAATCGGCGAGAAGAATAATTATCTCAAAGAGGGTCAATCACTCGACGTCCTTCTCTACAACGGCAGACCGATCAACATTGAGCTTCCAAAAAAAATTGTACTAACGGTAGCAAGCGCTCCGCCCGGTGTGAGGGGAGACACTTCTGGTGCGGCAACAAAGACCGTAACCCTTGAGACAGGATTCGAGCTCCGCGTACCGCTCTTTATAAAAACCGGAGATCAGGTTCGCATTAATACAGACACCGGAGAATATGTGGAGCGCGCATGACGAAATAGAATCTAGAATATGGAATCTGGAATTTTGAATTATGAATAATGATCCCAAATTCTAAATTCTATATTCTAAATTCCAACTTCTAAATTCTAAGAAATTATACGAAGCTAAAGCTCCTGTCTTTGTATGCGATTTCTCTGAATAAAAATTTTCCTGATTTTAAATCAAGGTACATGGGACTTGCGCGCACTCCCATTTTTTGAGTCAACATATGTGAGACGATCGCAGCCCGCCCCTCGTCGAGCTCGAGTTTATCAATAAGCATTATCTTCCAGAGCAAAGCCATCATCACCGCGTTGGAAAGATCGCCATTCCAAAAAGTCTTGGCCTCGGTACCGTACCGGACACCGATATAGCGCGCGACAATTCCGCGATACCGCTGATCGGTTTTAAGAACATCCGCAAGCGCGTGGTGTTCGATCAACAAATAAAAAGACGAGAGTAAGCGATCAGCATCCTGCATGCCCAGCGCATCCCACGCAATGTCTGCAAGCTTTCGAGGATTATCACCGATCTCAAGCTTCAGGCCCTCCTTCTTTTCTTCAAATAATCTCTCATGATTCGATTGGATGGTGGTGAAGTAGGAAAGCAGATCGGACATTTGTTCTGTCGTGGGCGCCTGCGCGCCTCCCGGTAATGCCCTTGGCGGTTCCGGCTCAATCAGCAGGAACTGCTCCTCGGCAATACGCCAATACATGACGATACCGCTTTCGTATGACACGAGAAAATTAAGCAGATTGCGCTTTTCGGCGTCATTGAGATTCTGCGCGTTACTGCTCCGCGCGATATACTGGCTGCGTTTCAGGGTGCTTGCGCCTTCGACACCCATGGTGTGCAAGTAGTCCGCAAGCCAATTTCCGACGCTTGGCACTTTCAGCCGACCATCAGCATCGCGAATCGGTTTCTGCGTCATGTAGAGCTCGCTGTAATTTTTATATCGCTGCAAGACTTCTTTTGCCGAACCAGCTGTCCATGTGTCCCGCTGACGAGGCTCTTCTTCTTCCGCAAGCTTCGGCAACGGCTGGGCAGGCGGAATGCGCCCGCCCAGACGACTGATTAAAATATCCACGCTGCCAAGATACTCCTGCAACGGCCAAAGCCGATCGACTGCAACGCGCAGGGCGAGCGCCCGAATGTCTATTGACTGGCTGCCTGGTATCCGGGCAAGATGATTCGGAAAATCAAGTACCACCAACTTTCGCACAATGACGTCGAGAATACCAAAAAGAAGATAATCGAACTGCTCGTCGGTTAACAAAAAATCTCGCCGAATCGCTCCATTTGCCTGCAGGACCGAATCCGCAATCAATGCCATGCGGACAGAAGCTGGTAATGATAGTATTGCTCCAACCGCCATGCCTCCTCTTTTTTTACACGATGTTAAGAATGACCTCTACCGGACGGCTTACTAGTAACCCCAGGGCGATCGACTTCGACCTGTTCTTCGTCCTTACGGGATGCCTGCACCGCCACCTGCAGGACCTCCTGTGCCGGCATCCGCTTGACCACCGGGTTCACCGCCGCCAGCAGGCTGCGCTCCGCGACCACTTGGCTGGCCACCGGGCTGTCCGCCTCCGCCATCACCGTCCTCATCTTCATCATCATCAGGTATGCCCTTCCGCCGCGCATAATCTCTCCAAATATCACGCATTACTTCCTGCCCGAAACGCATTGCATTTTTAAGTCTTATACCTTGAGCTTCTCTATCCTTTTTCGTAAGACCCCTTTTCTTCTCGTCCTTTGCAGCCGCTTCAATGGAATCCAATATGACCTCCTTTTTCGTGGAGTCAAAATTTTGGGAAATCATAAGGCGCCGTAAATTCTGTCCGGATAAATTCAGTATCTGCTGCCCGTTTGCTTTCAGCCAGTCCAAACGGAGGTCGTTATGGGCGCCTTCCTTCATTCTATCCGCCGCTTCATTAAGGTTCACAACCACGCCTTCGTTAATTGCTTCCTGGGAATCCATATTGACAAACGCATTCCTCACACGGTTTCTCCTGCTTTCTGCATTACGAAACTGTTGGCTGTCGCGGCCGTGGACTCTCTCCATTTCCGTCATCTCGTGTGTTGCTTGCTTCCACACCTCAACCATGCCCTTCCGAAACTCCCTGCGTTCATCAGGACCTAGTTTCTCGTATTGAGATTCCATCTGTCCAGCGGTGCTGTGGTGAGACATGGCATCCGATGCAATATACGGAAATACGGCTGCCATGTC
>CAZQTS010000004.1:13392-35367 GCA_964596475.1 uncultured Gammaproteobacteria bacterium
AGCAGTATGTCTGCTTCGGCTTTCTTGCGCGTCCGCATTTGCCTCTCGCGTGCAATCGCAGCGGTACGTTCAATGACCCCACCTAATTTGCCCGCACCAAGCATGCCTACCAGCGGGGGAGCCTTGGCTATCCCTTTGCCGGTGGCCTCGGCTACTTGCAATCCACGTTCCTTCAACCTTCCCAAGACTCCTCCCTGGCCGCTCTTGCCCCAGGCAACATAGTTACCGACTGTGCTACCGACTTTCTTGGCATAGCCCTGCACCTTGCCTGCAAATTGCGCTGCAAGCGCGCCGCCTACACCGCCCATTTGCTGGGCAAGCCGTATTGAATAAATCAAAAGACCCGCACTGATAAGATAACTGATAATGGTGGTTGATTTTACTCCTTCAATATCAACCGGCTCCTCTACGGCACCTGGTATCTGACCTGCAACGCCTGCTCCGGCGGACGTTCCAGCGACCATAGCAAAGACAAGCCAGAGCATAAATGACAGCACCGGAGCCACGGTCAAATAAGTGCCAAAGGATGACCACCACGTGTCATACCACTTCTTGGTCTGCGGCAAGGTACTTGCCAAGTATGCCAACGGCGAAAAAACAATAAGGAGCCAGAGCGCGATAATGCGAACCACGAAGACAATCAAAATAACCGCAACGACAAGACAGGCGATGACCACCATGATAAGCGCCACGATGAACGAAAAGGTTCCTATCTGGGGATTTTTGTTGACGAATGCCTGCGTCACCGGATTAAAAATTTGATCCAAACCCAGCGCGGTTAAAATGCCTGCCTGCAGAATGTCGCGCACCGCCACAATGAAGGTCAGTGTAATAACTTGCGAGATGTCTATAAAAAATATGGTGATGGTCTTGCTGAAATTAATAAGTATTGCCATCAGAATCAGACGGCGCAAATTCTGACGGTGATTAATCACCGTCCATTTTGTTATGGTCCCGATCGCAATGATAAGAAGGATTGAAACAAAGAACATATTGGAAAGATCACGCAGCACTTTCCATCCGGTCTCAACAATCTCGGCGTTTGCAAAGTCATTGTATTGGGCAACCTGGATAAGCAAATAAATCAAGTAGTTGAGCAATACGGCGATAGGCCTCATGAGGTAATAGATGATTGCCTGTATGAATCGATCAAGCTCCTCCCCGACTGCCAGTGCCGGCAGTGGAAAAAGTGCCACGAGAATGACCGCAGCGCCGAAAATGCCGAATATGAAAAGTCGCGCCCTACTTGATTCTTTTATTCTGGAGACCATGCTATGGTTTTGGATCCTTGTATACTTTGATTAAGCCGGGGAATTTTACGTAGGCCTTGTTTCCCGAATCTTTGCAACCCAGGCCGGTTTCTCCATATTCGTTATTCGTACACCAGCCCCAGTTGTCCTGCAGCATCACCCACGGACGGTAGCAGGCGGCTGTTTCTGATCCTAGCTTCGGCGGCCCGCTGCAGGTATTGCCCGAACCGCAGTCTTCATTACGCCCGCATTCTCGACTCGCATCATTGCTACAGGTACGGCATGCGTAATTCACGTCATATGCGTACACGTGCAGGTAATTCTTTGTTGAAGCGCGGCACGCCTGTTCAGCTGCCGCATACTCCAGCTGGGACTGCGAAGCGGTCTTGGGCCCGGTCAAGGTTGGGTCGCCGCACTGTTCAAGATGATTCTTGTAGTATCCGACACGCGACTGCTTCAAACCGTCGCCCCACTCAAGTTCCACATACCGAATCGGCATGTGGTTCTTGTCAGCAGCCATATAGAATCGCAGGGACACTTGCAGGTTCTGGAAGCCGACCACCGTGTTTTTTGCGGGATTCGGATCGGTACCCAAGATATTATTGACCGAGAAACCATTATCGGTCGGGACTCGGAACTGGTCGATTGGCTTGAGTTGTTTGCAGTTGATTCCGGTGTTATCACACACAGCGGCAATAAGGTACGGGGAGAACGTTGGTTCTTCTTGCCGTGTTTCATCGAGAGGCAACAAGCCTGCCGGGACGCTCGCAGAATCAATAACCCGATCGTCAGGGATTCCCGCGCAGTCATTCGTCGGCGTCTTGATGCAAATCGGCAAGTACCCCTCGGGTTCGCGCGTGCACATGAATTTGCCGGTATTTAAGGGCGGCTGCGCATACTTCACCCGATACGAAGGCAGGCATTGACCAAGATTAGTGCAAATGTCGCTGCCGGAAAGTTGGTACCCGAGCGCATTCGTGTACTTAACGCCGGGTTCACAGTGCACCGGTGGTGAATCAAAGACGTACCCGTCGCCGGTGGTGAAGGGTTGTCCCACACAGAACTGACCGGTGCCGTAATCATAGGGTCCCTCAATAACATTGTCTGCGCAGTATGCTGTCTTGTTGATCTCGCTCAATGCGCCTGCTGCTGTTTCTTCGTTGCCATCGTCATTTGCCGCACAGTCCGCGTTCGAGGTGCAGGGCACGAAAGTATCAGCTCCTGCATAACGACAGGTGGACTGGTTAGTTGCCTGGTTCAACTGGCACACGAGATTGCTTGCAACGAGCGAGCCATCAGGGTTGGCAGGAATCTTGCAGTCATTGCCCGCATAATTAGTGCTGTAGCAGCGCGCCTTGGTTGCATCGGAGGGGTCAAGCGCGCAACCATACGAGCTTCCGTCAGCATTCTTATAACCCGAACAAAACTGATTACCGGCGACATTGTCGTCAAGATCAGTACTTGCGCACTCGTCAAGAGGACTGCCATTGCCATTGATATCAGAAAATGTCTTATTGCTTTCGCACTTCTTCGTTGTTCTCTGCTCGGAATGAAACGCCGGGTCGCAGCTCGCGCACACCGAATACAGCGGACTGGCCGGATCATTGCTGTTGAAGACCGAATTCACGCACTTATGATCAATGGGCGTGCATGCCGTGATGTCAACAATCGAATTGCACGAATTGAAATCGCCCGGGTCGCAGATTTGCCCGCCGAAATAGCTGCTGAATTGGGTTCCGCCTTCGTTAGCCGGCCCCGGATCATCTGTCCTGCCGCAGACGAAATCAGTACAGGCATCGCCCCTGCCCCACTGGTAGAGGTTAAAGATTTTTTTGTAAATTTCTTTCAGGCGCTTGACCCCGTCAACATAGGTCTCGCCGCCCTTGTACGGAGGATTTTTCCAGCCGGTGACCGCAGCGTCTGTGCCCGAGCTTTGATCAAAGAGCGAACAGGATTGCGCGTTGCTGCTGCATGCGTAGGGACTGCCGGCGCGAGGCACGACACGGGGGTCCCTGATTTCCAATTTTTCGGTAATGACGCCGAGTCCTGACGGCACCGCTGAACCAAAGGGCGTTTCATCCTGCTTCAAGCCATACCCCTGGCTGCCCGGCGAGAATACGTTGACGGATGAACCGGCGCCGCCAACAAAGTAGCCGCGACCCGTGCCCAGCGGATACCCGGGCCAGAACAAATTCGTCTTTGCCGCGTTCTCGCCGCGCTCATCCACAGCCTGCGCAATTACCTGACAGGAAGCATCTGGCCGGGTCTCTTGGTACGCCTCGTCGCAATCCGGACATACGTACGTATCGCCATCGTAGGGATACAAACCGTCGGGGCCCGCGTTTGGTCTGCATACGGTAATACCAAAAAAATTAGAAGAGCATGTCTGTCCCTCGCCTTTCGGCGCTTCATAATATTTGTACTTTTTGTGAAAACCGCCTTGGCAATCGCCGCACCTGCCGCCGCGATACACCACGTAATCGCTGTCGCCGGGATTCGGGGCATTCTTGGTACTGCAGCGACAATCGAGCAAATGCGTGTAGCGCAATTCATACAATCCGACCTCCAGGCAATAGTAGGCGGGAATCTTGTATGAATACCCTGCCTCGCGATTCTGATTGTAGAAATCAAAACCGGTCGGTGCGTTTTCTACCGGAAGCCAAGTCAGGCACGCGCGCTCATCCTGCGATCCGTTGATGTTGGCGCGGTTATCTCCCTCAAGGCAGTAACCGGGCAAATTGATGAAGCTCTCTGCTCGCCGCAAATAGAGCGGTGCGCCGTTATCAGGGCAGCGTTCGTCTGACGAAAGCTTCCTATCGTTGTCCAGATCAGAAGTCAAACATTCTTGCCCGTCCTGCTTGCCTCCCTGGCACACGCACGCCGGAATTGCCCCACTGTCCAGCCGCAGATCGCCGGCAAAATACCTGGTGATGGAGCCTCCGGTAGCGCCGTATTGGAATTTATAATACCTGCTTTCACATGATGCGATTCTGCTGTCGCAGATATTGGACTCCTGGAACCCGAACTTTACTTTTCGCGTTTCGCCGGTATCGCTCTCAACCACCGAATACGGGAAGGGCGAATCCTTTTCCGCCCATGCGCGCGTCGACAACCGCACGATATAATCCGAATCGCGCGAAAAGCGGCTTCCGTCAACGCCCACCACGCACTTGTTTGGCGCAAAACAGCGACCCATTCGTTCCTGCGGGTTCAAGGGATCGGCAGGACCGCAGCCTTGCTCGTAGGCATTCGTGCTGTCGCACCGATCAATAACTCGAACAAGGCGATAGTCGGGGTTTCGTCCATCGGGTCCTGGCGGCGTCTGTTTATTATTGCTGACGTCAACCAGTTCGAGAGTTCCGACCTCGTAGCTGTTGTACATCGAGTAACCGGTGTAATCCACGGCGTTCACATCCAGGTTACGGTTGGTGTAGATGCCGTATTCAAGGCGCTGCCGCGATGGTTGCACCCAGTTCCCGCAGCTTAAGATGTCAGATCCGCTCACGTATTGGTTGCAGGTGCCAATCTGATCGCAGAGCTGCCTAAACGTATTGGTTGAAGGATCAAAGACTTCAGTGGCGCTCCGACAGGCAAGCCACTCGGTGCATTGCCGATCGCGCGTTACCTTAATGATGCGGTTGCTGTCGTTGAGACAGGTAGTATCGCTCGGATCGCAGACAACTGGCGCGACCAACCCTCCGTTATTGGCGCGACTCAACTCATAGGTGCGTGGCGCGTTATAACGCTTGGCGCCCCGATCATTTGTATCCAGGAACAGGAGACAGCCGTCGCGCTTGCCTGCCTGTCCGGCGCACGACTTGTTGTCAATCTCATCGTCATCAATGTAGTAGTATCCTTTGGCTTGTTTAAAGATTGGATTTTGCCATAATATCTCACCCGAACCACTGCTTATGCCTGAAGCCAGGAGTTTAATATGTGTGGCAGAAAGAACGCCCTGATAGAGCGCTAGTTCGTCCATAACACCGCTAAATCTAGTGCTAATATCAGAATCGTCGCTGCTGAGTTTTATCGGAAATTCCACACCGGGAGGAGAATAATTAACGGTCTTATTGCCTTGACGCGGAGTACTGTTATTTAAAACCCCATCAATGTACAGGAGCATTCGAGTGGCATCTCGAACTCCAACGATATGGTGGAATTGCCCATCGTTTACGGACTTCGTACTGATAACACGATCTTCTCCCCCCTGGCCGCTATCGTAGACGCTGAACTTAACCAGCCCGTTCAGAATTAAATAGAGGCCGCGGGACGGATCAGGGTCTTTTGATGCAAGGACACCCGTCGTGTCGGTAGTTTTAACCCATAGCGACATGCTAAAAGGCCCCGTGCCAAAGTTGTAAATGGTATTATGGGGTATCGTAACCATATCGTCATTGTCGACAAACTCAAGAGCTCCATTTATTTTACCGCTTTGCCAAGTTGGCGGACTCGCGGCTGGAACGAGGCTTGCGTCATTGTTATATCCCGAAGTATCCTTTGCTATAAGGCCACTGGTCTCGTCAAACGCCCAAAGGCCGACGAGTTTCACCGTTGATGAAATAGGCGGGCCTTGCGTCATATCAAAATCGCAGGAAAGCAGCTGCTGCCGATTACCGTCACTGCCTAAATCAGCAAGCCCAGCGATGGTTTGCCAACCAGTTCGAGTGTTCGAATCACCTTGTACGCGGTAGAGTGCAGTATGATCGCGACCCGTATTCAGCCCGCTATCGCTCTGAATTCTACAGACATGACCAGCACCGAGCTTGCTGACACAGTTGGCATCCGTCACGCATGGAACACTGGTTTGTTCGCCTGTATTTTGATTATCACAATACGCTTCTGAATATCGCTTGCATATAAGTGGAGCTCCTCCACAATCAGCATCCTGTAAACAGGTCTTTGTGTAGTCGTAACTGCCCGGGGTTGGATTCCAGCAATAATCTTTTTCAGACACCGCATCCCATGTGCAGGAAACCCCGACCGACGACGCCTGAACCAGACCGCGCAAATTCACATCAGCACCAAAGGCATAAATGCCCGCTGGATCGGAGGGTGTGAACGTCTGTGACACGGCGGTGCTGCCGGCCGGGTCAACCCTTGTGGCCGCATACCGCAGTGCAGGGTAGGTGTCAAAAAGTTCAGTTGGACCATTGCCCGGTGTATTCGTCAAAATGTTACCGTTCCCTGCTATCGCGGTCCATGAGGCTTCACTTTGGCCAAAATCGGCGTTCGCCAATGCGTTATCGCCTTGCGTGTCAGTCGGGTCCTTGAACTCGGTGCACCGGTCATACGGCGCTGAACACTGACCGACCCACCGGTCATAGCTTGCTTCAAGGTTTTTTATGAGCCTGAAGTCTGCCGCATCGTACGGCAGCACGCCATCATCAGAACAGCCTTTTGGCACAGTACCCGCCTCAAGGCTCTTTGTTTGGAACCAACCAGTATAGAGCCCGCCCTCGATGTTCACGTTTTCTTTGTACGCGCACGTCCTGCCGCGCGGGTTCTTAAAGAATATATTCGTTCCGCGGCTGGTCGAGTATTCCTCGCAGAACAGACCGCTGTCGGTGCAGAGCGTGGTGTCATACGTATCCGGATCATTCGTCAAGGTAGCGATTGCGTAACCCGATATGTACCGCGGATGTTCTTCCGGCAGGTCCACATTGAGCTGCGGCTCTCCAAGCGCTGAACAGCCCTTACTCTCGGCAAAACAAAGATTTTCCTGTTTATAGACCAAATAGGTGAGATTGTCGGCAAGGACGGTGACCTGGGAAGGATCACCCTGATTGTAGATTTTCTGGAACGGGTTTGATGAATTGCGCGTATCGATAAACGCCTGGCAGCCAATCACGTCTTCGCTGCACAGGCGCGCGAACGAGCGCAGATTATAGCTCGCTCCGGTAGCATTGGTATAGGTCTGACAGCCGAGCATGGCGCCCGGGACCGGCTCATCGCACGATGCAGGAGTCTTCCAGCTATTTTTTATGACATAGAGGTTGGAAACGGATTCTTTCAAGACGATGTTGTCGAGAAACACCTTGGGTACAGGGCCGCCGGCTGGATCGGCGATAGTCACGAGCGGCTGCGCAGTGATTGCAGTATTCACATATACGGGGCCGAGTCGGTAGAGCTGCCAGTTGCTTTTTACCGGCACATCGAGCGGATTGAACGAAGCCGGCGGCGAGGGTGGAGACGTCAAGGTTATGGTTATCCTTGCCGGCGCCTCGTTCTTCATCCAAAATTCGAAGTAAGCTTCACGGCCAATGCCGATCGGGAGAGCGCCTACCCGCGACATCGTGCTCTGGACCACGTTTGACGTGTTGACGTTCGCGATCGCATGACCGCCCGTGGTCACTGATTCTGATGAAAGGGTCGAAAGATTGCTGTCCCACGGCCTGATACCGCCTGTCTCAAATGCATCGCTGAAAATAACGCGCAGATTATTGCCTTGATTGCCACGGTACTCGCGACAGCCGTTAAACTTGGGTTCACATTGTCTGCTCTCATTCTTTAACGCGTAGAAGGTCGTGCCGGTTGCGGAACGACGGTAAGGCTGACAATCGTTACTCGCGAAAATAACGCGGTTCTGCAGGACGTAGTGAGGATTACCAGAAAGATCAAAGAACTCACGGCAATCAAGATTGGTCTGCAAATCTGCAGCGCTGCATGTCGTCGCGACCGTATTGATGGCGTCGTCAGCGCACGTCTTTGCTCCGATATCAACGTTGGTACACGGCTGATCGCCAAGATTGCTTTGCAAAAGCCGCCAGGTCCGCACCTGATAGCCTGCCGTATCACTCCCTTCGAGCGTATAGTAGGTGACCCCCAGAGAATCCTCAACGCACTGGCGGACATAATTAAAGTAGTACCGGCCCTCGCCGCCCTTTGCGACTTCATCCAAATTGGTAAATTCCTCGCAGTCAACTTGGGTCGGCGAACAAGCATTTGCGGTTGAGGCGATGAAATTAACCGACTGGGGTACTGGTGGAGGCGGCGGCGGCGTAGTGAGCGTTTCAAGGACATCGAATTTGCTGACCAGTTCCAAATAATTCTGATACCCGACGCACTCGGAAGGACACAGATCGCGCGAATCAATGCGACCTGGTATGGCTGCGCCCCCCAAGACCGGCGTGTATTTATCACAACCGACATCCTCTTTTGTGCACTGAAATTGAGACTTCAAGTACACATACCCGTTGTCACCGTACTTGCTGAAACCAGTTCCTCTGTCCCCCGTTTCCAGCTTGACGCCATCTATCATGGTTTCGCTGGTACCCCCGGCGGACACGTTTGCGCACTCGCCGGCAAATGAAATCAAGAGCGAGGTGTCAAGATTTTGCGCATCAAAGCTTGTTGACAGTTCATAGCGCTTCCAGTCACTCGTATACACGACCTCCGTACTCTGGGATGGCGTGCTCTGCGATGCGATCGCCACGTCAGACTTACAGCCAGCAGGATCAGTGGTGTTTGATTTGCCAACCCATGACAAAATGAAGGTCTTGTCCGAAAGTATGCCGGTCAGCGATTGTGCGGAAAATCTTCCGGATCCCTTGAGATGCACGCCGACGGTTCCGTAATACGCGTTATCGCTCGTTGTCAGCGCCTGCGCACTGCCCTGCCAGCCGTCAAAACTGTCGGGAAGCGCGTCATTGAGCCAGTTGGGGTCAGAAAGATTGGTTGCTGGATTCTGCGTAAAGTAATCAAAGTCGCCGTGTGCGAGTAAGTTGCCGCCGGCACTCGATCGCGAAACGAACTGCGAGCAGCCGACCTGGGTTGCGTCGCATTTTTGAACCTGGTTGTTGAAATAAATCCGATCACGCGAATTCCATGCCAATACAGGATTTGATTCAGTGCCTACATTCTCCTGGCTCTTGCTGTACCAGAGGCAACCGTTCTGCGACGCGTCGCAGGTATCCAGCGTGTTGCCCAAATAGGCAAAGCTTGCTCCATCCGAGGCGCGGCTATACACGTTGCAGCTCGAAAACTGCATCGGACATTGGTTGCCGGCAAACCGCCAAACACCTTTCTCCTTCGTGCAGTACCCGAATCCGCCGATGCAATTCCCTTCATCGTCCTCGGCAAGGCACGAGATCGAGTCTGCGCAGTATTGCTGCCGCTCGCTTGTTTCAATGTCAATGAGCTTTGGTCCGTAGGCAAGAGCGCGGCATTGCGTTTCAGGCGCCTTCAACACCCAATTGGGATCGATCAGATGATAGAATATGTTTGATTCAGCATCGAGCGTACAGCGGCTCCCGTTTTCGAAGCAGTCGACCGCCTCGCCGAGCGTGATGGGCTTATCAATGGGAGAAAGTGACGCGGCGATCTCCCATCCGATGGGCACAATCCGATATTTTCGGAGCCGCACGATATTGCTGTGGCAGTAGCCGCTCCGTATGCAGAACGGATCGCTGTTAAGACTGATATTCAGGTTGGAGACCAGTGGCGCGTTCGGGTTCAGGCTTCCTTCGGCAATGGCCTCGGCCACGGTCTTCTTCTCCCGAATCGCCGAGGCAAAATTATCGTCAATCGAACAATTGTCAAGTTCGACGTTGTTTCGATTTTCCGGACAAACCGTGAACGCGGAGAGGTAATCGAAATTGTTGACAGAGGCAAGGGGCGGCCGCTGCAGGGACGCAAGATTATTCGAAACCTGTTCAGACGAAAAGGTTGACGGGGAGGTGCTGCCCTCGCGCAAGCGCTGAATTATGTTCTGCCGAATGGCTTGGATATCGGTCCCGCGATCTACCTGCGAAAGAGAAAAAGACCCGCCGCGAATGTACTTCTTTAGGAGTCCGGCAAGGAGCGATTGACCGAATACTTTTGCCGCGTTGAGCCAAAACGCACTGTCTCCGGCGCTAAAGACGCTTCCAGTCACGTCCTGGGCCGTTGCACTCTGCGCACCACTCTGCTGGTTAAGCCTTTCTATTTCATCACAAGTCCTGCGCACATATTGATCGGTGACCGATGAGACAGGAAGATCCTTATACCCTTTGCAGCTTTCTGCGTTGAGGCTTGCGTACTTTTTCTTCGCCGCCTCAAGTTCTCGCACCTGCTGGGTAATTGCTATGTATGCGCCGAGGTCGTTTTGCTGCGGAGAAAACCAGCTGTTAAATTTTTCCAGTTTCTGCTGAACCGATTCGCCGCGCGTTAAGTCAAGCCACGGGAGATTACTTGAAAGCTGCGCACCGATGCAACGCTGACCGGAATCGCAATCCGAATCCTTTAAACACTGGTCGCCCGAACCAAAATTGCATACAGCCCCTGCAGGGCATTGGCTCGTATCAGTACAGGATGATGGGGAAACAAATACGCACACTTCACCGGCGCTCCCATTACACTCGCTGTCGCTATTGCAGTAGGTGATTTGCGAAACTGATGTTCCACCTGCTTGCGAGGCTGCCGCCTGACATATGCCGGTCTTGCCTTGCTGATCAGGAAGCCCGCAGCTACCGGTGCTGTTTTGGCATACCCCGAATCTACCGCCCGGACCAGTAACGCCTCCACTCACCCTAAATGCGGTGCCGAACGATATGTTCGCGGTAAAATTGTCACGGTTCACGACGCGGCGCCAATTCTCCTGAATCTGCCGGATATCGCATCGTGAGGGCGGCAGAGGTTTTACTTCGCCCAACAATTGTAGACTGATATTTGCTTTAAGCTGCGCAGACGGGTTGCATAAATTCAAGCCTAACTCATTGAGCCCGGATAACTCCGAAAGGTCCTGCACAAAGTCCCCAACGGCTGCTTCGCCGCTCTTTTTGATTATTGATCCAAACGACTCGCGGCGCTGCAAAGACGTCCTGCCCTTGCCGCCGGTCGCGAGAAACTCGCCGGTCTGCTGCGCCATCCGATTGACAAAACTCGTAATCGCGCGATCAAGAGCCACGATGCCGGCTTTTTTCCAAATCTCCTTCCGCGATTCAGTAATAAATTGCTTTAAGAGAACTTTAAGAGATGCCACGTCAATAACCGGATAGGTTGCGAAAGCGCGCTGAACCCCAAGCGAAAACCAAAAGCCCACGGCAAAAAAGACGACTATCAGAAGGGTGATGACCGCTCGCTTATGTTGCCCGGAGAACATGCTACTTGAACGTTTTCAATAAATCCTCTAACTCCTTGTTGCTCATGCCGTACACCTCGTCTTGCGGCACTCCCAGACTAATCAAAAACTGGCGAGCCTGATCCAGATTAACGCTGTCGAGAGCTGTGGTGCTCGTTGCCGTTCCCTTGGAGGCCTCATCCTGGAGCCGAAGACTCTCTTCAAGGACCAGAAGCAGCGTTTGGTTGTCAATTTGATTCAGCTTCTCTCTATCAAATCCCTGGCTCAAAAGAATCTGCTTGAATTCTTGGATCGTCTTATCCTTCAGAGAAATGGTGGAGGTTGAAAATTGAGGAAAGATATCTGAAATTCTCGTTTCAGGCGTAACCAGACGGATGCGTCGGCAATCCTCCCCGGGCGGGCAGTTGGGATCGGTTCCCGCAGCAACTTCTTTGTCGTCTGAAATACCGTCAGAGTCGCTGTCCTGCTGGTAGGGACTGGTGCCGTAGAGATTTATTTCATCAAAATCATTTAGGGTATCCTTATCAGTATCTTGATTCCGAAGTGCAGTCTGACTTTCGCTCCCACTCCCTATGTTGGTATTCAAGATCTTACTCGCAGACGCAAGCAAATTTCCTTTAAACGGACTTACAATTCGCTGGTATATGCTTGCTGCGCCATATCCCAATGATCCGGCGCCGAAAATAATGACTATAACGAGCAGCAGCTGATTAGTTTTGTTTTGGGATTTCATCGCAAAAAGCGATTTTGTTTTTGTTCGAATCGGAAAAGCGATTTACTCGAAAAGAGCCTCTTTTAGCGTATAAAAAAATTGTTTAATCGCACATATTATAGCATATTTCGTTACTCGATGCCAATCGGGAAGTCGTTTGTCATCATCGCGCGTTTCAAAACACGCGGGCAAGAGAACGCCAGTCACCTGCCGACAGCATTTGAGCGCGTTTTGATGGATCAATGCCTGCCTCCCCCATTCTTTGAACGATCGTCTCTCGATCTACGTGCAGCCCTGCAGCCAAATTATTGACTAATTTCTTTCTCTTTGCGCTAAAACCGAAGTTAATGAGCTGCCATACCCGTTGCTCTGATTCAGGATATGACCAGCGGTGCAGATTTTTTATCTGAACAACTGCAGAATCAACGGCGGGTTTCGGATAGAACAAGTCTCGAGGGACCCGGAAGACCACCCGTGGTTCCGCATAAAACTGGATGCCTAATGAAAGTTTGGAATGATTACCAGGCCCTTCCACAATGCGATCCGCAACCTCCTTCTGAACAAGGACGACAATGACCTGCGGCAACACAGGATACTGTATGAACTGGGCGAGCAAGCGAGAAGTAAGGTAATACGGGATGTTGGCAACTATCTTATACTCTGTTCTTGCTCCGAAAGCCTTTATAAGCTCCTCGAAAGAAAGGGTGAGTATGTCGTGATAGAGAACGGTCACGTTCGTGTTAACCGCGCATAGTGCGTCGAGAACGGGTTTATATCGCCGATCAACTTCAACTGCAACCACATGCCGGCACGATTGCGCAAGCAAAGCGGTTAAATTACCAATGCCCGGACCAACCTCAAGCACCGCATCGCTGGTCTTACAATCTGCAGCAACAAGTATCTTTTCCAAAACACTCTCGTCAATCAAAAAATGCTGTCCCCTTACCTCATTAGGACGCAGTTGATACTTGTGCAAAAGGTAAACGACGGACTCTTTTGACATCTTACACCCTAGAATAGAGCAGGGTCATAAGTCCGGCTAAGATAAAAAGGGCCGGGTAGGCGAGCGCTTGGGGAATCACGAGGAGCAGCAGCGATGCCGTGGCAAGGGCGATCATTTTCCCGACCACGAGCGACATTTCGAAGGTCATGATAGTCTGCATGACGCTTTTCTGCTTTGCCCGATCGTACGTCAACGCAACGAGCGGTACCGATACCATTTCTTTTGAGAGACGCGAGAGCGTATCAACCACGAAGACACCCCAGCTTGTCTGCGCAATGGTACGCGCAAACCATACGAGCGAATACCCAATGCTCCCGAAGCGCAGGAGTCGCCGTCTGTTCTTGATGTCAGAGGTTTTGCCGATAATGAGCGTAACAATCACGGTAATGAGTGTGGAAAATGCAACAAGGCTCCCGACGGTCAAAAAGTTCTTTAATACCAGCGCGAGAAATATCGGCCAGACTACGAGGAGGATCAACTCCTCGCCATATCCCAAATAGCCCACAACGGCTTTAGGTTTTTTTGCTAGATTTTTGTAAGCGAGCGCGTAGGGGAACGGCTTCGGTACAAAAATCTCGGGGGTCGAAAGCAGTGGAATATTTGAGACGACGAAAATAATTGAAACGACCACAAAGAGGGTCGCGAAACCAAAGAAGTTGACGATCACGCCGGCGAGAAACGGGGCGATTACATTCACCGCGAGCACCATCATGTCAATCGCTCCGATTTCCCTGCCTTCCTCCCGCCGGTCTGCGTGCCGCGCAAAATCAGCATGATACGCAGGCCAGTAAAAGGTCTTTTGAAACGCGTACAGAACAGGTGCTATGAAAAAAAGAATCGGCACGGTCGCGATGTTGTATAACACGAAATAGTACGCGATAAAGATAAACGTACTCACCACAATGCTGTGCTCATAGCCGAACCGCTTCGCAAAACGGGCGCCGAGCGGGACAAGAAAAAAATAGAGAATATAGACGATGAGAAAAAAGAGAAGTATCTGCTGCAGACTGTAGCCGATGGAATACAAATAGATCGGCTCAAAGAGGAGCACCATCGCGACCCCGATATTCAGAATCAACGTGGCGAGATAGAGTTCGCGGATTTCTCTTCGAATGTGATGAGGAAAGAAACTAATCAACGTGTGCGAAAATCTCGACATACTAGTCGGGGAGCTTTATAGGACCCTCGCGGAGGATTGACAGACCTGTATCATCGACTTTCACGATCGTTGAGGGCTTGACGTGCGGAAGCGGTCCTGCGTCAATGACGAGGTCCGGAAGCGCTCGGCGCTTCTCAAACTGTTTCAATACCTCGTCGGCTCTATAGCACAGCGCGTGATGACTGACGTTCGCCGATGTCGAAATCAGCGGCCGACCGAACGCCTGCACAAGGCTTGCCGCGAGCGGGTGCGAACTGACGCGAACGGCAAGATAATCATCGTTATGATGCGACATCTGCTTGCGATATAAAAACGGCAAGACGAGTGTGAGCGGTCCTGGCCAATGCTTTATCGCAAGCTCTGTTGCCTTCGGCGGAAATCGCACGAGAGTTGCCGCATACCGAAAGTCAGGCACGATCACCGGCAGGAGCTTATCGCCTGTGCGGTACTTAATCATATATACCGATCGATAGGCGCGGGGAGAAAAAAAATCAGCGCCGAGAGCGTAGGCTGTTTCGGTCGGATAGACCACCGTGCCGCCGGACAAGAGCACGACGAGTGCTTCAGCCAATACTTCTGCCCTCTTTTCCGAATCGTAATGTAGAACTTTCATCGTCTGAAAGTAAGTATACACCATTGCGGTGCATGTGGCACCACACGCGGAAGATGGAATTTTCCGCCCGAGGCGGATCAGCCTCTGGCTGAAGAATTTAGAATTTGGAATTTGCAAGAGCGGTCCCGGAACGAGACAGATTTCAGTACTTTCTCTAACTTCCAGCTTCCAGATTCCAGATTCTACTAGGTCACGATGCTTACGATCGTATCTTTAACGTAAATGAATTTTTTTATCTTGCTCCTGCCGGATATATATTTCTGCACTTGGGGATTTGATACGGCAATCTCATAGACATCTCTTTCCTGCGCGTCAATTGCGACCTCGATTTGGGCCCTCACCTTCCCGTTGATCTGGACTGCGATTTTTTTGACTCGCTCACGCGCGGGAGCAAACTGCGGAAGCTGTTCTCTATGCACACTCTTGTCGTGCCCGAGTACTGATTGCCAAATCTCTTCGGCAAAATGGGGCACAAAGGGAGCAAGCAGAATAATGAGATGTTCAAGCGTCTGCCGATCAACCGTCTCGTAGTCCGAGAGAGAGTTCAGGCACACCATGAAATGACTCACGGTAGTGTTAAATGATCTCCGCTCAATATCATGCAAAACCTGCTCTGCCGCCTTTGCAACTGCATGGCGTTGTTCCTCCTGTACGACATCGACCATTTTCACCGTAGTTACATACTGCCACAAGCGATTCATGAACCGCCAGACGCCCTGCAAATTTTTATGACTCCAGATTTTCACCTTGTCGTACTCGCCCATGAACATGATATAGAGCCGGAAGGTATCGGCTCCATATTGTTCCAGGATTGGATCGGGGTTAATGATGTTACCCCGCGATTTCGACATTTTTTGACCGTCAGGGCCCAAAATCATGCCGTGCTGGACGCGACGCCGGTATGGCTCCTCGGTCGGCACTGCCCCGATATCATATAAAAACTTATGCCAGAAGCGTGAGTAGAGAAGATGAAGCGTGGTGTGTTCTGCACCGCCATTGTACAGATCAACCGGCAGCCAGTATTTCAATTTTCTCTTGTCGGCAAGTTGTTTGTTGTTGCGGGGATCGACATATCGCAAAAAATACCACGATGACCCTGCCCAGTTGGGCATGGTATCGGTTTCACGTTTTGCAGCACCGGTGCACTTCGGACAGGTAACATTCACCCACGAGCTGATGTTCGCTAAGGGTGAGGCGCCTGTATCTGTCGGCTCATAGCGTTCCACATGAGGGAGTTCAAGCGGAAGCTCCTCCTCCTTCAACGGAACATAGCCGCATCGTTCGCAAATGATAATCGGTATCGGCTCCCCCCAGTAGCGCTGTCTCGAAAAAATCCAATCGCGCAGTTTGTAGTGTACCGCTTTGCTTCCTTTGACGGACTTTGTAATTGCGTCTCCTCCTTTCACCGTACCCATACCATTAAATACGCCTGAATTCATAAGCACGCCCTCGAGCACCACCCCGCGCAGGTTGGCGCCGTCAATCACCTGCACGATCGGCAACTTGAATTTCTTTGCAAATGCGAAGTCGCGCTCATCGTGCGCCGGCACCGCCATAACTGCACCTGTTCCGTAGCTCACTGATATATAGTCTGCAACCCATACAGGTATCTCTTTTTTATTTGCCGGATTGATGGCGACGACACCCTCAAGTGTAACTCCAGTTTTTTCTTTGCTCTCCTGGCGTTCGCGGTCAGTTTTACGGTTTGCTTCCTTGACGTACGCCCGCACCGCTTCATAATTCTTGATTCTTAACTCATTATTCCTGATGAACTCGTGCTCCGGCGCAAGCACAAGGTAGGTTGCTCCAAACAAAGTATCCGGCCGTGTTGTAAATACCGTTATTCCAAATTCTTTATTCTTAATTCTAAATCCTATCTCAACCCCTTCACTTCTGCCAATCCAATTAATCTGCTGCTGCTTGACTTCAGGCAGGTAGTCCACCTTTTCCAGATCTTTGATAAGACGATCCGCGTATTTTGTAATCTTGAGCACCCATTGCTTAATCAACCGGCGCTCTGTAAGAGTGCCGCAGCGTTCGCATCTGCCGTCTGTGACCTCCTCGAAAGCAAGGCCGATGTTATCCTTCGGGCACCAGTTAATTGGAGTTTCCTTCTTTTCGGCAAGTCCGTTCTTAAAGAGCTGCAGGAATATCCACTGGGTCCATTTATAGTACGCCGGGTCTGTGGTGTTAATTTCTCGCGACCAGTCAAAGGAAATTCCGAGCGACTGCACCTGACGCTTGAAATTTTTTACGTTGCGTTCGGTAACAATTTGCGGCTTGATTTTATTCTTGATCGCGTAATTTTCAGTAGGTAAGCCAAACGCGTCCCAGCCGATCGGATAGAGGACGTTATGTCCCTGCATGCGTTTGAGCCGCGCGATGATATCCTGGGCGATATACGAAAGACAGTGGCCAATATGCAGACCTTCTCCGGAAAGATAGGGAAACTCAACGAGCACATAGTACTTATCCGGTCCACGGTCAGGGGCCTGATACATTTTCGAATCAAGCCAGCGTTGCTGCCACTTGGCTTCAATCTCCTTTGGGCTGTATTCTGTTCCAATCAGCATACCCCGTATATCAATCCCGCGAGGAAAACATGGTTTTCCCTGATGTACCTCGTGGGTAATGTAGTATGTGTACCAACTGCATACGCTCTGTTCTTCTTGCTACCGCACCGCGGCGCGGGATTGTATTACGGGGCATAGCATCTACTTTAACAAAGGCATGGATCATACGCAAGAATACGACTTGACCCCGTTAGAGACATCTCTCTAACGGGGTTGACAAGAGCCGATTTACTTTCAGAGGAGAACGTGGTATGAATATCATTATAACATTAAGATTCTTTGGGTCTTTTTTTCTTCATGCACAGTTGTGACTGCGGACGATTCTGTAGCAATTCACAGGGCACGGAGGAAGCAACAAAAATTGCAAGCTATTCGTAACGCAAGCTACAAACTACGGTTCATAGCCGTCTGGTTGCTCCTGCGGTTCATCACTGCCGCACATAGTATCGGTATTGCCTTGATACGGGCACTTGCACCTCTACTCTTGGGCGCAAGAAAATTCATAAAGAGATTTCTGCTCGGCATCATATTGTCTAGTTATTTTTTTGTCCTCAAGTTCAAGAGGAGGATACAAACCCTGGCTACCTCGGGCAGGCATAAATTACTCGCCTGGTTCAATCAATACATCTACAAACTCACGATCTTCATTATTATCCTTATGACGCTCCTCAATAATCTTGCAGCGCGAAAATTGAACGCGGAAGAATTACAATCCCAAATCCTTTTCAACGCGGTGGCAGGCGATCGCGACGAGTCACCGACCGAGCTCGTGGAGGAGGGGCCATTAAATGGAGAAGCCAGAAACGGCTCACTGAGTTACCTCGACGACAATACACTGCTTTCGGAAGAATATGCGTTGACACCCGCGGCGCCGGATACTGACGACGATTCGTTCTACGCGGCCACAGAGGACGACAGCGCTTTCATCGCGCCCCTCATCACCGACGTTGACCAAGGCCTTGCCCAGCGAGACAGCATTGAACTCTATATCGTGCAGCCCGGGGATACCGTCAGCAGCATTTCACTCAAATTCGCCGTCAACATTAATACCATTCTCTGGCAAAATAATCTTGACTGGAACAGTACCATACGGCCTGGCCAAATTTTGAGCATCCTCCCGACGGACGGCGTGGCGCATGCAGTTAAATCCGGCGAAACGCTGACGCAAATCGCGAAAAAATATCAGGCGGACTTGAATACAATCATTGTGCACAATAAACTCGCAGACGCTTCCGATATCAATATTGGCGAGGTGCTCATCATACCGAACGGCATAAAACCAACGGCCATAGTCTTGCGGCCACGTCAGCCACGGGATCTCCCGACCGTTCTACACGACATCTTTAGCCCCTCCCCTTATCTCGACGCCGGCACCCAGTTTCTCTGGCCGGTTATTAGCAGACGCATTACGCAGTATTTCCATCTCCGGCACAAGGGTGTGGACATCGGCGACAAGAAGGGGGCTCCCATCTATGCGGCTGAAAGCGGTAAAGTGGAACGCGCCGGCTGGAGCCGCGGGTTCGGGTACAATGTGATCATCAATCACGGCAACGGACTCAAGACCTTGTACGGACACGCCTCAAAATTACTCGTTAAGGCAAATGAGACGGTGACCCGCGGTCAGGTGATTGCACAGGTAGGATCAACCGGGTGGTCTACCGGCCCCCATGTTCACTTCGAGACGCACGTCAACGGCCGCGTAAGTAACCCGCTCAACTTCATTCGCTAGGGCCATGTCTACGCTCCTTGTGGCGCTACTGATTCTGGTACTTCTTGTCGTCATACTTTTTATGCTCCGGGCCGGGGCAAGTTTTGCTCCTTGGATTCCGAGCAGCAGCGCAATGGCGGAACAAGCGCTCCGGTACATAGCACCGCAGCCAGGTTCGACCTTTGTCGATTTAGGTTGTGGCGACGGCAGGATTGTTTTCCTTGCGCACCGCAAGTTCGGTCTTGTGGCATGCGGTTACGAATTCTCGCTCTTGCCATACTGTATCGCTAAACTTCGGCAACTCGCATACCTTAACAAACCGATCTCAATAAAATTTGAAAATTTCTTCAATGTTGACCTTTCAACGTTTAACATTATTTATGGCTATGGCCTTCCGAAAACCGTTAACCGGAAGCTTTTGCCAAAATTGCAAAAGGGGGTCCGTCCCGGTACCTACGTTATCTCCTATAATTTTTCGTTTGAGGATAAAAAACCGCTACAGGTCTTCCATAACCGGTGGCGGAGCATATATATTTACCGATTCTGACTCCCTGCGTTGTAGTCCAAACTCATCAGGCGTCCGTTCCATGTCACCAGTACTGCAGCCCCTCGTTTCACTGAATCGAGAAAGTCTGGTTTGAAAATGAGGCGCATGGTGTCTGAGGTGAAATTTGAATAATCATAATTCCATAACTCATAAATCAGCGTATCTGTTTCAGCGCGGTCCCTTCCGGTCACAATAAAACGACCGTTTTTAGTTTTTGCCAAAAAACCGCGATCGTCAGAAGTCCATGACATAAGCTCGTCCTTGCCATCTGCGCGGGTGAGAACGAGATACACGGGAATCTGAACAAGGGATGCGCTCGCATGGGGATAAGTCAAGCGGACAGCCTCACGGACATTATTGCGGAACACATGTGCGCCTCCCAGCGTATCAGGCAGGCCGACAAAAACAAAGCTGGTGTTTTCAGGATACTTTTCCGCGATCAGGGGCAATGATTGAATGATTTCAGAACTCACCATACCCGCGTCGCGCCACGCTCCGTTCTTTTGCACGATGAGCGGCACACTTGCCGCAAGAATCATAACAACAATAATAATACCCAGCCTCCGCAGACGAGTGAGAATAAGCGACAGAAGTAGTATAAAAAAAACGGAGGGCAGATACGTATACCGCTCCCCTTCCTGCGACAGACGATTAAACCCAAGAGGGATAAAGGGTGCTAGAGTAATAAAAAAAAGCATAAGAGTCAACGTGGCGTCGCGCATGGTAAACCTGCGGAGAATATACACAAGTGCGCCGAGTACGAGAAAACCGATAACGATTCCGAGCGCTGGCTTCTGAAAAAAGAAAGCAGACCACGGAACCCGTAAGAACCCGAGTGTCAGCATCTCTTCAAAAAAAGTAAAGACGGTATGCGCCCAAGTTATCGGCCGAACGATAAATCGCGCATCAGCATATGAGGAGAACCAAAGTTGTGTTGCGCCATGCCGCATAACCATAAAGAAAAGAGCCTCAAGCAGTATCACCAACACAAGCGCATAGCGCCTAGCGAAAAATTTTCCCCCGTTGAATTGATGTCCAATTTCAAGAGCGACCAGGATAAACGGCAAGCTGATTGCGGTCTCCTTACTAAAAAACGCGAGGAGAGCAGAAACGCACGATGCGACAAAAAAAACAGGCCGTCCGCTTTCTCTCGATTTGAGATAAAAAATAAGGGTCGCAAGAAAGAAAAATGTAGCTAAGAGATGCGGCGCGCTCGAAATCCAATTGATTGCTTCCACATGAGTCGGCCACACAAAAAATAATACTCCAGCCAAAACTGCCGCAGAAAATCGAGCGCGCCGCATCCAGAGAAATGCCAATACCGCAACAAGCCACGCATTCACGGCGTGCAACACAATAGAAGCGATATGATACGGTTGAGGTGTGAGACCCGAGATCCTATAGAGGATATTAATCCATAGAGAACTCATCGGATTGTATGAGCCGCCGGATCGGCCTCCCGTGTAATTGGTGAGCAAGCTCGGCCAAATATCCTGATTATGCGAAGCCCAGAGCCAATCCCAATCGTCAGATACAAAATTCGCATTGCTTGGTTGTGAGAACAGAAATAAACTGGTTACCACAAACACAACTAACAGCAGAATCCAGCGAAGCCTCATCGCGTTTTAGTCAATATGGAAGTCGTCATAATCACCGACTGCTGTTTGCTCCTGCATAACCCGTTCAACGCGGGCATAGGGCGGGCCCTTGGCGCACCAAGCAATAAAACGCTGTAACTCACTCTCATTTCCCTGCGCTTCAATGTAGACAGAGCCGTCGGCCGCGTTGCGCACAAAACCAGTCAGACGAAACTCCTGCGCTTTGCGGAGCGCAGCATAGCGGAATCCTACACCGTGCACATCGCCAAAAACACGAATGCGAAAGCATTTCATCGCTCTTGTTTCTTAAGCCATTCTCTGCGCAGCAGGCCCATGTACATATCATCGTAAAATCTGCCGCGATAAAGGACTTCCTCCCTTCCCCGACCCTCGAGTATGAAACCAAGCCGTGTATATACCTTGAGTGCGCGGGGATTGTACGCGTACACTTTCAGCGAAATGCGATGCAGCCGCAATCTGCCGAATCCGTACCGTAAAATCGTTCGCATCGCATCAGTGCCAAGGCCCCTATTCCAGTATTGTTTATCGCCGATCATGACGCCAAGCGCAGCTCGCTTATCTTGCGGCTTCAGCGATAAATTTATTGAACCAATATGGACACCATCTTTCGTATCAATGGCAAACGCTTTGTTCAATTTCTGTTTTTTAAGGCTGGAAATCCACTGCAGCTCTTCGCGCATGCTCACGCGCCGTGTAGCCATAAACTTATTGACCAAAGGGTCTGCGAGCCACTT
>CAZQTS010000005.1:0-4390 GCA_964596475.1 uncultured Gammaproteobacteria bacterium
GATTCCTGAAAAAGATTCAATTAAGCGCACTGGTAACTGCATCTCGCGGCCGTTGAACTCGCCCTCCGAAACAATGAAATCAACTCGGAATCTCTTCAGTTCTGTGAGGAAATCCTTCTTTACAAAATCAGTATACTCAGACGCAAGCTGCTTAATGACTCGCTCCACGCGCTCGTCTGGTTCTTCCGAAAAGAGCTGATTCCAGTCTTCAAAAAATATTGAGTTGACTTCAAGTACGCGCGATCGCAAGTAACTTTCCATTTCCCGTGGATCTATTCCGCGCAGACGCAGCGTGACCAAGTAATTATGACGGATGCGCTCTGCCGGCACACCGAAGAAAGTATACTCTGTTGTGTACACATCACAGTGCGTGTAGGCCGGCACGAGCCGGTCCAGCAGTTGACTATCGTTTCCTAGCACCACGCAGTCATTCCCGCCGTTTTGCTCAAGCCACGAAAGCACACCAGCATAGCGCTGGAGGTCTCGAAACTTATCAAGATTGTGCGTATAACTTATGGCGGAATGAGCACCAAAAAAGAGCGATGCGAACATAACGAGAAAAGCAATCGCATACCAAGTGCCTCTCCTCCATCGCAAGACAACATGGTAGAGGGCAATAAGAATGATAAACATGGACAGCGGTATTGTGTACTGAACAAAATGATACGGCCAGACAGTCCTGCCGGTCACTACTTGTTGATTCATGGCAACGATGCCCCCCAGAAGCAGGGAAGAGGCAAACAAAATCCACCATTGTTTTTCTGTTGCAGCCCTCTGCCCCGCTCGGTCCTGAACATAAAAAGCAATAAGCGAAACAACGAATATGAGTACGGTAACGAGCAGCAATTTATTCACGACCGGCGTATGCGTAAAGAACATGCCGTTGCGCATTGCAGCGGCCCGATCCAGAAAAGCAAGACGCTGCATGAGGGGGATCTGCAAAATAAAAGCAATGACTAAAGCGGTAAAGACTTTCAGAGCCCGCTGCTTCTCGCGCCACAGCATCAGTACTGCGCCACATGCAGCCGTAGTACAAACAGCTATCACCCAACTAAAAAAATAAAATGGCATGGTGGCAAGAAGGATGGAAGCGGAGATGGCGGGTACCCACCGATCATGCCTCACCACAGTCCACAAAAAATGAAGGACAAGAAACAAAAGTATGCCGCCAATAACAGGATTCACCAGCCGGGTCCAGAGCAGCAAGTGTGTGGCGGGGTTTAAGCCGGTGACGAGAGACCATGCAGTCCGGTAATCAACCAGATCGTAAGCAAGGGTTACGGCAAATCCAATCGAAGCCGCATTAATTCGCGACGGGAAGCTTGGTGAACCGGCAACCCGCACCGCCAGCAGGTATACCAGCACAAAAAATATTGCTGGCAAAATAAATTTACTGGCAACGACAATATCTGAAAGATCTATATCAAAGAGAATAACCGGTAGCGCGTAAAAATATTCACCGAATGGCAGTACCGGCGCTGGATTTGCTTTATATTCATGGAGAAAGGGGGAACCGAGGCCCCATTTCCCTTCTGTCAGTTCGCGAATACGTGCTAAGTAGGTCTCCTCGTTGTCCAAAAATAAAAATGGCGAACCCCGGTACTGATCCCCAATTGACCAGAGAGCAAGAAACTGCGGAGCAACACTCAAGATCCCCACCGCGAGTGCCCCCACAATGAGCAACCAGCATCGGGCCGTAAAAGCTACAGAATTTTTCATACTTGCCGATTACTTCGTACCCCGCACAATCCAGCCGGTGCGATTCGGCGGTGCATACACTTCTACGTGACGAAATCCCTGCAACAGCTCCTGCGCCTCTTCTTTAGAATAATATCGGGCAATGTCGGGCAACAATTGATCAAAGAGTATGCTCTGCACATGCGTGAACGAGAAACTGCGCAATTGCCGGAAATAAGGCCGTTGCGGGCTGAATATTTTTAAATAAAAATAAAAAGGGACGCTTACGATATACGTCAACAGATGCAGCAGCCTTGGGGACATCCGGCTGGTTATGTTTATTCGAAGCGGATTTAAAATTTTTAATATCCACTCAAAACCCTCTCGCGAATACACCCACAGTAAAATCTCTCCTCCTGGCTTGAGCGATTTATGAAGCTGCCCCATGACAAGGTGCGGATTCTTGGTATGGTGAATGACGCCGATGGAAAAAATAAAATCAAATTCGTCAACCCACGGTAGGTGTTCTAGATCGTGGAGCGATACATGCGCATTGGCAAAGTCCTTTAGGGTGTTTTTCGCAGCGGCAACAGATCGCTCGTCGTGATCAAAAGCGTAGACCTCGCGAGCCCCCCACACAAGCGCCCAGTAACTATTCCTCCCCATCCCGCAACCGGCATCGAGGATTTTTTTATCGATAAAATAATCCGGTTGCAGCGGATAAATCCAGTTGAGAAATTGCCTCTGGTACGATGCATAGTACTGCGGCTTAATTTCGCTATACTTTTCCCACTCATACCCAAAGCGGTCTGCCCTCATGCATTTTTTCTTACCACATAATAAAAGACGGACGCGGCCGTGAAAGCCATGGGCGCACGATAAAAAAATATATCTAGAAACTTAATCGGAAAGAAAATGAATATACTCGCATTCATGAACAGCCAGAACAATTTTTTTGAATTAAATGAAAGCACCAGCGCAAACAAATAACAGCAATACGCAGCAAGCGCCGAGAATGCGCCCGCGCGGATCCCGGATGCTACGACGGAAAACCGATGCAAAAGTGACAGGAAACCGTCCCGAGTCCAGCGGGTATAATCATGCGGTGATGCATGATACGGGTAGAGAAACGGCACAGCAAAATACGCATGGCCGCCTGGTTTTAACATCCGGTGCACCTCCGCGATCAGCCTGCCCGCCTCCGGTACATGTTCGACAAGCTCCTCGCAAATAATGAAATCTACACTGTTGTCCCTTAGGGGGACTGCAATACAATCGGCGCGAATGTCTACTTCCTTATAGTCCCCAATGTCAACATTGATGATATGTTCCCCCAACGAGCGGGGTCCAGATCCCAAGTTAAGACCGAGAGAGCCTGGGCTGCTAAAGGATTTTATAAACGTGCGTGGGCTCATGCCGACAAAGAGCGCCGGGCCAAAAACCGTTGCCATGAAATAATAAAAACGCGGCCAGCGTTTATAAAAATGTCTCAACTTGATGTCGAATCGAGCGTGTACCGCTGCGTCATACGATGCTTGGGAAAGAAAGTTTACGTGCGATCCCTGGACCGGATACATAGCCCGGCACGTGCGGCATACGAGCGAGCGACTCGACACCGTTAGATCAGCATGACAGCTTGGGCATTGCCATGGCAGCGTATGCAGGATCTCATCATTCATAGGTAGCCGAGATGATGTACGTCACTAAAAATTTATTTTTTCTTTGATATTATATATTTTCTTTCCTGAACTCTCATAATAATTACGGGTCAGCATCTCTGCTACTAAACCCATGAGAAGGAACTGTACGCCGAGTATCAGGAAGAGCGCGGTTAAGAGCGGTAAGGGCGTTGAAATAAAGCTGATGAGAAGAACAAATTTAAAGTAGAACGCTAAGAGGAAGGCAACTAATGACACGGAAAAACTAGTAATGGCGACTCGGCCAAAAAAGTGCATCGGCTTCGTAGCGTAGCCGATCAGAAATTTCACGGCAATCAAATCAAAGAGCACGCGAAACGTCCTGCCCAAGCCGTACTTCGTCTGTCCGTACTGTCGCGGGTGGTCAATGACCGCGATCTCGGTCACGCGCGCACCTTGCCGAGCGGCAAAGGCCGGAATGAACCGATGCATCTCTCCGTAGATTTTTACATCGCGCAAAATATCTCTGCGGTAAGCCTTCAGGGTACAACCATAATCATGAAGCCTCACACCCGTCGTCCTCGAGATAAGCCAATTAGCAGCTGCCGAGGGCAATCGTCGCGAAAACCGCTTGTCTCTCCATCGATTCTTTCGCCATCCGGACACAACATCATATCCTGCAAAAAGCTTTTCCAGAAGGCGCGGGATGTCAGCGGGATCATTCTGCAGATCAGCGTCCATGGGTATAATGACGGCGCCTTGTGCAAAGTCAAAACCAGCCGCCATTGCCGCAGTCTGGCCGTAATTGCCGCGCAAGTTAATGACTTTCACCCGTTGATCCTTTTGGGCGATGGTTTTCAACTCATCGTAACTGCCATCATGCGAACCATCATTCACCATTATCGCTTCCCAGACAAAACTTGTTTGCGCCGCCAACTTTTCATACAAGAGCGAGATGTTCCGCTCCTCGTTATAAATAGGCACGACGATCGAGACCAGACCGTCGCGTGATTGCCCGACTTCTTGCTTATTCATAATTAAATCATACTAACAAACAGGCCTGCTTCTGTCCAGAA
>CAZQTS010000005.1:4490-13973 GCA_964596475.1 uncultured Gammaproteobacteria bacterium
TCTTGCTTATTCATAATTAAATCATACTAACAAACAGGCCTGCTTCTGTCCAGAATTCACCGTATCAGACAAGCGGGGCAAGGCGTCGCGCGCGTGCACGCCACGAGTACTGGGTTAAGTCGCGACGATAGCGGGCAGTCGGTTCAGTGTTCATGATTGCCTGCGCGAGCAATTGCGAATCATCTGGCGCGCAAAAATTAATACCGGAAAAGTGGTCGCCGATCTCCCGCAGCGAAGGAAGATCACTCGCCACAATGGGCCTTTTGGAGGCCATATATTCGAAAAATTTGAGCGGCGAAGTATAGAGCCGTGACGACGTGTCGTGAGCGCTGTTGGGCAGTACCAGTATGTCGGCTGCGTGTTCGTATTGCATGATCGTCTGATGGGGCACGCGCGACCGAAGTTCAATATTGCGAATGCCCTTTTCTCGTATATAGCGCGAGAGGGATTCAAAATCGCGATCGGTGCCGCCAACCGCAACCACCTGGTACTTCGCGGGAAGCATATGAGCGGCTTCGGCCAGAGTGTACACGCCCTTCCACCGCATCATGGACCCGCAGTACATCACGATGATCTTGTCTTCCGGCAAACCTAACGTACGGCGGAGCGTCTCTTGATCCTGATCCGGTGACATAAGACGGTCATCATAACCGTCATGGACTACGGTAATTTTTTCATCTGAAAAACCAAGATTTTTCAGTGTGCCCATGAGTCCCCCGCTTATGACAACGATGTGCGCTGCTCGTTTCCAGGTCATACGATGCCATGGCATCACGCGTTGCGGCATCGTGTGCAGTTCAAACACGATTCTGTTTGTGCTAAGCAGCGACAAAACGTACAACGCCATCGGATCTCGCGTGTAAATCGTGCCGGCATAGTTTGTCCTCTGAAGAAATCGCAACACAGAAAAAGCAAAACTGACACTCTGCACGAAAAAACCAATGACCGGAATCTTACCAGTGAGGTCCCATACCGCAAGGTAACGGATCGCGAACACTTCCGGCACACCATAATACTCGAAAACTGCTTTCGCTCGTTGCCCTCGCTTTGGCGCAAGGATCGTCACCGCAAATCCCTCCTGCGCTAAGGCTTCGCAGGTTTTTACGACCTGCAAGCCGTGGGCTCGTTCAGTCGGCAATCGGTAATTCGCAACGTAGTAGAGTGGCTTTGTCATGGCAACTCATATATCTGAACGGTCGGCCCCAAACGCGCAAGCGAGAATAGTATGACGTTTGAGGCAAAAAAATTACCATTGATGTCATACGGCGAGCCTTCGCCAGATTGTCTGAACTCTGCGACAAGCCGACCGCGCCTGATCAAGCTCTGCGCCAGTTGACTGATATTCCCCCTGCTCCAATACTCAACTACAAAATAGCGAGGGTGAACATCTTTCAGATATGCATCGAGATCGCTTACGGTCTTGTCCAGATTCCAAAAATGCAGATTCGTGTACCGGTAGGCAGGCACCCTGCCCTGCAACCGATCATAATTCGCAAGAAGGTATCGTTCCGCAAACCTCACCCGCCCATAACGCAATTCTCTTTCTAAGGCATCTTTTGTTCGATAGAGCTGAATTGCAGGCGATGACAGAATAAATTCAGTGTCCTGCCGCTCAAAAATCCATTCACGCGCTTGCGCGCGCGTATCTTTTCTGGTTAACAAAACATCGTAATACATGACAACAGCAAAAGAGTAAAGCGTCCCGAGCGTCAAGAGGATAATTGCAACTCGCCATTTTCTCTCAATGCAGTAATCCCAGAAAGTCGCAGCAGCCATTGCGAGCAGAGGGACGATGAAGTAGAGGTAGCGAACTTCAATATGATACGCAAAGTGCACAATGATCAAATAGATGAGGGTAAGGGAAAAAATAAGGGCGTTCAATTTTCCGTATTTTTTTACTGCAAGTAATGCCGCAACTGCCGCAAGTGAGATGAGAATTTCCTGCCTGGCAAGGACTGCTATGCCGTAGGTAAGGGTACTTGCCAGACCAAGGGAAGTATCTCTGCCGCCTTGCGGCCCTATGATTTCAAGCGCTTCGCCATAATGCAGACCAACGATGCCCGCACCGAGTATCAAAAAAATTACGCAGCTCCGTATCGCAAATGGCGTAAAATCTTTAATGTGCTTTCGCTGTGACCAGAGATAGCATGCTGCAAACAGCGCGCTTAAGACAGTGGTATAGCTTACACCCAAGGCAACTGCCGCGCTGACCGGCACAAGCCACCAGGGAACATCTTTTTGCTTTACGAAGCGGAGTGCACCATACGCCACGAAGTAGGTTGCAAGTGTCGCCATCATCCAGTGACGGGTAAAATGCGCTGCGTTCATATGCAAAAAACTCGCCGCAAGCAAAACCACGGACAACAGAGCTATGCGCTTCGTAAACACGAGCGATGCAATTCGGTAAAGCAAAACGAGCATCACAACGGATGCCGCAGCGCTCACCATACGGGCTGCAATCCAGATGCCTTCTTGATTCAAGATAAAAAAATCCTTTGCTGCCTGTAGAGAGCCAAGGGTCATAAGTTGCCAGAAGATGACCGGCGTTGAGAACGCGATGACGAAATACGGAATCACCACCGGGTAATACAGAAACTCAAACTCTGCCGGATGCAACGACGGCACAAGAGTCTTCTGGTCCAGCATCTTGAGCGCGCCGAAAATAAGCGACTCCTCATCCCCGATAACGTGATCTGGCAGTCCGTACCAGATCCCCCACACCGAAAGCACAAAAGAGATAAGGAGTACGAGCAAGAAAGCACTGGTAATTCTATCTCGCAAGTAAATATTTTTTTGCATCGGTCACTTCTTGCACATGAATACAAACTCTATCTCCTCAAATCCGCCAACCCAGAAGCACCATATGCGGCTGCAGAAACGCGGATTGATATTTGCAAAGAAATTAATGACGTTATTCAAAGCGCCGAGAATTGCGAGGGTGGTGCTCGGAACCCCCAGATGCTTCATAAGATGAAAAAAAGCCATCCAGTGAAGCTCTGTTTTTTTATGGATAAAGTCCACGCCATAGTAGCCGGATTTCGTAAATGAGCTATTGAAATAATGGGGGAAAATCACATCAAATCCCGACTTATGTTCAGTATGGGTAAAGCCGCGACTGAAATGCGGGGCTTTAATGTGAAGCACGCCGCCGGGTTTTAAGAGACGATGCAGTTCTTTCATGATCAAGAACGGCCTGTCCAGATGTTCAAGTATATGAAAGGCTTCAATGAGCTCAAAACTGTTATCGGGGAATGGGTATGGGAGCGTATTAAGATCGTGAACAATATCCGGTTTCACGTGCGGCTGAAAATCCACATTCACGTATCCGGCCTTTGTATCCTCCCCGCATCCGAGATTCAACTTGGTGTGCATCGTCATGCCTATCGCAGATTAAATACGGCCAACAGTTCCCGACGCATTCTGCTCTGAAGCCGCAGACTTAACTCTCGGTTTCGAGCTGAATTCAGGTTCTCCCTAGTATGCCGAAAACCTTTTATTAAATCAACCAGTTCTTGCGGGTCCTGTCCTGATACATAGCGAATATCTGCGCCGTTTAGAATTTCTCGACAGGCGAGAGACTCCCTGGTTATCACTATCTTACCGCACGAAAGATACTCGTAAATTTTATTGGGCACAACCCTTTGCACCTTTTCGCTCGAACCAAAAACGCCAAGACAGAGATTGGCCTTCTGAATATGCGAGGGAAGTTGTTCATAGGCCACGGACGGCAATAAATTGATATTTAACAGGCCATATTGTTTGATTTTTTGCTCAATATGCGGTCGCAGCATGCCGCCTCCCAAGAGCTGAAATGCAACTGACCGGTCGTCCATGAGACGCGCTGCGTCAATAATATATTCGACTCCATGCAGGGGCGTGTATTTCCCGTGCCAGAACACTATGAAGGGATTAATGGGTACGTTGACCGGAGCGGGGACAAAGAGGTCAGTATCAGTTGATACGATCACGGAGTAAATTTTTTCAGAGGACACGTGTACGCTACGAGCAAAATAATCGCAATGCTGCGGCGTATCAACGATTACCTTAGTCGCAAGCCGACACGACAGCCGATCAATCAAGCGATACCACCGAGCCAAGATCGATGGGCTTGCGACCGCCCGCCGGTCATCTACATAGGTATCCCATAAAGAAATAAACGCGTCGAAATAGATTGGTTTTCTTGTCACGAAGCGAGCCACTATAGAAGACAGGTGTCCGGGAAATCCGACAAACACAACATCATACTGCCGCAACCGAGCCAGCTGATACGCCATGGCAATATACTTGCCGATACCTCTGCCCCGCCGATGTATTGCGACCATCTCGATGCCTGCATCATGCACTATCTTGGCAATGTGACGATTGCGCGGATAGCTGGGGTTATACGTTCCAAAAAAAACAACCGTCATTTCTTCTGGGCAAGCAAAATAAACTGAAACGCAAAAAGACCCGGCGAGATTATTTTCTGCACCCGACCAAGACTGTTCGGGTACAAGAGGTGGTTGGTTGCGCGGATCGAAAAACGACTACGTGCAAGCGTTTGCTTCAAAAATTTCCATGAAAAAAGATGCACATGCCCCCACTCAAAAACGCCCTTGTCAGTATAGCCATGTTTTCCCAGCAGCAGCTTAATCCGATGCGACCACAGAAGCATATTCGGCGTTGACAGGACCAAAAAACCGGAAGGTTTTAGCACTTCCCTGACGCTCGAAAAGAACAAGTCTGGTCTGAATAAATGCTCGACCAGCTCTGCAGCCACTACGACGTCAAAGAGTCGGTCAAACTGTTCTGTCCATCCGATCTGATCCACATTCACAATCCTTCGCCGGTCATAGTCATCTGCATGCTCTAAAAGGACATTCTCTGCGATATCAATTCCTTCAATATGCACCGCAGAACCGTAAGAGCGCTGCCGCACGTGTTTTGCTATCTCCCCGCTCCCAATGCCGATATCGAGAATTGAGGCGCTGTCAGGCACGCTCTTCATAGCCTGATCAAGCAGCGTCAGTACTCGCAACCTGCGGGTTGAGCTCATGCGATAGTCGGTCCCGCACTGCTGGTAATACTCTTCAAGATGCGTGCGCATAGAGGGATACGATAGCATGGAACAGGCGCGAAAGGTCATGATGCGACGAAACGTACTCACGTTCGCGCTCTGCGATCTGGACTCTTGATGTGCTTGCGAGCAAACGCTGCGCTTGATCGGCAAGATCTTTGACAGAAGACGCATAGAGATTCGCGTCGATTGCAGGCAATATCTCCTTGAACGCCTCGTTGGTTACGAGAACCAATGTCCCGCAACTCATTGCTTCAAGCACTGCCTTGTCAATACTACCGGTTGCCGAAAAGTTGAGAAAAAGATCGGCGTCATGGTAGAGCCTGACCGTCTCTCCATACGGGACAGGACCCTGGAAGTGAATTGCAGACGCAAGGCCCTTTTCAACAACCATGGTGCGCAGGCGCTGTAAGTACGCCTGATCACGCTCGAGCGCCGGGCTTCCAACGATCGTAAGCTGCACGCCGCCCATACCGCGCTTTTTCAGCTCTTCTATGAGTTCAATCATGCGGTGAATATTCTTGGTCTGCGAAATCCGGCTTACTGACAACAACGAAGCGCCCCCACTCAAAGGCTTTGGACGGAATGAAAAAAAATCCGTGTCGATTCCGTGGTGAAGCACAATCAATTTTTTGCTCGGCAGTCGGAGGCTCTCCTTTGAAGCGGTTACCAGTCGGTCAGAAAGAGCGTTCAACAGACGCAGACGAAAAGTCACTGCCTTATGCGTATACCACGCAAGTAACTTCTTCCGATACCACTTGCACCACGGCGCAATCAGTATGCCATACTCGGGATTCTGATGCGAAAAAACACCGTCGACATGCGGGACCCAGGTACGAGCATAGGCGTGAAACCGCATGAACTCCGACCAGCGATTTTTTTGCCGCGTCGTTCGAAGCGGATGGACAAAACAATTTTTCGGAAGACCAGAAAGATCTCCTGCTTCCAAACAGATGACCTGCAACTCATCAACCATCGTTGCAAGCGTTGCAACCCAGCGAAAACTAAAACCGGCCAACGAATCAGACCGATCAACTTTTCTAGTTATCATTAACAGTTTCATGGCTTGCGACCTTCTGCCACAGCGCGATGATGGAATCAATTGTTTTTTCGGGCGCGTACAGCTTCCGATACAGTATCTGCGCCTGTGCTCCGAGATTTTTTGTTTCTTCCTTATATGCAATCATCTCTTGTAACACGTCAACGGCGGCAGCAAGATCGTTTATAGGAACAATGAAACCAGTCTTGCCGTCTTCGATAATGGATGCGGCACCGGTGGTTGCCGATGCGAGCGTCGGCGTACCCGCAAGCCCTGCCTCGATAATCACCTTGCCAAAGCTTTCATTGGTTGAGAGCAAGAGGAGCAGGTCGGCGAGATGATAATACACAGCAAGCTCCGCATGCGGTTTTGCGCCCAGCAAAAAAATAAATCCGTCTAATCCCTTTTTTTTGACTTCCGCCTCGAGCGACAGGCGTTCTTCACCGTCACCTACGACCAGCAAGCAAAAATCGCTGCGCCGCTTCCGTAATTGTTCGATCACCCGAACCATGAACAGTAAATTTTTCGCAGGCGCCAGACGTCCACAAAAGAGCAGCACCGTGCCTTGGTACTTATACCGTAACTTTTCGAGCAACACCTTCTGCGTTTCTGATAATTTTTGAAACTCCTCACTGACGGGAGTAGGTATGACTGCGATTCGTTTTCCGCTTATACGCGCCGCAACTAATTTGTCCTTAATGCCCTGCGACACTGCCCGGATGCCATCGGCCCGCCGCGTGACCCATAGCTGGATCATGGCTTTTACGAAATTACCTGCCCTCTCCTTTCGCCAGTTCTGATTTTTCAGAAAATCTCCGTGAAAGTGAACGATCAAGGGAACATGAAAGCGCTTTTTCAATCGCAGGCCCGCATATCCGGTTGCATGAGGATCCTGGGTTACGATAAGATCAATCTTTTTTTGTGATAGCAAGGCGCGCCCGATCGCAGCCGCGCGAACCATATGTGATACACCGGACGCTGCAGTGGGATATACGGTCAGCTTTTCGCTTACCTGCTGGGCAGATGGATCTGTTCCCCCGAAAACGATGATATCGAGCGAGCGAACCCGTTCTGCGTACTGTGCATGTCGTTCAGAAGCGTCGCCCGGCTTGTTTTTTTGGACGAGCAAGGTTGGATCGGCGCTAATCATGAGAACTGAAATGGGTGCAGTAACCATAGTCAATGGCGTAACAATTCCTATCTGCGCAGGTAATACTCCCGGTACCAGTCTGTAAACAGTCGCACACCTGCCGCAACGCTGGTACGCGGCTCATACCCGAGTAATCGGCGCGCTTTGCTGATATCAGAGAGGCTTGCGGTAACGTCCCCGGGCTGGAGCCCCATAAGGTTCATGTTTGCTTTTTTCCCGACAGACGTTTCTATATGCTTGATAAAATCGAGCAAATGCACCTGTGTGCCATATCCAAGATTGATGATTTCGTAGGGCGTCTTGTCGTAGAAAAGCGACGCAACAATGCCTGCGACAATATCGTCAATATAGGTAAAATCTCGTTTCATGTTCCCGTAGTTATAAACGTCAATGGGTTTTCCGTCAAGAATGCCCTTCGTGAAGAGAAACAGAGCCATATCAGGCCTGCCCCACGGTCCGTAGACCGTAAAGAAACGCAGGCCGATCGAACGGATGCCAAATAAATGATAATAGGTATAGGCCAAGAGTTCGTCTGCTTTTTTGGTTGCCGCATAAAGAGAAATCGGTTTGTCCACCGGATCGTCTTCTGACGACGGCATCTTGGCGCGTTCCCCATACACGGACGATGAGGAAGCGTAAATCACTTTGGGGATGCCGAGGCGGCGTGCGCAATCGAAAACAGTATACGTGCCGTCTACATTGGTTTTAATATACTCGTCCCCGTGATCGAGTGCATAGCGCACACCGGCGATTGCGGCAAGGTGCACAATGCAATCAACGGTTTGCTGCCCAAGAGCGGCCGTGAGCGCTCCGGAGTCGGTTACATCAAGACGCTGAAACGTATAGTTCGGCGAAGTTAAGCGCGCAAGCCTTGCTTTTTTTAAATTCACGTCATAATACTCATTGAGATTATCAATCCCAAAAACTTTGTGCCCTTCTTTAATCAACCGCTCCGATGCGTGGTAGCCGATAAAACCGGCTGCGCCAGTGATGAGAATATTCATCTAAGGTTACTTGTTTTTTTATTAGCGATACTATAGAATCTTAGCAAATATGCCCGAGCAAAACAACCGTCAGTCGATCGTGGAAGGGAAAAAAATCCTGTACCTCATCACGCAGAGCAACTACGGCGGCGCGCAAAAATACGTTTTGGAGCTCGCGCGCCATTTTCGACATGCCAACACCGTTCGCATTGCGGTCGGCGAGGCAGCGAACCATGGTCGCTTTTTTGAGGAAGCGCGAGGTATGGGCATCGAACCCATTGTCCTCAAGAGTCTCCAGCGGGAGATATCGCTCGTGAAAGCGTTCGACGCTCTCCTCGAAATACGAAAGCTCCTCGCCCTAGAAAAACCAAATATTCTGCACAGCAACAGCTCGATGGCTGGCGCAATCGGCGCATGCGCCGCCTGGCTCTACGGATTCGATCCTCTGAACCAAGCCATTCGCGTTGTCTACACGGTGCACGGTTTCGTATTCAATGAGCCGCTGTCACCTGCGAGGAAAAAAATGTACGTCGCTATCGAGCGTCTCTCGACCATGTGGAAGAGCGCCATCATTACCGTATCGCAGTTTGACAAAGATCAGGGGTTACGATATCGGATTGCACCTTCCGCGCGCATGGTGGTCATCCATAACGGCATTGATGCTTCCCGGCCATGCCTTTCCCGCAACGACGCACGCACCGCACTCAACCTCCCAAAAGACGCCGTGTCAGTCGGAACCGTCGCGTCGCTCTACAAAACCAAGGGCATCCCTTATTTGGTTGAAGCGGCCGCAATCGTCACGCAGAAAAATCAGAGCGTAACATTTATAGTCATCGGCGACGGTCCGGAACGCAGAGGTATTGAGGAAGGCATTAGAAAACTGTCTCTGGAAAAAAACATCATACTTCTCGGGCATAAAGAACGGGCAGAGCAATACGTGCGAGCATTCGATATTTTTGTCCTTCCCTCGGTCAAAGAGGGTTTCCCCTATGCATTGCTTGAAGCCGGCCTTGCCGGACTGCCCATTGTCGCCTCCCGCGTGGGCGGCATACCGGAAATTATTGAGCATGAGAAGAACGGACTGCTTGTTCCACCGGCAAATCCGCAAGAGCTTGCCAACGCACTGCTGACCCTTCTGGGCAACGAGAAATTAAGAACCTCTTATGCAACGAGCATGAGCGAGACAGTGAGAAAAAAATTCACCCTGGAATCAATGCTCCAAAAAACCGAAGACCTCTATGCACGCCTGGTGATG
>CAZQTS010000005.1:14073-28395 GCA_964596475.1 uncultured Gammaproteobacteria bacterium
GCCTTACGCGCTTACGGCGATGCTTTTTGCGCGCGCTCCTTTTCCTCCAACTCTTTCAGAAAGGCATCTGCCTGATCCTTAATAGAGGGGTCAATCTTGACAGCCTGCGCAACCGCAGCCCGCGCCTCGTCAAACTTGCCTTCGGAAAGCGACACATCAGCAAGCGCAGCGTAAAGCTCTGCTGAATTCGGGAATTTCCCGATCGCCTCTTTCAGAATCTCCTCTGACTCTGCAAAGTAACGCCCGGCGGCGTACACCGACGCGATCCGCTTATATTGGATCAATAATAAATCGCCAAAACTCCGCAAGGTGACCAGTTCCCTTGCCGCCGACTCCTTGTCCCCGACCGTCACGTAGGCTGCAAACAAATTCCAGTGCGAATCGTAGACATGGGGAGCAAGCTCAACGGCCTTCTTGAAATTTGCCAGCCCTTCGGCATACTGCCGCTTCATCATGCGCGCTCGGCCAATGACGTAGTACATATGTGGCCGCGTGGGACTTAGGGACAGCGATTGCTCACCAATGCTTATGAGTTTATCGGCATAGCCCAGATCCAAGCGCGCCGCATTGAGAAGCAGATTCATCTCAAGCAGATTAAATCGCGCATCGTCTTTTTTCATTTCACGCGCACGGTCATAGCGGACGACCAGATCGTCAACGACCGGCGCAAGCTGACTGTCGGCAATACGTCGCTCCTGAAGCGCTCCGACCATGAGTTCAGAGGTGACCCCTAAGATCTCGTTCCGTCCAAGATACGGGTCGTGATCAAAAATATCGTTGAGCTCCTGCCTCGTCCGTTCGCTAATAGAGGACCTGCGGAGATCCTGCGTCAGCATTTTGTACGCTTGCACATACCGGTAATTTGCCCTTAAGGGCTTAAGATTCAAAAAAACTATCGCGAAAATGGAAAGGACCGCAGTGCCAAGCACAAGGCCCAGCGCCGCGTTTCGCCTCATCGGCGCAACGCCCTTGATCGCGCGCTGCGGGTCAGTGAGGAACATGCTAAATCCGGCAAGCAAATAAAAGGGGACATAGCTGTTGATGCTGTCAAACACGAAAAAATTCTGCACGACATTTGCTATGAGCGCACAGGCAATCATCAGGTGACTTGCTCCTCCCCTTTTCTTGAGGAGCGGTATAATGATCGCGGCCAGGAAGCCAAGATACAGAATGAAAGCTACCACGCCCCCCTCCACCGCGTACTGAATCAAGAGATTATGCGGCCGGTCAAACCACAACGGCGTTCCCTCATCCGTATAGATAACCGGCGGGAAATGTTTGTTAAAGACCGCGTGAAAGCTCTCAATCCCCCAACCAAAAATTGGACGTTCGGAAAAACCTTTCAGTGCCGCCTTCCAGGTGACCAGTCGGGTTACGGTCGTAGGATCGCTAATCGAGATGGAGGCGATTTTACTTAAAATAGGGGTTTTCTGCACCACAGGAGCGTTTTTATTCGCAAACAGCACCAACAGCCCTGCGACCGCAAAAACCAGAACTGCCGTTGCAATAAGCTTTGCTCTCACCGACACTGATCGGGAAAAGACGCTATACACATACAGCGCCGCAAACGCGGCAGCCAAACCTACGAGCGCACCGCGAGTCTGCGTAATGGAAATGAGAAACAGGAACAACGCAATGCTCATTCCCATAATGATACGCATCAGGAGCGGGCGATGAGGAGCCAAGGATCTTGCAAGCATTGCGTAGCCGAGAACATGGAACGCAATCAGCACGATCACAAATAACCCGTTTGAAAAAATTTGCTGGATGATTCCGGAAACGCCGCGCGTAAGCGCCACTCCCTGCAAGAGCAACAGGACGACGTCGAGCACGATGAAGCTTGTGGGAAGCCAGCGGAATTCAGACCCGTTGAATCGCTTAAACAAGAAATACAAAGCGACAAAGAGATGCAACAGAAGATATGAAGCAAGGTAGGTCGCGTTGCCCAGTGTCGAAGAAATACGCTCTCCGCCGGACGACTCGAGGAGCAAATTGACCTGCGTGAATTGACTGAAACCGACCAGTGCAACCACAAGCGCTATAAACAATGAAATAGAAAGGAGCCTTTCCCAATCAAGACGAGTACTTATGATCCCCCGCAACATAACCAAGAACAAAAACAGGTGGAACACTGACAAAAGCCCGTCCATACGCTCGTAATTGCCCCAGAAACTGAATCGCGGGTCGCTTCCGAAGATGCTTGCGATGGTAAGCGATGCGGCAAACAGCCCAAACAGAATAAGTCCCTTACTCTTTGGCGGTAGGTATGATTTGTTCTGCACAATAAGCAAACCATACACGACCAGCAAGAGTTCCACGCCGATCCGAAACAGGAAATTCCGCGGCGTAATAAAGGGAAAATAAAAATTCCCGGACGTAATGATGGGTACAAGAAAAATAATGCTGACGATCGTATACGCGGCTGCGCGTAAGTACTTTTCCGGAATCATAAATAATGCGCGCATATTATTTGCCCGTCAATTCTGTAAGCGCTCGCTTGGCCACTGCGCTGTCAGGTTTTTTAACCAGCAGTTCATTATAGCGCGAAATCGCCTTTTCGATCTGGCCGGTCTGCCGATAGTGCAACGCCAACTGCGCCAGGATATTCGTCTCCTCCGGATATTGCTTAATGCCTTGGATAAGCACCTCTTCTGCCCGCGCTTCGTCTTTCATGAAAAAACGATAGAGCTGATACAATTCATAATAAAACGTATCCAAATAATCGCTCTTAATCTGGACCGCCTTTAAATAATACTCCTCTGCCTTTTGATAATCCTTCACATAGCGAAAATATAACTCGCCAAGATTCCCGAGCGGTACGAACGCACCGGGCTGGATTCGGTGCGCAAGCAGCCACGAAGTTTCAGCGCGCGCATAATCACCCGCGTCTCGATATACGTTACCTATGTTCACGAGCGGCCAGTACAGGATCGCTTCAACCCGCGGTCCCTCTTGCTCGATTGCGAGAATCCCTTTATTGAGCTCTTCACGGTATCGCTTAAACTGTTCAAACAAAGTTTGTTCTTGCTCAAGAGAAAGTTCTTTTTTGAACGCAAGCGTTTGTAACTGTTTCACCATTCGCGGAAGTGAGCCTTCGCGTGCTGGCAGTAATTTTGGAGCAATAAGCGAAAGCACGCCCAGAGCCACGAGAAAGCATACTGCAACTATGATGATTTTCTTTTTTGCACTCATTCTGATTAACCAGTCTACACTATTTTACCTTTGCCGTCCACCGTATGGTAACCATTAACTATTGACTATTGACTTTTCACGGTGGTGCTAAGGTTAATTGTTAACAGTCAATAGTTAATCGTTAAAAATCACTCCCTCCCGCCGCCAGAGGGCGAGGGGAGGGAAATGATTTTGGCGTGCGTCCGCACGAGCGATGCGTTACGCGCCTGAACGAAATGGCTCCTACTAACGGTTAGTCTGTCTGGACTTGGGCCGTTGAGGAGGTGTCGTTCATACCGCTCACGCGGTAACCGTTGAACCATCCGCCGTTCTGCGTAGCGGTGGAGGTTGCGTACTGGTCAAAGTTCAAGTCTGACCAGATGAAGTCATCCTGATCAAGCGTGTTGTCAATGGCTCCGTGATTCGACACTGCCGTAATACCGGTGTTGTCACCGCCCAGCTGGGTCGATACAGAGTCATCGTTGGCTGTGCTGCTGATGTTCGACATGGTACCTCTGAATGTGAAGTACTTTGTTCCACCAGCATTAATGATCAGGTGTTCGCCCTTGTCAACCGCGTTGTACGCTTGTGACGAATCGTTGTTCACGTCAAAGCGTGCCTCAACCTGATGGATAGTAGTCCCTGCGTTACCACCGGTGAGCGAGACAACGAAGTCACCCGTATCAGTTAACAGGGTACCGAGCGAACCAGAACTGTCTGACTCATACAGAAGGTACGCGGCCGTATTCACGCGCACACTGGTACTCGTAGACACATCGAAGGTGAACTTCGAAAGCGCTATCGGACCTGCCGTGCTTGCGGCAGCGCTGAACTTGAAGATATCAGCAACAGAGCTTGAACTCGTGAGCTGGTCTACGGTAATGCTTGACAGCGCAATCGTCGGCACACTCTTGAACGAAGTAAAGGTCTTAAACGCAGTGCCCGTACCGTTCAAGGTGATGGTTGACGAGCCGGCTGCCTGACCTTTCGCATCAACATGCGACATGGTCACGGCAAATCCGGTGGCTGATTCAGCAACTGATGGCGTGGTTACATCGCGAATCTTTGCCTTCACGACGTAGGTCTTCTCTTGGTTGAGGGCAAGAGCAATTGGGGTTGCCGGCGTAACCGTGTTTGCTGCTGCGTTAACGGTTACCCCACCAAGGGCTGCTGCTCCACCAGACTCCCACACTTCAAGCCGCTCGACTTGCTCGAAGTCGTTTGTGGCGTTGATGAAGTTGTCCGGGTTCCCAATGTTTAAGGCAAATGAGTTAATCGTCATTGCCTCATTCTTGGGTTGCATCGTGAACTGACCGACATTGACGGTGGTGCCGCCAACGGCCAGTGCTGCCTTTGGATCTTGAGCGACCGAAACGTTCAGCGTACCGCCAGCCGCCAAGGTCATGATAGCAGCTGCAGCGGTCGTATAGGTCGGCGTCACCGACTGCGCTTCGGAATCAATTGCCGTAACGTTTCCGCCCTGGAGCTGCATTCTGAATGAACCGGTCGTGGATGCAGTGCCAATGTCGCCTATGAGCCTGACTTCCTTCACATTGCCTTTGGTAATCGTCAGGTTTCCGGCGTCAATTGACAAGGTGGTTGTTGCCCGCGTGTTGATGGTCGAGCATGATGCTCCGCTGCAGGTCTGCGAGCTTGAGGAGACGGGAACCTTGGTTGACCCGTCAAAGATCTCAATGCCCGTGACGATGTTCGGGAATGCATCGGTGTCTCGTACGTCAACGGCGAACTGGGTTACGCGAACGTCAGTTCCGGAATTCGACGCATCAAACACGATACGGCCAAACTCAAAGTCGGTCGAGCCTGCAACGACTGTTTGTGCAGACGGAGCAGAACCGAGCGAGACGGCGAGTGCCGCAGATTTTACCGTGAGCTGCGTTGAGTTCACGCCGCCTGATGGCGTTGGCGTGATGGTGTTGCCTGACGTATCACCCTTGATCGTGATGGTCCCCGGAAAGATCGTCACCTGCACGGTGTTGTTGGAAGCGAAATCAGCATCGAGGTCACAGTGAATGTTGTACGTCGTCTCTCCGACCGGAACCGTGATGGTGTCAGTCGTTGTTGCAGTCGCACCGTTCACACCGCCCGAATTGAGCGTGGCATCCTTCGGTCCTGCGACCGTTGCCCCAGCCGGATTGATCATCTGGCAGTTCGTGAACTTGCCAACTCCTGTAGCGGCGCTGGTCGCAATCTTGAAGCCGATGGAGGTAATATTACCTGCCTCGCCTTCCATGACGAACTTGAACGAGCCAAGACGAACTTTCTTTGAGTTTTCAGGAATGTTGGTGGGGCTGACTGCGATGGATTCAATGCGCAGCTTACCATCACCAATCGTCGTGTTGGTCGCGTTGTAGAACGGAGCAGAGGTGTTCGGGTACGTCGGCAAGAGATTCGTACTTCGCAGCTTGTCATACACAACGACATCGGCCTGCTGGTCAATATCGTATGAGATCGTGCGCGAAGAGCCGGTCTTCATATCAAGCCGCAGGTTCAGGTTCAGACTGTCGCCTCGCTTGATCTCGACGCTAAGTCCGGTGAAGTGAATCTTCTTCTCCGTTGGCGCCGCCACCGTGGCAAGCACTGCCCCCGTGTTGGCGTTCACCAATTCAACGTTCTCGACGTCACCCGGGCTTGCTGAACCGTTCTGCGTCCAGGTAACGCTCTTTAACGTCATGTCCTGGTTAGTCGCAGTGCTGTTGTTGGTAATTTTGATGGAGCTTACGATGTAATCCTTCGTACCAACTTCCTTGGTGGTAGCCGAAGGCTCGTTTGCGCCAACCGCAACAGCTGCAGCGCCGGCAGTGAGGGTGCCGTTCACCAGCATCACATTACCGGTAAGCGGCAATGTTCCTGACAAGGTTGATCCTGACTTGAGGGTCACCGTGACGAAAGAAATCACCGGATACTCTCCAGCATATGAGGAGAGTGCGCCGGAGATCATGTTTGCGGCAGCGATGACATCCCAGGTCGAGTTCGCAGGCACCGTAAAGTCATCATTGAAGATGGCTTGGTGGTTTGCGTTCAGCGACTTGCTTGAAGCGTTGAGCGGCAACATGGTGTCGCTGCGCAGCAAATCGAAGTTGCTGAATGCGCCGTCCTGCGCAATGCCCATACGCTCAACCGCGACCGAGTCAACAATAACGGCGGCTCCGCCCGTGACCAATCGCATCGTTGTCATTGGCACGCGAGATGCGGAGCCAATAAGAACGGTGTTGGCCGGTGGCGTTGTGGGCGACAGAGAAATCGTTAAGGTCCCTGCTGCGCCTGGCACAGGTCCTGTGCCAACGCCCGCAATCGTTGCGAATGTTTCAGCGGCCGTAACGGAACTGCCTGCGGTGTACTGCGAGAGGCTTCCTACCTTCACTATGTAATCATAGTTCAGGGTATTCGCGTCAAAGGCTGCGCTCGAAGCAAACGGCCGGATATTCGTTCCATCGTAGTAGTAGATGGTCGTATCACCGGTCTTTTGCAGGACCGTGCCTTTGGCATGCATGGTAGACGTGAGGTCTGAACCAATGGTGTAGTTACCAAAGGTCAGCTCGTGCACGTCGTTCACCCACTTTGCCCAATCATTGCCGTAGAGGGCTACAGCAGCTGCTTCGCTAGGAAGCCAGCGGAGACCTCCGCCCGGCTCGACCGCATAGACTTTCGCGGTGTTGGGATGGGTGACTAACTTGGTACCTGGTCGGTAGGCGACCGGGGCACCAGTGGTGAACTGGTCCAATTCAGCCACGGTGACTTTTTTCACCGCGTTGAAATTGGTGTACCAAGTCAAGTATGTCTTTCGATCAGGAAAGACATGTTTATTGGAGCCGTTGATGTAGTAGACAGCATCCGAGTTTGGACCCTTGACCAGGTCGCCGGTTGCTAATGCCGAAGACGCCTTTGGCACATAGGTTCCGAAACTCAAAACCGCCACCATTACAAACATCAGCGTTCCAAGAGATACTTTCTTAAGTGATTCTTTCATTTAGTGTTCTTTCTCTTAAGAGGCCTTTACTCCCACTGTTCAATCAAGTCCCCGCCTTTGAAATCATGCCCTACGCGGACAGAGTCATGTCAACTGCGGCCATGCACGGTTAACCGTGATCGACCTTTCTGGCGAATGACTGCGCGACAACGCGCAGTAAACGCAATCGCATGGACGAGGAGCTGATGGTGCGAACAGTGACTGGTAAAGAACCTTGTAGCCTCCGTCCCGCATAAACGGAACGAAGGAAGTAAACGTCCCCCTTGTACGCCGCGCATGGCGCAACTAAATTCTCCACCGAATAAAGGGTATTAAACCCTTTGATGTCTGCGCTCGCTCGGAAATGCATAAAGAAGACTTTTGCATCTCTCTCGCTCGCTTGACAATAAAACGCGGTGAAAACAATTTAGTTAAGGGTCAGAACGTTCAATCGAGCTTAGCTCGACAATGCCGCCGAGCTTAGCTCGGCTGGAAATTAAATGCTCTGGTCCTTAACTAATCCCGACTTTTCTCGTTTCAAAGAACAAAAAAAGCAACGCGACAATCAGCCTACGGCCCCTCGTTGTTTTCCAACTGATCTGCCTCTGCCGGCATACTCTGAATCGTCACGTTTTTTGGTATCGGTTTTGGCGCCTGCAAAACATCCTGCTTAGCTTTGAGACCGCCGGCACTGGCCACTTCCTGCAGAAGTCCGGCAGCAGCGCCAATCGCATCCTTTGCGGCATTCAAGCGCTTGAGCGAGCCGCTCAAGTTATCAAGCTTTACCATCGTTGAGGCTTCTTCGAGCGATCCCTCGGCCTTCTTTGCCAAGGCTCTCGACTGATTGCGGTGAAGTATGTAGTCATCCCCAACAAGCTGCACCGCCTCCTTAATCGTGGCAAGTTTTGCACTCTGCTGACTGATTCGGTCGTGAACAACTGCCGTTACTTCTCCTCGATTATTGGCTCCGCCGCGTTCAACCATCTCTATCATAGCCTCCAAGGCTGCGTATGAAATATAATCGTTGACCAACTGCACCTCAAGGATGGTTGCCTTCAGGTCTAACTGCACCGGTGCGGATGATAGTCCGGAGGGCGCGCTCGTTGCCGAGTCGACATTCGAAACAGACGTGGGAAGGAGAGGCTGGCTGTGTACCGTCGTTACTGCACTGGTGAGCGTTTCGAGCGACGCCTGCTGATCGTCGTTTAACAGCTTCTTATTTTCCTCCAAAACTTTAATCGCCTCGCTTGCCTTCGAGCTTAACTCTTTGGCCAGTGAAGCAACTACCTGCGGGGCACGATCCTGCTTTTCTTCTTTCGTGATCTTTAAACTCTGGTTTGCGGCGGTAATATCTTTTTCAAGACGACGGATGACCTCTGAAATTCTTTTATCGGCGCTCTGCGATCTTGGTCGTTGTGATATGACCGACAACTCCCTTAAACGATTATCAACGTGGCGCAGGTAAATCCTGCTCTCCCGGGCAGAGTCAACAGCAAACGCCAGCTCCGCTTTCTCGAGCGTCACTTTCACCGGCCACAAAATATCACCAGGCACCGCAGCCTGCGCAATCACCGACGTGGATACGCTCAACAGTACAATCAAGAGGAGTGCGACCACGATCCGCTGCTGCGGCATCATCCGCCTCCCCAGGCGCAAATAAAAAAGCCGAGCCGCTTCAGTAACACTCAACCGTATGCTGCCGCGCGCCTCCTGTCGCCGATTGATTTCGGCGAGCAGCCGATGCTTGCCGAGCATCACGGTCTGCCGGTCAAGATGCAGCGCCGGGAGTTTTCTTAATTTATTGATCTGGTGATTCAACGACATTCTTTTTCTGCGGTGTTTTATTTCTGTTTTGAATCGCGCTATAGATTTCTTTGAGTGAGGTGAGGGCTCGATGGAGCGTCACCCGAATATTATTCGCATCCTTTCCGATAATGTGCGCAATCTCACTGACAGATAAACCTTCAACATGTTTGAGCACAATGATGTCCTGGTACTCCGGTTTCAAACTCTGAATGTGCTTCATCAAAAAATGCATCTCAATATCGGTGCTGTTCGGCGCTCCGGTCTGCAAGGCGCGCTCCTGCATTTCATCAATCAATTGCGTCTGTCGTTCTTTCACGCGGTAGTAATCCACCACCTTATGATACGCAACTTTATACAGAAACGACTTGAGATTTTGCACCGGCTTCTTTGAAACGATGTATTCCCATGTCTGGAGAAACACATCCTGTGCTATATCATGCGCCATTCCCTGATCAGATGTGCGAAAGTAAATGTACCGATAGATTTGCTCAATGTACGTCTCATAAATATATCCGAATGCCTCGGTGTCGCCCTGACGGAGCCGTAACAGAGCTATCTTTTCCTTCAGCTTGTCTTTCAAGCTTGCCATACTATCAGTCGCCTAAAATCCCGAAATATTACACTTTTTAAAACAAAAAACTGATATTAAAACTCCTCTAATATCAGGCACATTTAGCTGTTTTGTCACAGATTTTCAGCGGGTTTTTTTGATGGGCGCAGCATGTAAGACAGATAGTCACCATATTATAAAATAGTAAGACGTGGTTTGTAAAGTTTTGTTACGTTACCCGGAATACCCCGCCCCGACGATACGTCGGGGGACGTGGCAATCCCATTGAAAAAAAATCACCCCTCTTAGGATAAGAGGGGAGGGGGAGTTATGGTATGGCTCATAACCCCCTTAATCCCCCTTATCTTAAGGGGGATGAAACACCTGTCCTGCACCTGCCTGCCATGCCGTTGCAGAGGACGGCTCATCCACAGAATTCATGGTATCATAAAACTTAAATTATTTATTGGCCCTTTCTTGATCAATATTCTACACTAGTGTAGAATATTCCCATGCCTGAAAAAAGAAGTGATACTATCATTCGCGTTTCAGTATCAGAAGCAGCAAAGCTGTTTGGGATCTCAACGAAGAGCATTCGAGAAGCAATCAAAGCGCAGGAGCTTCGTTATATTGTCGTGAAGAACCGCTACAAAATTAATTTTGAAAGTCTGGTCCGGTGGTCGCAGGCAACCGGAAGAAGAGCGAGGAAATTAGAACAGGAAGGCATCGGACAATTCATAGACCAGTGGAAAATCACTGCAACAAAGTACAGTCCACGGTCACCTCTCAAGTCGCCCTAGCCTTTCAGCTTAACCTCAAGAACGATCTCCTCGACTCCGCGGAGAATAGTGAGACGGATGGTTTCATCATTGGCTTTGCTGCGCCAAAGCGAACTAAAGCTATTGCGAGAGTTAATGGTTTCTCCGTTTATCGCAAGTATGACGTCACCTACACGTAACCCGGCCCGCGAAGCAAGCGAACCCGGCAGCACCGCTCTTCTCGTCGGATGATACAGCACAATCCCCTGCTGTCCGGCTCCAGAAAGCGAGCGGTCAAAATAGAATATGCCGAGATCAATTACTTTTTCACCTTTGAGCAGTTGTTCCAGTGAAACTTTGAGCTGTCGTGCGGGAATCAGCACCGTCTCTCCATTGACCGATGCTGCCATGCCGATCAGCTGACCAGCGAAACTAAAGTAGAACGGGTTTGATTGGGGCGGCGCATCGTTATGCAACTGTATGAATTCATCCAACTGATTGCTCGCCAGCACAAGATCATTTGCGTTTCTTACCGGAAGATACCGAGGCTGACTGACCAATACCTGTTGCAGACGTTGCATCCCCGAAGCGTTGGTGTCGTAACTGATTGCCGACTGGCCAAGATCAGGCAGTGCGCGTGAGAATGCAACTGGATCCAAGTTCCTCGCATTAATTTTTACAAAGGTTGCCTTCGTGAAATTATCAACCACAATCTGCCCAACCGCATAGAAATCAGAACCTATGACCACGACTCCTCCCTCGCGTTCAAAGAGGGGCGCCATGAGCCATCCGTCCGAGGTGACGATAACGGCGGATGACACAAAATCAGCAGGATCAATGAGGCCAGTCGGCATGCCGGGTCGCGGCCGTCGAGCGATAATAGTTGCCCCGCGCTTTCCGATTTCACCGGCGAGCGCAACAAGACGCTTATCGCTGCTTTGTGTGGAAGGTACAGGTGCCGCCACATTGGTATAGATGACTTTTGGAAACAGGGTAGTCACGACAGCGGCACCAACTGCGCCCGAAATAATCGCAATAAAGACAAACAGAAGCACCGTCATTGTTTTCCGCAGCAGGGGAATTTCCTGCTTGCTGCTGGTGGGGCGTTCAAAATGTTGGCGCTGCATCATCGGTCACTCCCAGCTTGCGGTGAGCAATAATACTGCAACAACCGCGATAAAAATCGAGGTGTAGACCTTAAACATCTTCCTTCTGCTTGAAATTTCCTGACCGGAGAGAACCATTTCAATGATGAAAAAATACCAGCTGGCGACAAGAGTGGCAAGTACGTAGTAGTGGAGCGGCAATAACCGCACGAAATAGAAAATCTCAAACGAAGTGAGCGTCAGGACCGTGAGAACGAGCGTCTCGGAACTTTTTTTAAGTCCATGAGCCAAAATGATGCCGCGCCCGAGTATAAACGTGTAGACCAAGACGATCAGCCCCGGTGCCCAAAACGGTGTCTCATAGGAAAGGAGCATGAAATATAAGAGTGCGGTCATCTGCCAGAAGGTAATGAGGTAGATGAAACCGATAAAGTGCAAATAGGTGTGGGCAAGGAATCCCTCCGCGTGTTCAAAATAGCGGATCGCAACGTACCACATGAGTCCTGCTAAAATCCCGAATGCTGCAATATACGCGTTCCTCACGAGCGGCGAGGCGATGATGAGCACAAAGCCAAAAGACGAAACAAGGAACAAGAAATTACTGAACCAAAAATTCCACTGACGACGTCGTCCACCGATCATAAACGCAAAGACAATAAAGAGAACAATAAAAAAAATAAACGCGTACAGCGTGATTGCGGGGACTGTCGTGAGCGAATACAAGACAGCCCAATAGAACAGTGTAAAAATATAGGGAGCGAGATATTTCATCCCAAAAACGCTACAAACGGTTGAGCACGATCAGCCACAGCATCGTGTCGAGCCACGGGTGCGCGCTCGAGAGATGGAGAAATCGATCACGCAATTCCGCCGTGTCCTTGCCCTGCGCAAGATATGAATCCCATGCTTGAAAGATGCTGATTAAGTCATTGCGCACCTTGAGGATTGCCGAAGGCTGGATGCTGGAAAGGCCGGTGATCACCTGTGCGATATGCTGTCTGCGCTGCGAAGCACTAGCCGGTGCTCCCCGCGCGCTTGCCGTTTCATCGCGATGGAACTTGTTGAGAATATTAAGAATAGAGGTACGCGTGGGCGCATCAGCCTCGAGGGTCTCCCAGTTTTGAGGCGCCGTGGATGCCTGAAAAAACAGCGCAGCGCCAAGGAGTATGCCTAAACCGCACGCCACAACGCCAATCAATCCGTACAAAAAAGGCGAGTTCCTAACATAGGAAATAGCATCAAAAGAATGAACCCGACCTCGCGACAAGCCGCGAGGTATCCGGGCGGGTTCCTTACGAGAAGAGTCGGCTCCGCCGAAAGTATTATTCACAAAGCCCTCCATCCTCGTCCGCCCTTGGCGGACGAGGTATTCCGGGCAACGTAATAACGTTCAAATAAGCGCATACCGAAAGCGTCACCAGTATAGCACAGCCTCGTTTAGATTAACATGGATCCGTGAAGCTCCACGGCTTGACAGCCGTGGCTTCTCCTCCGACGTGGTTTCGTGGAGCTTCACTTGCTTAGGCCAAGGCGGACATATCGCGCGCCTCTAATTTCTGCCACGCATTCGAATTTTCGTTCCACTGGTAGAGGGTAAAAAAACAAACCTGATCCTCGTCCGAATAAGCGTATTCGACTTTGACGTCTGATCCGGCGCGGCGTGAATAGAGTGTTTTCTTTTCAACAATTTTTGGCCGGCGGTTAAAGCACGCCTTCATTTTGCCTGCAGGCCCTTTGAATTCAATCACCTCGGCAGTGCCGGGGTCTAATTCCTCCTGATACGAGTCAATGACCTCGAACGAGTCTGTGATTCTTTTCCGTATCTCCTCCCACCGCTCGGGCGACATATGGTTACGCGCCAAAACGACGCTGGCGCGTTGCAAACACTTCCAGCGCGTGATTAAAATCGTCCTCGCTGAATGCGGGCCACAACTTTTCCGAGAAATACAATTCACTGTAGGCGGCCTGCCAGAGCAAAAAGCCGGACAAACGCTGCTCGCCGGATGTGCGAATAATAAGATCGGGATCAGGAATACCAGCGGTCCACAGCTCTCTCTCCACCAGTTCCGGTGTTATGTCGCGCGTCGGCGTCCGCCTTTTTACGATGGATCGCACTGCGTCAACAATTTCATGTCGTCCGCCGTAATTCAAAGCAATGAGTAGGGTTCCCTTCTTGTTCTGTCGCGTCGCGGCTTGTGCGGAAACGATGGCCTTACGGATTCGCGCATCCAAGCGTGAACGCAAACCGATGAACTTGATACGAACGCCCCGACGGTGTAACACACGGAGCTGTTCCTTAATCATGCGCAGGAACAAATCCATGAGATACGAAACCTCCGACGTTGCACGATTCCAATTTTCAGTCGAGAACGCGAACAGCGTAAGATACCGAACGCCCTTCGCAAATGCGTGCGTGGCAATGCGCGTTGCAGCGTGATAGCCCTGCCGGTGACCTTCAATAATGGGCAGACCCTTGCTCGTTGCCCATCGGCGATTGCCGTCCATGATGATACCGACGTGCTGGGGAATGGTTTGCTCTGTTATCATTTGGTATATGGTATCGTATAAACTCGAAAAGGGGAAGACCCTTGAACCCTTTGAATCTGTTCAGTCCTCATACCATAGTACATACGCTTTATGCCCGCCTTCGTTATCCGGCCGCCGTAGCCAAAGCTACTTTGGCGGAGGAGGCAAACTTCGGCGCGCAGCCTTCGTAAGTGAAGCTCCACGGCTTGACTCGCCGTCGCGTAGCCGCTATGGCGGAGCACGGCAGCCGTGGCTTCTCCTCCGACGTGGTTTCGTGGAGCGCCTGCCTGCCGGCAGGCAGGAAACCCCACACCGTCCGCCTCAGGCGGACTGGTGCGTTGGGTAAATAATTGTTAAGATGCCCTGTTAATGCTCATGGCGTAAGCCAGCCGAAGCTTTCTTGAAAGCTGGCGTGCCAGCCGTAGCTCCCGAAGGGAG
>CAZQTS010000006.1:0-5152 GCA_964596475.1 uncultured Gammaproteobacteria bacterium
CAAACATTGAGGCGATTATCGATTCCATCAAAAAAGCGAAGCCGGAAACGCTCAAAGGAAACTATATCACGAGCGTATATCTTTCAAGCTCGATGGGCCCGGCAGTCCGGGTAGCGGTGTAATACAGTATACTATAACAAAACTTTTACTCCCTGAGCTTGTCGAAGGGTAAAAGTTTCGTCTGGTTAGGCCTTCGACAGGCTCAGGCACTAACCTTATTTCAGTTTGGAAAAAAAGAAAAACCCCGCCGTTCGTCGTTAGATTGACTACTTGGCGGGTCTTGAGGATCTTTCGAACCTTCTCATGGTATGTGCTGGTGTTTCCGGTCATTGGCGCGTCGCTGTATGAGCCACACGACGTCGATGAACGCGATCACACCGAGCAGAGCAGCTGCCACGCATCCCACGAACAGTATGAGCACACCATGTGCGAGTGAGGTGGTTTTTTCTGCCAGATGCCAGGCGAACGTGAAGCACATGATGGCTCCCAGACTTAGGGATACCACTCTGAATACTGAAGATGTTGGCATCTTAGCCTCCTTACTGTTCGTCTTCGCGCCGGTCTCTGCGCCGGCGTATGAGCCAGAGGATGTCCACTGATGCGAGCGTGAGCAATACTGCTCCCGCCAGCATAAGGGCGATGAGCGTCCATACGCCACGTTCGCTCGATCCCAGCTGGCCTACCGTCATGAACGCTACTGTTACGCAGACCAGGAACCCAATCATGGAGAGTGCCGCTTTTGTTACTGATGGCTTTGCCATAGCTCCTCCTCCAGTCCTCTGACCTTAGTGCCGGAAGTACCAGTCATAAGTCTCGATCGCCATAGCGCCAAAGAAAAATGCGGCGAGCAGCGCCACAATGCCGGTGATCACTACAATGAACTTCAGGATCGAGAACGGAAACGGATCCCCGGCAAATTCCAGCGCACCCACGAAGTACAATGTGCAGGCGAGGCACGCGAGCAGTTGCAGAGCGATCTTGATTTTCGGGCTCATCGTCACACCCCCTGTTTGCCTCACTCGTTTTTAGGGAACGTTAAAGGAGTGACTATAGAATAGATATCGGATAAAGTCAACCCAGCACCACTTTTACTCATGAGGCTAACTTTAGGCTGATCCGCGGACTTATATCTGGATTTATACCTCCTTCGATTATCAATCAAAAAAGTGGTGCTGGGTTGTCCCGAGCGACCCGCGTCTGACGCGGGAAGTCGAGGGACCCCATTGTTTCGAGAGGCAATTTCGATTTGATTCCGGATAACTATTCTGTTAGAATGGTACTGTTCACAAAGAATCTTTTTTATATGGCATCAAAATCCGCACGCCGAATTCGCCCGAGTTGGGATGAATATTTTATAAAGATCATGTATGTGGTTGCCGACCGCGGCACCTGCGACCGCGGATACAGCGGTTCGGTGATTGTTCGGGACAAAAGGATTCTCTCGACCGGCTATGTCGGCTCGCCGCCTGGCCTTCCGCACTGCGACGATGTGGGGCATCTTATGATGAAGGTCCTGGACGAAAACGGTCAGGAGCACCAGCACTGCATTCGGACAGCTCACGCAGAAGCAAATGCGATCAGTCAGGCGGCGCGTTTCGGCATTTCGCTTGCCGGAGCCACCTTGTATTGCAAGATGGAGCCGTGCCATATGTGCGCCAAGATGATTTTGGCGGCCGGCATCGCCCGCGTGGTGGCAGAAAAACGCTACCACGGCGCGGCACTCACGCGCGACATGTTCGCGCAGGCAGGCGTTGAGTTTGACGTTATGCACGACGAGGTTGAGACGTACGCGAATATGTAGCTACGACTGAATGGCGCAGCGAAAAATTATATTGGCATTCACCGGGCACGTTGCGAGCGGCAAGGGAACGGCCTGCGAGTATTTTGTAAAAAAACACGGTGCGCGGATCTTTCGTTTCTCCACCATGCTCCGTGACATTCTGGACCGGCTCTACTTGCCGCATGACCGTGACCATTTGCAAACGCTCTCAACCATTGTCCGAGAATATTTTGGGCAGGATGCGATGGCGCGAGTCATTGCGCGCGATGTCGAGGCGGCAGAGGAATCGCTCATTGTCGTGGATGGGGCGAGGCGGCTGGAGGACGTTATCTATTTGCGCAGACTGCCGGGTTTTAAGCTCATTTCAGTTGAAGCCTCGCCCAAGGTACGCTTTAAGCGTTTGACCGGCCGCGGCGAAAATCCTGACGATGCGTCCAAAACATGGGCCGAATTTCAGCAAGAAGAACAGGCCGAGAGCGAGGCCATGATCCCGGCGCTCATGGCAGAGGCAGACAGTACGATTAACAATGATGGGGATGTGGCTTCTCTTGAGCGACAGCTTGAAAATCTTTATAGAAAAATCAATGAAGGTTAACCTACAACGTCTGCGGCCTGATGCGATTCTCCCCTCCTATCACTATCCCAGAGATGCGGGTCTTGCCATGCACGCACTCGAGGATAAGGAGCTCAAGCCAGGCGAACGATACCGGTTTGACGTAGGCTGGGCTCTCGAGTTTGCGGACAACTATGTTGCTTTGGTGCTTGATCGCGGGAGTATGGCCCAAAAGGGTCTTAAGACTATGGGCGGCGTGTTCGATTCAAATTATCGCGGCGAATATAACGTTGGATTAATCAACTTGTCTCCCGAACCGTACGAAGTCAAGAAGGGCGACAAGATTGCGCAACTCGTCCTCATTTCCATCGGCCATGCAGATTTTAAAGAAGTAAACAAGCTTTCGGCCACGGAGCGCGGCCAAAAGCGATTCGGTTCATCAGGCCGATAATCAAAGTATGCCATTCACTGAAGAAGAAAAGAAAAAACTCGAGGAATACGTCACCGATCCTGAAGGAAACGTGTTTTGCGTCAAAAACATGCAGGGCATGGTCGGCGCTGCGTACGCGCGGTACAGCAGAGCAAAGGGAGGTTTCCGCGAGGTGCTGCTCAAGGAGTTTATCAAAGAGGGTGTCATTGATCCGGTGCACGCACAAGAGCTTATCGATCGCATCCTGATTGCTTATGGCGACGACTCGGTTGGCGAACTCGAAGGCGCGCACGTATCCTTTGAGGACATCTCGATTCTTGCGACCAAGGAAATAGAGGAGCGGCGCATCGGCGGTTCGCCCATCGAACAGTCAACGCGGTACGTATTCTATGACCATACCATTGACGGTAAGTATCGCTACTATCGGGATCCCAAGATTATGGCATCGGAATTCGGCAGGGAGTTTACGGCAGTGATGGATTTTGTTTTTGAGACCTACTGCTCGTTGATTGAACCGATGAAGGAGTATTATCAAAATCTCAAATCGCTTTCGGATGCCGAATACGATATTAACGGAGATGGCGTCAAAGAAAAGTACGGCGATTTGAAAACTGAAGCGGACCAGAAAGCCTTCCGCGCAACCTATAACGCCGATCTCCGCACCAAGGCCTGCGACACGTTGAGGAGCATTTTGCCCCTCGCCACACAAACAAACGTGGGTATTTTCGGCAACGGAAGGTTTTTCCAAAACGTTTTAACCGCGCTGTACACGAGCCCCTACACCGAAGCGCAGGAGATCGCCATTGCGGCACACCGCGAGCTCAACAAAGTCATACCGGCGTACGTCAAACGCGCAAAGAAAAATGAATACCTTGCGGAAAATCATGATGCCATGAGCCGATTGGCCGCAGGACTTTTTAAGAATACCGAGCCGCGCCCTGCGGGTGTCGAGGTTGATTTACTCGATTACGGCGACGAGGTCATTGCACTGAAGCTTCACCATTCGGCTATCAGTACAGAGGCAATTCGCACGGCGCGCCAGGAAGAATTCGATGTGTTCACGATGACCTGCATGCTGTATCCTTATCTTTCGCATCCCTTCAGGCAAATACGGGACATGGTGCGCAGTCTGTCGGTAACAAAGCGTCGGCAGATCATCGCAACGTATGTTGGCAGCCGCGCCACCCGCCGTGATCGGCCTTACCGCGCGTTCGAAAGCGGATACCCCTACACCTTCGATCTCGTAACCGATTTTGGAACGTACAAGGATCTGATGCGCCATCGCATGAATACCCAGTTGCGCCAGCAGTTCTCGCCGCTCCTTGGTTTTGCAATGCCCTCTGATTTAGAAACTGCCGGTTTTTCCGGCAAGGCTCTCTCTTGCCATGAACGGGTTGTTGCGTTGTACAAAAAGTTGTACGAGCGGCACCCCCTTGAGGCGTCGTATGTCACTCTACACGGAAACAAGGTGCGCTGGCTGATCGGCATGAACGATCGCGAGGCATTTCATCTTATGGAATTGCGTACGACCCCCCAGGGGCATCCCAGCTACCGGCGCGTCTCGCAGCTCATGCACACGGCAATCAAAAAACTGTCGCCTTGGCGCGCGGATGCGATGAAGTTTGTTGATTATAACGATTATTTCTGGGCGCGCGGCGATGCTGAAGCGCGGCAGCGCGTGAAGGAACGGCAGCTTATGGAGCGGATTAAAAAGAACAAAGAATAAGGAATTAAGAAAGATGAAAGTTATTCTCATAATGACCGCAACGGTTGATGGATTCATATCACGAGATTCGAATGATCCCGCGGAGTTTGCTGACGTGTTCGATAAGCATTTCTTTACAAAGGAAACGCAGAAAATAGGAACGGTCATTTATGGAATGAATTCTTACCGCATTTTAGGTGAACCGTTTCCGGGCATCTTGAACATTGTTATGTCCACGAGCCCAAACATCGGCGAGAGTATCCCCGGTGTTCTTGAATTTTTTTCTGGCACGCCTCAAGAGCTTCTGGAGCGGCTCGAGAAAAGAGGGGTTCGAGAAGTTGCGCTCATCGGTGGGGCCCAGCTCAACGGAAGTTTTTTTGCCGAAAATCTCATTGACGAGATCTATGTAACCGTTGCTCCGTTTCTGTTCGGACAAGGAGTAAATATTTCAACAGGTTACGATTTAGAGACGAAGCTTTCTTTGCTCGACGTAAGGCCTTTGGGCGACAATGGCGCCCTCCTGCACTATGAGGTTCTAAAATAACATGCGCGGTCGGCTCATCGTCATATACGGCATTAATAATCTGGGTAAATCGACTCAAGCGAGAATGCTTGTTGAAAAATTAAATGCGCGCGCCGTAAATACCAGCTATCGGAAATATCCACTGTACTAACTAGAGCCCC
>CAZQTS010000006.1:5162-14488 GCA_964596475.1 uncultured Gammaproteobacteria bacterium
TCCGGACCGCTTCTGAACAACTATTTGCGCGGCGGCAACCCGTACAAGCTTTCAAACCGAGAGTCACAGATTATCTATATTCTCAATCGTACCCAGTACGATCTGACGCTTCGGCAAAGGATTCTGCAGGGCGAATGGGTTGTGGCGGAGGACTACGTGGGAACCGGCATTGCGTGGGGCATGGGCGGTGGCGTTGCCCGTGCATTTACCGAAACCTTGAGTCGTCATCTTCTAAAGGAGGATTTGGCGATTCTTTTTAAGGGAGATCGTTTTTTGGGCAGTCGTGAGAAAGGGCATTTGCACGAGGAAGACGATGCGCTCGTTGAGCGCGTGCAGAAAGCTCATGAGGAGCTTGCGGCAGACTATGGATGGGCAGTCGTCTCGGCGAACGATACTGTCGAGAACGTTGCTGCGCAGGTTTGGAGGATTATCAGCGGCAAGTTCAACATATGAACTACGAAGCAGTTATTGGTCTTGAAATTCACGTACAGCTCAAAACGGCGTCGAAGATGTTTTGCTCTTGTGCGAACGTTTATGGCGACGCGCCTCCGAATACGGCTGTCTGCCCGGTTTGCATGGGTCATCCGGGAACCCTGCCGGTGATCAATAAAACGGCGATTGAGCAGGGGATTCGGTTTGCGCTCGCCTTGCGCAGCGAGATCGCGAACGATACGTTCTTCGAGCGAAAAAATTATTTTTATCCTGATTTACCCAAGGGCTACCAGATTTCCCAGTATCATAAGCCGCTTGCAGTCGGCGGGTTCGTCGAGCTTTCAATTGATGGCAGGGTGAAGCGTTACCCTCTCGAGCGGCTCCACCTCGAAGAAGACGCCGGAAAGATTTTGCACCGAGGCAAGGAATCGCTCGTTGATTTTAACCGCGCCGGCACGCCGCTCGCTGAAATCGTCACGAAACCCTCGTTCTCGCAACCCAAGGAAGCGCGGCTTTTTTTGCAGGAATTGCGGCTTATCGCTCGCTATATCGGCGCAAGCGACGCGGACATGGAAAAAGGTCAGTTGCGCTGCGACGCAAATATTTCTTTACGACCAGTCGGGGACAAAAAATTATATACAAAAATCGAGATTAAGAACCTGAACTCCTTTCGATCCGTTGAGCGAGCTCTTGCGTACGAAATTGTGCGCCAAACAAAACTCTGGGAGCAAGGCAAGGCACCGACCATGCAAGAGACGCGCGGCTGGGACGAGGTAGAAGGCAAAACCGTTGAGCAACGCGGCAAGGAGGAGAGTCATGATTATCGTTACTTTCCGGAGCCTGATCTTCGGCCGCTCAAGGTTTCCGCGGCAGACATTGAGCAACTCCGGCGCATGCTTCCGGAGCTTCCGGGTGCAAAGCGCGAGCGGTTCATGAAAGAGTACGAACTCAAAGCCGCTGAAGCGTCGGTTGTGGTTGCGGACAAGAATATCGCCGACTATTTCGAGCAGGTCGTAAGCGAACTCCGCGAGTGGCTCATCGAGACCGCCGGCGACCATGCAACTGAAGGTGAACTTTGGGAGCGCAACCGCAAGAGGTTGGTCAAGCTCGCATACTCGTGGATTACGAGTGAACTCAAAAAGCACCTCAATGCCGACGGCAAGAGCATTACAGAAATCTCTTTGACACCTGAAAATATGGCAGAATTCATTGTGATGGTCTATGAGGCGAAGGTAAACAGCAGTGCAGCGCAGATTATTTTAGAGAAGATGTACCATACCGGAAAGGACCCGCAGGAAATTGCCGAGGATGAGAATGTGAATCAGGTGGGCGATGAGGCGGACATTCGAACGTTGGTTAAACAGGTGATTGCGGAAAACCATGAGCAAGTGCAATCGTATCAAAAGGGCAAAAAACCAGTATTGCAGTTCTTGGTCGGCAAAGTCATGAAACTTTCTGGCGGGAAAGCAAACCCCAAAGTTGTCGCCGAACTACTGAAGGAAGAGATGCGAGAGAAGTAGAAAGTGAAAAGTTGAAAGTGAAAAGTTTAAGTTAAAAGTGCAAAGTTTTTATTGTAACTTGAAACTTACAACTTAAACTTTGCATTTTTCACTTTTGACTTCTCTCTTTTCGTGTCTCTCAAGAGCTACGACATGGCTTGACTTCGCATTGGCGCTCTGTTACTTTTCCCGTAGTGTCCTTTGAATTGCGTGATGCTACACTCCATCTGGAGGGACCATGGAAGAGGAACTGCAAAGCGCGGTAGCTTGTTTCGATGCAGCACGGGCAGCACGAGTGCTGTTCGAACGCCTGAAAAGGAAGGGCCTTCCTTCATTCAGCGATGCGCTCGAAGTCTTCCCTGAATTGCAGGAGAGCGTGACGGCCGGTTTCAACAGCAGTGGCAGGATGGCGTTTGCGTTGCTTGCGCGCAATGCCGACACTGGCCAGGTCATTGTGCTGGCTGCCATGGAAAACTGCGTGGCACCACCGCATCTCCACAAGTCCGGGGGAAGTTACGGTGAGTGCACCTTCACGTTCGCCGGGAATTTGGGGGATTTTTCCTGGACGAATGGTAAGCGTATCGTTGAGAAAGTCTCAATCGGGGTCTTGCCTCCGCTGCTGTGGGAAGGGAATACCTTCCATCAGCCCTTCGCCGACACGTTCTGGCTCGGGCTCTACGACCAGCCGCGGGGCATGAAGCTTCTCTCGAAGATGACTGTTTCCGAGATGCTGACCACGCTCATGGCAACCGCTGGCGCGCATCTGCAGCAGCTCTATGACTGGGACACGCTCAAGGAGGAGGAGGCCAGGTCAATCGTTTACAAGACACTCGGCCTGGTGGGGCCGAAACAGGTTCCGATGGCGCTCCGGTAAGGAGCGCCTTTTCATTTTCACAAGAATCTTTTAATCAATTGTTCCGCCTGTGTTCGGTTTTCAATCCAGTGTATGGGGTGTCTTTTCCCCATCCCGCGGAACCACGTCATCTGCCGCTTTGCATAATTGCGCGTATTTTTTTGGATTTGCTTGAGAACGTCATCAACAGTCTTTTTTTTTGCAAAATACGGTCGCCATTCTTTATAACCGATCGCCTGCAGCGCCGGAAGCGTCCAGTGATATTTTTTCACGAGCTGTCTGACTTCAAGCAGAAGCCCTCTGCGGTACATGGACAGTACCCGCTCATTGATTCTTTTCTGCAGTGTTTGCCGCGGTATGGACACTCCCAGAATGAGGAGGTCGTAGGGGCACATGTTGCGCCTCTTGGCATCAGCAAATGAGGTATCGTAGGTGAGTACATGTTCGAGCGCTCGGATGAGGCGGCGTTTGTTCCATCGATCAATGGTGCGGGCTGTTTTTGGATCGAGTTTTTGGAGGCGCCCGAAGAGTTTTGGCGCGCCCTGTTTGTTGAGATTGGCTCGTAAACGCTTGTTGGGTTCTGTGTGAGGAATGTGGTAAGCATCCACGATGCTTGAAATATAGAGTCCGGTTCCGCCAACCAGAAAAGGCAGCCGTCGCGATTCAAGAATAGTGTCAATCGTCGCAAACGCCCGTTTTTGCCATTGCGCCAGCGTGAACGGATGATCCGGATCTACAATATCAATCAGATGGTGCTTCACTTGACGCCGCTCGGTTTTGGATACTTTGCCTGTGCCGATGTCCATGCCTTTATAGATCTGCATAGAGTCGGCAGTAACAATTTCAGCGCCTCCCCGGCCTCGCCCCGCGAAGCGGGGCGGGCTGGCGGAGAATTTTTTTGCGAGTGCTACGGCAAGGCTTGATTTTCGAGACGCAGTGGGTCCCAAAATGACCACCAGCTTATCTCGGCTTTTGGATGTTGACATGGAGCGACCGTGACGCAAGTTTTGGCCGGCGTCGTTTACGTTGATCGGCAAGCGACGCCATGCGCAAACGTTTTTTGCGGCGCAGGGCTTCGCGTTTTTCAGCTTTTGTTCGCAGCATGAAAGAAGCTGACCTGACTCCTTCCTGCTGCCCCCAGCGTTGTGCTACGGAAAGAGTCTAAATCCGTTAAACCACCCGACATTATTTGTCGCCGTGCTCGATGCGAATAGATCAAAATTAAGGTCAGACCAGATGAAGTTGCTTCTGCCGGAATTTTCAACATCGATGACGTTCACGCGCCAATTTCGCGCAAATCCAGTATCAGTCAAGAGTTCAGTGGTGACGCTGCCCGAACCTCTGACAGTGGCGAGTAAGGTGAAGTAGTAGGACTGATTGACACCCAGAATGTAGTCATCGGTGACGCCCGGTTGCGTATGTGAACGCGCGTCGTCAGCCCCCACATCTAAACGTACTTGCAGGCTATTGTCGCGGAGTACCGTATCTTGGTTACCGGCGATACGTTCACCTAACTCCACTGGCGATCTGCTTACGTACAAACTGAATGTGTTCGGAATCAAATCGACCCCGCTCGTCGCGACTCGATAGCTGAGCTTGGCAAAAGCTCCTGGCCCCGTATTTTCTTGATATACCCACATTTTATGCAGCTCTTGCGGTGTTGACGTTGGCGAACTGAACACAACAGTTTTTGGCCCAGAATGTATTTGTGACCGTGCCTTGACGATGGAAAAGGTGTTAAAGGTGGCGCCGAGGCCATTCATCGTCACTGAAGTGCTTGGGTTAGACACGTTCACCACATCGAAACCACTTAACCGAAGCGCATTGCCTGCACCGGAGGGCAGACTGGTGTTCGGCAGGGTGGGCGTTTCAAAGTCAGCGCGCAGCGCAAACTCTCTGGTCTGATTTTTTTGAATGACTATGCTCGTGAGCGCGGTTAGTTGAGCTTGGAAACCAATGTTCATATCGGGGGTTGTTGATGCAGTGCTGGTCGGCGATGCGGTGCTTGCGACAATATCGAAAGGAAACGCTCGGTCAAAAAGCAGAAGTCGTTTATAGACTGACTTCGTGCAACACGCAGCGATTCCGCCATCGGGCGGCACTACGCTGATCTGCATGGCGTTGATCTGTAGTGACCCGTTTTTTGCGGTTAAAGCTATATTGCCAACGAATTTGTCAGTAAGGCCAGTGACAATTCTCCCCGGTTCGCGGAACGTTATCGAGACGTCCAGCGTAGGATCGGCGGTGCCGCCATCGCCTCCCCCAATTCTTCTGACTGCGGCAAGACTCTTCTCGACTGTGAGCTGATCGCCAATTGCTGCTACATCGCCCATGCCCTGACCGAGCTGACTTGAAAAAACAACCCCCAGCATCAGTACCGAGAGGTTAGATATGAGTAATGCCACCACGGTGAGGTAGTGGCTGGTTGTATCGAAAGCGTTTGTTTTTATTTCACCTTTTTTCTTTTTATTCATATCCGCTCGTTAATGGTTACTGCATACAGTATACCCAAGTGTCGTCAAGGACACAAGAGCTAAGTCGGTTTCAGAAAAAACATTACAAATCTAGTTGAGCGTCTCGGGTACTCATTTTTTGTTGCAATGCTTTGATGAATATTCCTGCTTTCACGTTCATGATTTTGTTCTGACCGCGGATGCGGACCGGGAGGATGGCGGATGCAGCCTCTTTGTCTCCAACCACAACCGTATACGGGATCCTATCAAGAGCAGCTTTTCTGATTTTGTTTCCGATGGTTTCGTTCGTGACGTCACTTGCAACCCGGATGAAAGCCGCCATGAGTTCTTTCGAGAGTTTTTTGCAGTACGCAACGTGCCGGTCGGCGACCGAAGCCAATCGTACCTGCTCTGGTGCAAGCCAGACGGGAAAGTTTCCGGCAAAGTGTTCGATAATCATCGAGAGAAAGCGTTCGAGCGAACCGGCAATCGCCGCGTGAATCATGACAATCCGCTCGTTCTGACCCTTTTCATTCACGCACGAAAGATTAAAGCGCTCCGGCTGGTTCATGTCGAGCTGGATGGTTGCAACCTGCCACTCCCTGCCCAGCGCATCATGTGCCATGAAGTCAATTTTTGGTCCGTAGAACGCAGCCTCGCCTAGTGCCTCGATCGCATCTGCGTCGCGCTCCTTCACCACAGCTCGCAATTCGGTCTCTGCATTTTTCCATGCGGCAGGCGTGCCGAGATAGGTATCGAAATGATCCGGATCGTGAAGTGAGAGACGCACTGCCGGTTTCAGATCAAATGTCGCATAGAATTGCTGAATGATATCCCAGATGCTTGATGCCTCCTGCTTAATTTGACTGTATCTGCAAAAAACGTGAGCGTCATCCTGTGTAATAGACATCACCCGAGAAAGACCATTCAATTCTCCTGATTGTTCGTCGCGATAGATTGTGGTGGTTTCTGCGTACCGCACCGGAAGTTCCTTGTAGCTGTGTTTGAAGCGGTTATAGATTTGCACATGGTGCGGGCAATTCATGGGCTTGACCACCAGCACCCGACCTTCGCGGGTGGTGATTTTGAGCAGTTCACTTGCGTATTTTTGCCAATGCCCGCTCGTTTCATAGAGCTCCTTCTTCGTGAGATGCGGGATGGCGACTTTTTCGTAGCCGCGCGCTTTGCGAAGCTCCCACACATAATTGTCGATTAATTCCCGCATGAGTGTGCCGCGGGGTGTCCAGAGGGGGAGTCCCGGGCCAACAAGCGGTGAGAACGTAAACAGGTCAAGTTCCTTGCCGATTTTACGATGATCGCGTTTTTTGGCATCTTCGATGCGGTGGAGATACTCATCAAGCTCCTTTTTTGTTTCAAAAGCAGTTCCGTAAATGCGCGTGAGCATCGGATTCTTTTCACTGCCGCGCCAGTAGGCGCCGGCAAGCGAAAGGAGCTTGAAATATCTAAGCTGCTTGGACGGATTATCGCAGTGACCGCCCTTACAGAGATCCGTGAAATTTCCTGAAGTAAAGACCGAGAGTGCTTCGCCTTTTTTCGTAAACTCGTCAATGAGTTCGAGTTTATACGGGTTGCCCTTAAATTCTTTTTGCGCGTCAGAGGATTTAATCTCGCGTCCTTCAAATTGTTTCCAGTCAGCCACCATCTCGCGCATTTTTTGCTCGATCTTGACCAGATCGTTTTCAGAGATCGGCTGCGGGAAATCAAAGTCATAGTAAAAACCGTCGCGGATCACGGGACCGATGGCCAGTTTTACGTCCGGCCAAAGTTCCTTGACGGCAGCTGCAAGCAGATGCGAGGCGGAGTGGCGGAGGTTCTGGAGAGATTCGCTTTTTGTCATAATTGCCAGCAGTTATTTCCTGAGCTTGTCGAAGGATAACTGCTGGCGCTGAGGAAGCCCTTCGACAGGCTCAGGGACTAACGTTAGGTATTTATAAATAAAACAACCCACGACGGAAGTTCGTCCTGGGACTCCGACCGAAGCGTCGGAGTGGTTCCACCCAAGTTCCCCCGGCCAGAGGCCGGTAAGGCACTCCATTTAGATTGATGTTCTGCTTGGTGCCTTTCGGCAATCCCGCGAGGCGGGACAAACGTTTGGTCGACGTCTCAATCGCAGAGCTTATTGTTAGTTTATGAGTCTTATGTGTGATAGTCAATGGTCTTGACATTTATTATGATGTATGATATGGTAAAAAATCGTTTTTTGCTCTTTTACCCAACGCACCAGTCCGCCCAAGGCGGACGGTGCGGGGTTTCGCTCCACGAAACCACGTCGGCGGAGAAGCCACGGCTGTCAAGCCGTGGAGCTTCACTTGGACTCATACAGGGTCAACTGGCGGTTGCATGCCAGTATCCAAAAATGCAACAAAGGAGGCGGAGATGCCTCTGTTCCGAGTTGAGGTTGCCTGGAAGGGCCCCAAGCCCACTTCATTGGAAGCGATGGAGTGCGTTCTGTCAAAGTACTGGATGCCCCTTCTGCCCAGCACTTCCGCGCGGCCATGTCCTTCGCTGCAGTTCAAGCAGGACGGCCTTCTCACAAACGCGCTGGTGATCGCGTTCGGCATACAGGACACGCTTGCCGAACGGTACGGTATTCACTGCTCGGTATACGTGAATGAGCGGGAGATTCTGACGATCGTCGGCGAGCTGGAAAGGCAGATCATCTGTGCGGTCTCCGAGCTGAAGCGTACCCGTGCCATCGTGGGCGACAAACGATTTGCCCGCATCAGGTTGCGGCTCGAGCATGCGATCGCGATGGCGGTGGGGGAGGCGCGATCAGAAGAGGCTCTTCTCAGGAGGTAGTACCAGCGCCCGCCCGTCCAGTAAGGACGAGGCGGGCGCTTTCATTTTATGTCAGCGTGTATAAAACTATCTCACCTCAACCGTTATGTGATCCGCAAGTAGCGGCATCCTGGGCATCCATGAGGGAAACAATTTTATTTCAAAATCCTGAATTCCCTGTGACTGCAGATATGCGCGCGCGTCGTTCGTTTTTTTTCCGATCAGGTTTTGTGCGTCGAGCTGCGCTGTCGCAACATTGGTTCGAATCCATGCGGATAGTTCGGTCTGGAGCTGTCCGGTCTTTGTCTTCTCATTAAGTGCGGTTACCGCATAGGTCAGGCTTTCGGGAACTGCTTCAATCAAACTGTTCTCGAAAGCAAGCTGGGCAACAAGCTTTTTTTTTGCCTGCAAAAGCACGTCATCGGGATTTACCATAAGCCCAGAAATCTTCAGTTTCAGAGTTAGTTTCATGTGCGATGCCGGCTTGCCAATTGGCGGGTCAACCAGTAGGGCGAGCCGCTCATGCTGAAGGTGTTCCTTCGCTACGGTATTGTTTTGAGTTTCAGCTGCAAATTCCTCTTGTGCACGCTTGACTAATTTATCCAAGAGCGAGGCCTCCGCTTTATTGACCTCCTCGGCTGTCACGGTGCCGCTCGTTACTCGGTCAAAGGTCATTGGCTGTTTGGACTCGCCGTAAATCTGCTTCTGGAGCGCCGGGTTAAGGCCTGGAATCGTGAAGGTGGATGTGCCAATGAGAAACGAATCGCCTTTTTGATCTGCTTCGGCAAAGATGTCGATTGATGTACCGGCAGGCACAAGGATGGTCTGCGTTATGCGGAAGAGCTTGTTGTCACCGGAGAGAAGTCGTGTGGTCCGAACAAGACTTTGACTTCTCGCTGACTCGTTGGTGATGGTCACTATGCTCCCTGCTTTCTCCGCCTTCACGGTTCGGGCGCCTACCGGCACGGTCTCGGCAAGTTCATACGTTCGGGTGATGATGCGACCCGTCACGGTGCCCTCACCTGATGTCTCGGCAACATCGAGCACTGCCGAATTTTTAAATTGCTCTCGCGCAGCCGGTACGATAACCGTTGCCCGCGCAACGGTAAGATAGACGGTGATGACCAGCACGAGCGCGGTTACCGCAATGAAGAAGTTGATGACCCAGAGGTAGAATTGACGGTTTTTTTTCATCTATAGCATTAGCGACGGGTCGGAGATCTTTAGTATAAAAGAAAAGGAAGCCTTTGTCTAACCGTTTTGGCTTATAGCATATAGCGTATAGCATAT
>CAZQTS010000006.1:14588-21556 GCA_964596475.1 uncultured Gammaproteobacteria bacterium
GTGATGGTCACGTTCTCTTTGCCGAGGATTTCAATCAATTGCCGGTTCAAAATATCACTGCTTGCGACTTTGATCGTGGTCTTGATTTTGCGCTCGGTTTCATTATGCACGATGAGATACACGCTCATGCTCCCGGGAAATTGTTCGAGAATCTTTTTGACGCCTTGAATATCGTTTTTCGTGAAACGTTCCGGCAGGTTCAGCCAGAGCTTATGTTCGGCTTCTTGCCGGCCCTTGAGCTGATCCAATTTTTCGGGAGAGAGCACTTCAGCGGTGTCGGCAAGGATTTTCGGAACCCCATCCTTGTCCGAGAGTTTTCCCTGGACAATGACGAGGTTGTTCTCATGAAAGAAATGCGGCTCGATTTCAAGAAGCTTGGGGAAAATAACCAGTTCGATGCTGCCGGTGCTGTCTTCAATGGTCGCAAAAACCATGGGTTTGCCGTTCTTAGTAACGATCTTCTGTACCGTGGTGATGATGCCTGCAACGGCAATGGTCTCTGATCGGAGCGCAGCTGGGACAGTTGCAAGCGGTGTGACGTCGTGGAGCAGTTCAATATATTGCTTGAAGGGATGATCGGTGATATAGAGACCGAGGAGTTCTTTTTCGAATGTTAATCTCTGGATGTTTGAGATCGGGGGCGCTTTGTCGAGTTTCAATTTTGGCGGGCCGGCAAGGGGCAGGTCGGCGAACAGATTTTCTTGTCCGAGCTTTGCCTGCTGCTGCGCCCTTTTGCAGTATGCAAGCAATGCATCCAGATTCCCCAAAAATGTTGCGCGGTCGCCGATTGAATCGAGCGCGCCCGCTTTGATGAGACTTTCGAGTGATTTTTTGTTCAGGTCCTTATCGTGGATGCGTGAGAGAAAATCCTCGATCGAGGCGAAGCGACCGTTCTTTTTGCGCTCGCGGATAATGACCCTCGTGATATGGTCGCCGACATTTTTTATGGCGTTGAGCCCGAAGCGAAGATTGTTGCTGATGCGCTTGGTCTTTTCATCCATGACCACGCTGAAGGTGCTGAAACTCTCGTTGATGTCCGGCGGCTGCACCACGAGGCCCATGTTTTTACATTCGTTGACCTCCTTGGCGATTTTTTCCGTGTTGTCCTGATCCGCGGTGAGTAGTGCAGCCATAAATTGGGCAGGGAAATGAGTTTTCAGATAGGCGGTCTGGTACGCGATGATGGCGTAGGATGCTGCATGCGATCGATTGAAGCCGTAGCGGGCAAACGGCAATATAAAGTCCCATATATGCTCCGCGGTCGCTTTGTCTATGCCATGTGCAACCATGCCCTTGATCATTTTTTCCGACTGTTCAACGAGCAGCTTCTTAATTTTTTTACCGACGGCCTTGCGCAGAATATCTGCTTCCCCGTAGGTAAGACCGGCAAGGTCTCGCGCAATCTGGAATACCTGTTCCTGATACACGGCGATGCCGTAGGTTTTATCGAGAATGGGAGCGAGTTTCGGATGCAGATATTCGATTCTTCTCTGTTTATGCTTACCGGCAATATATGCATCAATGAATTCCATGGGACCGGGCCGGTAGAGCGAGACCATGGCGATGATATCCTCAATCTCGACGGGCTTGAGTTTCTTGAGATATCTGGTCATGCCGTCGGATTCAAGCTGGAAGATGCCGGTGGTATCGCCGCGCTGCAAAAGCTTGAACGTTTCCGGATCGTCGAGCGGCAGTGCGTCTAAATCAATCTGTGTATTGGCTGTTTTTTCAATGATCTCAACGGCTGTTTGGAGAATCGTCAGATTTTTAAGGCCCAAAAAGTCAATTTTCAAAAGACCGAGGTCTTCCACCGGGTGCATGGAGTATTGCGAGATGATACTGTCAGGGTCTGAACTCGAATACTGGAGCGGAACATGGTTGATGAGCGGCTCCCTGGTAATAATCACGGCGCAGGCATGGGTAGACGCATGCCGGGCTACACCCTCAACACGACGCGCCATATCAAGGAGAGTCCGCGCCTGTTCGTCTTCCTGGTAGAGCTGCTTAAGTTCCTGGACTTTCGAAAGCGATTCGGCGAGCGGTGTAAAGCCGGGGATGAGCTTTGCGATGCGGTCGCAATAGCCGTAGCTTAACCCCATGACTCGTCCCACGTCCCGGACCGCGGCGCGGGAGGCGAGGGTGCCGAAGGTAATGATTTGCGCGACATGATCTTTGCCGTATTTATTTTCAACGTACTCGAGGACACGGTTGCGGCCGACGTCGGCAAAATCCATGTCAATATCCGGCATACTGATACGTTCGGGATTTAAGAAGCGTTCGAAGAGCAGATTATAGGCGATGGGATCGATGTTGGTAATGCCAAGCACATAGGAGACCAAACTCCCGGCAGCGCTGCCGCGACCGGGTCCCACCATGATGTTATTATTTTTTGCCCAGTTCACGATATCCTGGACAATGAGGAAATAATCGGCAAAGCCCGTCTTGCCGATGACGTCGAGCTCGTAATTGAGTCGGTCTTGCGTTTCTTTTGGAATGTCGGCAGGCGGATGCCGGTATCTTTTTTCCAAACCTTGGTATGCGAGTTCCTGTAAGTACTCGTCAGAGGTCCTTCCCTTCGGTATGTCGAAATAGGGAAGGTTAATTTTGCCGAGAGTGATTTCCACCTTGCAGCGCTCGGCGATGAGAAGGGTGTTTTCAATCGCTTCAGGCATATCGCGGAACAGTTCAGTCATTTCATCTGCCGAGGTAAGCGAGTGATTCTCACCGAGGTACGACAGGCGATTCTTGTCGGTGAGTCTGCTCTTGGTCTGGAGACAGAGGAGGACGTCGTGCGCCGATGCGTCTTCAGGATTGATATAGTGAATATCGTTTGTCGCCACAAGGCCGATGTGATGCTTGCGGGCAAGTTCGCGAAGTCCTGCGTTCACCTTGCTTTGCTCGGCAAGGGTGGGCCGGTGCTGCACCTCCAAAAAGAGATTGTCTTTAGAAAAAATATCGAGCAGCCGCTCGAGATTTTGGGCTATCAGTTTTTCATCGTTCTCGATGATCGGCCGCGCCAGGGGTCCGTTGAGACAGCTGGTAAGGGCGATTAAGCCGTCGCCGTACTTCTTGAGCGTTTCCCAGTCAAAGCGCGGCCGGTAGTAAAAGCCTGCGAGATGCGCCTCGGTGGTGAGGCGGAGTAAGTTATAGTAACCAGCGTTCGTAGAGGCAAGAAGGATCAGATGGTAGGGTTTTTTCGCAGTACGATCGGTCATCTTGCTCTCGGCCAAATACCCTTCAATGCCCAAAATCGGTTTAATGCCATTCTTGCGGCACTCCTGGTAGAATTCGATCATGCCGTACATGACCCCGTGATCGGTCAGGGCCAGGGCGTTCATTTTGTGGCGTTTTGCAGCAGCCACCAGTTTCGGTATCGTGCCTAAACCATCGAGAAGGCTATAATGCGAGTGCGTATGAAGGTGGACAAATGACATGGGAGTCGTTGAGTTGGAAAGTCTCAAATGAAAAAAGTAAAATTCTAAATTGAAATTAAAAATTTAAAATTTTGAATTTAAATTTTACATTTTCAATTTTAAAATTGGCAAGAACCCTGTTTCCTTTGCGTTCATAACTCATCACCAGTGAGCGGATTCTTTTTATTTCATTTTTTTGCGCCCTTGTCTCGGAGTGTTTTGACAAATTTCCGCACCTTCTCGCCGCCTTTGACGATGACCGGGATCAGTGCCACGAGGGCCGCGAGCTTGTCCTTAGCATAATCAAGCGCTTCGTTGAACCGCTCGACGGCGCGGATAACGTCACGCACCATTCTTTCGAACTGGCGGAAGATTTTTATAATATACACAAGGATCCAGCTGAACAGAATCGTCAAGACGACCACCGAGAGAGCGAGTGAGTAATTGAGCATGTCGCGCGATTCAAACATACCCCGAGTATAGCACACTTCCTCACGATATCAAAGAGAGAAAGGTGTGAAGTACGAAATACGAAATTCCATACGTTTCCAAACTCGAAATCCCAATACGCCAAACGTCATGAAAGTTAAAAGTGAAAAAATGAAAAGTTTAAGTTAAAAATTTTAAGTTGGGTGCAAGCATAACTTTTAACTTTAAACTTAAACTTTTAAGTGTAAACTTTACACTTAAGGCTTTTTTTCGTATTTCGCATTTCGAATTTTCCACTGTTGGCGCAGACAAGCAACTATAGTATACTTACGGACGTATGGATCGTACGCCGGCTTCTATCGACAAGAAAATGATCGAGCGGGGCTATTGGATTGCCACGCATCGCCTCGCGATAAGGAAATGGACCACTATTTTTTTGTATCTGGTGATCGCGCTTTTTTACTTGATTTTTTTTGTGCAGTTCGGCGTGTACCTATACTTCTCGAACGATTGGCAGCGGTATGTTGCCGAAGCCATACAACCTACCTACGACTGGCGGAAAATACACGGTGAGAATGCGCCCGTCGATATTGAATTCGGTAAGGCAGTGCTGTATCCGCTTTCAAACGGGCGGTATGATTTTGTCGTTGCGGCGTACAACCCAAACGAGAAGTGGGCGGTTGAGTCCGTCGCCTACCAATTTGTGAGCGGTGAGGTGACGACGCCGTACGTTTCGACATTTCTTCTTCCGCAAGAACAGCGTTACTTCACGGTTTTGGGATTTAAAAGCGTGACGCCGCTTTCGGGGACGGTGGAATTCGTTCCCTCGAATATTCGATGGGTCAGGCTTACGCGGCCGCCAGCCCTAAGCTGGGAGATTGTGGAACAAGCACAATTTTTTCCGCAGCAGATTTTGGTGCAGGGCGCAAGACAAACCGTCGTTCCGGCGCGTCTGACATGGCGGGTGCGAAACAACTCGACGCTCAATATCCGGTCAGTGCTCTGGCAGTATGCTCTTTTTTCCGGTTCGACCCTCGTGTCAGTGGGCGAGCGCATGGCCGAGGATTTCACTTTTTTGGAAGAACGCCCGTTCGATATTGCGCTCTTCGGATCGTTTCCGCGGGTTGACAGCGTGAGACTTTTCCCGATCGTCAATATCTTCGATCCCCATTTTAGGTATTGACGCTCGCGGCTCCTCCTATGGCAGTCATTGCATGGCATCGAGTTCGATACATTGATTGGATTATTGCCGCGTCAGTATTTTTTTTGGTGCTTTTGAGTCTCCTCATCATCTACGGCATCAGCATCAATCCCATCGCACCAAATGCCGCAATTTTTGCCAAGCAGCTGATCTTCGCCGTTCTCGGTTTCCTCATCTCTTTCGCGCTCGCGGGCACGAACTACCGGATCTGGATAACCTACAGCAAGCTTGCGTACGTCTTCTGCGCGCTGCTCCTTGTGTATGTCATCTTTTTCGGATTATCCATCCGCGGTACGACCGGATGGATTTCGCTCGGTTTTATTACGTTTCAGCCTGTTGAATTTGCAAAGATCGGTTTGCTGATCGTGCTTGCGAAATACTTCAGTGACTACGGTCGCCAGTTTTTTCTCTGGCGGCACATTCTTGCGAGCGGGGCCCTGACGATGTTCTACGTCGCCCTGGTGCTGCTCCAGCCTGATTTAGGTTCGGCAATCGTCCTTTTTGGCACGTGGTTCCTCATGCTTCTCATTGCGGGAGTGCCACGCAAACACCTCCTCGTGCTCCTTTCAGGGTTGCTTGTTGCAGGTGCCTTGGGCTGGATGTTCCTGTTCCAGCCGTACCAGAAGGATCGCATTCTGACATTTATTAATCCCCAGTTCGATGTGCTCGGGAGAGGATACAACGTCAGGCAATCGATTATTGCTGTGGGCTCTGGTCGCATCTTCGGGCGGGGTTTTGGGTTAGGCTCGCAGAGCCAGCTGAAATTTTTGCCTTCAGCAGAAACCGACTTTATCTTTGCCGTGTTGGCCGAAGAATTCGGTTTCATCGGCGTGATTTTTTTGCTGGGCTGTTTTCTGCTGATCTTATACCGATTACTTATTGCCGCGCATCGCACCATGGATAATTTCGCTGCTTTTTTCGCCTTGGGACTTGCGTCACTTTTGACGGTCCAAAGCTTCATCAACGTTGGTATGAATCTGGGTATTGCACCGGTGACCGGCATCCCGCTGCCCTTTATGTCTGCGGGCGGCAGTTCTCTCCTGGCTTTTTTTATCGCCTTTGGCATTATCGGCAGTATCGTTGCGGACACCAGGGCGCGCTAGCAAGATCCTCGTACGAAACAGGGCCGTAGAGTTGACGCCGTTACCCCGCGTTGCAGGGTAACGGAGTTGACTTTTGTGCCCACTCGTGATTAAATCATTTTGTTTTGTCTATGAGCAAATTTCGTAATTCCCGATTTTCACTATGACATTGACGCTTCGAGCAACTCCGCGATCAACCACAACGCGCGGAAATCTTAACGCCTTGCGAAAGGCGCGTAAAATCCCGGCCGTGGTCTATGGCCACGGATTAAAAAATCAGCTTCTGGTGCTCGGCTATCAGGAGTTTAGTAACTTGTACCGTACAGCAGGCACGAGCAATCTTATCAACCTGACTATTGACGGTGCGGCAGGCATGATTCCGGTACTGATTTCAGAAGTGCAGCACGATCCGTTGAGCGATCTCATCACGCACGTGGACTTGCACCAGGTTCGGATGGATGAAAAGATAAAGACCGTTGTGCATTTGGAATTTAGCGGTGAGTCACCTGCAGTCAAGAGCTTGGGAGGAAATTTAGTAATCAGCAAAGATAAGCTCACGATCGAGTGCTTGCCCAAGGATTTGGTTTCCTCGATTCCGGTAGATCTCTCGGTGCTTGAAAATCTTGGAGACAGCATCCACCTCCGTGATCTCTCGATTCCGAAGAGCCTTACGGTTCTTGATGTCGCCGAGGAAAGTATCGTAAGCGTGCTCGCGCCACGCGTTGAAGTGCCAGAAGAGCCCCCAACGCCAGAAACGCAAGTGATAGGCGAGGAGCCGGTAGCAGAACCTGCCGCAGGAAGCGAGGCGGTACCGGCTGGGCAGACTCCTACCCGCCCGGCAGG
>CAZQTS010000006.1:21656-24976 GCA_964596475.1 uncultured Gammaproteobacteria bacterium
CCGACTGCAACCCGTGAAGAAAAGAAGCCCTAACATTCTCCGCGCACGTGTAGGCCGCAGGCTGCAAATCGCCGCCGCAGTCGTTCTTACCATTGCGGTGGGCGCTGTTTTTTACTACTCGTTTTTTCCCTCCCGCATCGCGCGCCGTCCTGCGCCGCCAGCAACAACGAGCGCGCAGGCGGTCATCCGTCATCCCTTAACAGGCAGCGCGCAGCAAGCGGTGGACGATTTTTTTGCAATCAGCGTTATGTACGATAACTTTTCTGACGTAAAAATACGACCGGGGTTGGAACATGCAGCGGTCGTGTACGAGGCGCTTTCGGAAGGCGGCATCACGCGGCTCATGGCTGTTTTTGACAGCGGCGCGCTGGTTGACACCATCGGTCCGATACGTTCTGTCCGGCCGTACTTTATTGATTGGGCGTCCGAATACGGCGGCGTGCTCATGCACGTCGGCGGCAGTAATGAGGCACTCTCTATTCTTTCAGAAAACCCCGATCTTTTGGATATCGACCAGATTGGCGCGGACGAAATATATTTTGTGCGCGACGAAAACGTGCGTTCGCCGCATAATGTTTTTTCGTCACGCTCTTCATGGCTGCGGATCAAGGATCGATTTACGATCCCGCACAAACGCCTCACGCCGTGGAAATTTGCCGAGGCGCCGGCATCCGAGGGGCCGGAACAGCAGCAATTTCAGCTTTATTTTAGTCCGGGCAACCATGTTGCCTGGGTGTACAATAAACCCCGCAACTCATATATTCGGTTCACCAACGGCAAGCGGGAGCTGTTTGAAACCGGCGATCAGATTTCAGCAGCAAATATTATTATCATCGAAGTGCCCACCGAAACCATTGACCGTATCGGTCGGCTCAAAATGAAGACGCTGGGCCAGGGCGAGGCTCTGATTTTTTCAAGCGGGAAGCTTGTCCGTGCGCGATGGATCAAGGAGACACGTGAGTCTCGCATGCGCTTTATTTCCGATCAGCAGGAAGAAGTGATTTTTTCTCCCGGGGCAAGTTGGATCGAAGTGGTGCCCTCTCTTGCTATCGTCGCACAAACCGTCAAGTAGTAATTTTTGCGAGTCGTTTGCGTCCGGCAAGATCAGACAGTATTTCTGTTCGAGCGGAGGCGACGCGCTGCGATGCGAGTCGTTTTATTTCTTTTGCTTGTTGCGGATCTATTTCAAAAAGCAGGAGCGCGCCCTTCGCGAGGAAGGGCGGAATGGCCATAAGAAGCTTTTTGTAGAACACAAGCCCATTACCGCCGCCTGCAAGCGCCGCACGCGGTTCTCTTCGTATTGAACGCTCATGCATTCGTTTGGTTGAAAGATAAGGCAGATTTGCCATCACCAGATTGAAACTGCGCCGTGGAGCGTTTAACAAAAGATCAGATTCGAAGAGTTGAATCGGCAGGCGGTGAGCTCGTGCGTTCTTGCGCGCGATCGAGAGCGCTTTCGGAGAGATGTCGCACCCATACCAGGTGATTTTTTTGCCTGCGGTGTTCCGGGCGACTGCAATAAGAATATTTCCGCAGCCAGTGCCAATATCAAGGACCGCTCCCGAGGCGCGTCCTGATAAGAATGCGAGCGCTTGCTCGACCATGAGTTCGCTTTCAGGCCGCGGGACAAGGGTGTCTTTGGACACCGTGAACTTGAGCCCAAAAAAATACTTGTAGCCCATGATCACGGCAACGGAAAAATCCTGACAGCGCTTTTTGATTGCATCAGTAAAGCAGTGCTGTTCATGTGCAGACAGTAGGCGCCCCGGATTGCTTAACAACAGCGCTTCTGAAGCATCAGCGCAATGAGCGAGCAAGAGGAGCGCATCCCCAGCCGGTAGTCCGGACTTACCAAGGCGCGCTTCGGCTTTCGCAAGTGCCGCGCCGACGGTGAGCTTCATTGCAGCTCTTGCGCTTCGGCGTTCAGCGCCTCAATGATGGGTTCAAGCTCCCCATCCATAATCGCGGTCAGCTGGTGCCAGTTTTTTTTGATGCGGTGATCGGTCAGCCGATCTTGCGGGAAGTTATACGTGCGGATTTTTTCACCCCGATCGCCGGTGCCGATCTGCTTACGACGCTCCTTCGAGCGCTCGTGTCTGCGCTTTTCATCCTCCATGGCCAGCAGGCGCGAGCGCAAGATAGTCATGGCCTTCATGCGATTCTGAAGCTGCGACCGTTCATCCTGACAGGTGATGACCATCTTGGTCGGCAGATGCGTGATGCGCACCGCCGAGTAAGTGGTGTTGACCGATTGGCCGCCGTGACCTCCGGACATGAAGGTGTCGATGCGGATGTCTTGGGGTTTGATTTCTACATCCACTTCCTCGGCTTCAGGCAGGACTGCTACGGTCGCGGCCGACGTGTGGACACGTCCTGATTTCTCCGTTTCGGGTACGCGCTGGACACGGTGCACGCCCATCTCATACTTGAGGGTCTGGTAAGCATGGTCTCCCTCAATCGATAGGATGACTTCCTTAAAGCCGCCCAGGCCTGTTCGGTTGCTGCTTATGATGTTCGTCCGCCATCCCCTTTTTTCTGCGAATCGGCTGTACATGCGGAAGAGTTCTGCGGCAAAGAGCGTAGATTCGTCGCCGCCGGTCCCTGCTCTGATTTCCATGATAACGTTCCGTTGGTCGTTCGGATCCTGCGGATTTTCGAGCTCGTGCAACATTCCGGCGAGTTCTGCTTGCTTTTTTTTGAGCGAATCAATTTCCTCCCGCAGAAGGTTCTTAAGCTCGAGATTTTTTTCGCGTGAATAGTCGGTCTCAAGTGATACACTATCTGATTTCATTTTTTCAATAGAGCGATGCATATCTAGTTTCTCTTTCAGGGTCTTGTACTCGCGCGACAAACGGCTATATTTTTTGGCATCAGAAAGAACCTCGGGTTTGCGCATCTCGGCTTCCAAGGTTTCAAGTTTTTTTTGGAATAATATGGCGGGGTCGGACATAGAGTAAGTATAACCAAAGAACCGTAAAACCAACAGGTTCTCGTCTCTTTGATGTAATTACTTTTCCTTTGAGGCTTTTGCTGCTTTCTGTGCGGCAGACCGCGCTTTCTTCATTTTCCGGCCCACGCGGACTTTTGCAAGTTCGGATTTTTTGCTCACCATCCGCTTGAATCGATCCACGCGCCCGGCCGTATCCACCAGTTTATCTTTTCCGGTGTAGAACGGATGGCAGTTTGAGCAAATTTCAATATGCAGCTCTTTGACCGTCGAGCCGGTAATAAAGCTGTGACCGCACGCGCACATCACTTTGGCGTCGGTATAATAGGTTGGATGAATATCTTTTTTCATAATGCGTTTGCGATGGTACCAT
>CAZQTS010000006.1:25076-27741 GCA_964596475.1 uncultured Gammaproteobacteria bacterium
AGGCAGGGGGAGTTATGGGCCCATGTGCGTAACCCCTCCTTCTCCCCTTATCCTAAGGGGAGGGGATCAATTGAAAGCTGCGGAGGGTAGATTTTTTTAAAAGATCATTCGTGGTGCATAATAAAGAAGAAGACCCGCCCGCGTCGTACTCGCTTTTCGCGAGTCGCGCGGGCGGGTCCTGTTAGCGCCTACTCGTCGTGATCGTCGAACGGATCACCGCTGGTCGGGTCGAACTTGCTGGGGTCCACGACGACGTTACCGCCCGGTTCGCCATCGATGCCGAGGGTTACTGGGTCGCCAGCGCACACCTGGTGGAACGGCGAGCCTATCATGGCGATCCTTAGAGCGTCGCTATGCAAGAGCAGCCTGCATTTGACTGCGGCTGTCAGTACGACCGCCTCGTCCAGCTCCTCCGGCAGGCCAGAGAACGAGAGGATGAGGTTGAGGTGCTCATCGCGGATACGTATAGCGCCTGCGTACTGCTCCTTCTCGATGTCGCGACTGTACGCGCTGCTCCATGAGTCGGGGTGACTCGCGAGGCGGCGCGCCTTCTCTTGCGCGAAGGCCAAGTACCGCTGGATCTTGTCCTGGTGGACCTTGCCGATCCCGCTGATGAAGAGAGGATCACCCGTTGTTCCGTGTGCGACGCAGAAGTACCCGCCGTGGGAATCGCGGTCATGGAGACTTCGAACTTTGTCGAAGAAGCTCTCGATCGCGCCGATCAGGCGATTACGCGTATCCCAGTTCATGCTGATGTCAGAAAGCGGCATGCGACCCTCCTTAAGTCTTAGGTACAGTTTTCCGAGATTGGAATAAATAAGTCAATCATTTTTTAATGAGGAAGTCAATGATTTCGTAAAAAAGCCTTCTGAACCTTGCATTGGAGCGAACTCTGTGCTACACTCGCTTCGGCCTTACGAGGTCATTCTTAATTAGTATGGTTGAAGAACTGACGACCACAAACACACTTCCTTCCCTTGAGGACATGCTCAAGGCCGGCGTTCATTTTGGGCACCAGTCCTCTCGAAGGCACCCCAAGATGATCCAGTATATTTATACAAAGCGCGGTACCGTCCACGTCATCGATCTTGTGCAGACCAGAAAGAAATTGGAAGTCGCTCTGGAATTTACGCGCCAAATCGTTGCGAACGGCGGCGCGATTCTTTTTGTAGCGTCCAAGAAACAGGCGCGCGAGGTGGTGAAAGCTGCTGCCGAGCGATGCGGCATGCCCTATGTGGTGGGCCGCTGGATCGGCGGGATTTTTACAAATTTTGAGCAGGTCGGGAAATTGCTCAAGAAATTGAAGGAGCTTGAGAACGAGGAGAAGACCGGCGGGTGGGAAAAGTACAAGAAAAGCGAACAACTCAACTTTCGAAAGGAACTGAATAAATTGCGTGAGTTCGTCGGCGGCATTCATACGATGACGAAACTGCCCAAGGCCGTGTATCTTGTTGATATCAAGAAAGAAAAAACAGCGGTCGCCGAGGCAAACAAGAAAAATATCCCCATCATTGCCATGACCGATACGAATGTAAATCCGGAGCTGGTGCAGTATCCCATTCCGTCAAACGATGATGCGATCAGTTCCATAAGTCTCATAACCAATGTTCTTGCCGACGCGATCGCGCAAGGCCGGACGGACGCACCTGCGGCGAAAAATGATGCCCAGCCTTGATTTAATAAAAAAAATTCGAGAGATGACCGGCGCGGGCGTCGCTGACGTGAAGGAAGCGCTGTCACAAGCGAGCAATAACGAAGCTAAAGCCATCGAATGGCTGCGCGCGCACGGTCAAAAAATCGCGCACAGGCGGCAGGAGCGCGCCACAAATCAGGGCGTGATTGATTCGTACGTTCACGCAAACGGAAAAGTTGCGGCGCTCGTGGCGGTTGCCTGTGAAACTGACTTTGTGGCGCGCACCAAGGATTTCCGCGACTTCGCTCACGACGTTGCCTTGCAGATTGCGGCAACGGCGCCGCAGTATCTTGCCCCCGGCGACATTCCCGCTGACGTGCTTGCGCGCGAAAAAGGGGTATATCGGTCGCAACTTTTGAAGGAAGGCAAGCCCGAAAAGAAACACGACAAAATTATCGACGGAAAGCTTGAAAAGTTCTATAGTGAGGTGTGCTTGCTCAAACAGAAGTTTATCAAGGACGACAGCAAAACCATCGAACAGCTGCTTACTGAACTCATTGCAAAAACCGGGGAGAATATTCGTATTACCAAATTTTTCTACCTGACGCTCTAAGGTCATCCCGACCGAACGTAGTCAGGGTAGGCCCCACTGTTATCCTGATCGAAGGGAAGGATCTTGCGCTCCGCCAGTTGGCGGATGCGCGCCAGGCTATACTATATGCCGACATTCGTCGGAGATTCTTCGCGGAGTTTACCCCGTACCGAACTTGCTCTGGTACGGGGCTCAGAATGACATTGTGATCATTTGGCTCGCCCCGCTCACTCGGGATGAGGTTTCATCACGCTAAGCAACTGCGCGTCAAAAAGAAGAAGCCCCGCCCGTGCGACTCGCGAAATGCGAGTACGACGCGGGCGGGGCCGTGGAGAGGCTTTCGTGTGAAGAGCCTCTCGTTGCGACGTTAACGCACCTCGATTTCCCTTCCGTTTTCGACGATGAAGCTTCTCTGGTTGAACGAGAAGGTCGTCTGGAAG
>CAZQTS010000007.1:0-8700 GCA_964596475.1 uncultured Gammaproteobacteria bacterium
AAGATCTATAAGTAAAGGCCGGATCCCTCCACTCCTCGCTTTCGGCTCGTCGGTCAGGATGACATGCATAGGAAATGCATGATCGTCGCGACACCGCTTGAATTTCCGTCGCTCGGCCATCACGAAAACAAATTTTCGCGTGGCCTCGCTAGGAAATACGAAAAATACGCAACTTCTCAAGCGCTTTTGACGCTAAGGCAAGGCGCTCCCTGGTTTCTGAATAGAGGGTGAACAGACGCTCCCCTTTTTTGACGAGCACGCCAAATTCTTTATTCAGATAAATGCCGGCCAGTTTAACCGCCGGCGCGCCGAGGATGCGACAAATATAATTGATGGCTTGGTTATCGGTATACGAAATCCTTCCCCCTCTTTGGGCCGTGTAGTATTTCTTGAACGCGCCCAGCACAATTGACTCCGAGTCAACATACGGATTGCCTCCTTGCGCCTTGATGATGTGCTGCATTTTTTTCCACGCCTTACCCGAATCAAGGACGTTCCACGCAATGGTCGCCCCCTGACCCGGCTTGCAATAGCGAACCAGTTCCAGCAGCTCTCCCGCGAGGTGCACTGCCTTGCGATCCAAGTCGCCGGGCCGGTCCTTTTTCCGCTGCAGCACCCGCAAAACGTCGCGTGCCTCGAGCGCAGGCCCCACGCCAAAACCCACCGGATCGGTGGTCTTGGTCATGATGACCTTGACCTTGATGCCGAATCGAGCTCCGAGGGAGAGGAATTTTTGCTCAAGCATGCGGGCCTGGTGCATGTGCGGGATCTTGGTAGTGGGGCCGACGGGCATGTCAATGACCAAATGGTTCACGCCAGTCGCGACTTTCTTCGCCATAATTGAAACAATCATCTTGCTGTACGGTTCGAGCGCGAGCGGATAGCTCACGCGTAGAATTTTATCATCAGCCGGCGCAAGGCTTAACCCCCCTCCCCAGACCAAACAGCCGTTTGTTTCGTTGACAACTTTTTTTATGCGGTCAGCGGAAAATGTCACCGGCGCCAGCACTTCCATGGTATCGGCAGTGCCGGCAGGCGAGGTAATGGCCCGCGATGAAGTTTTCGGAATTTTGATGCCGAGCGCAGCGATAATGGGTATCACAATGAGCGTCGTTCGGTTTCCCGCAAGCCCGCCAACCGAGTGTTTATCGGCGACGATCCCGGGAAACCTCAACGTGTCACCGGTGACCGCCATGGCCTTTGTGAGGTAATATAATTCTTCATCGGTGTAGTCATGCATAAAAGCAGACGCGACGAAATACGTGATCTGCACCTTATTCAGCTGATCGCTGACAATGTCTGAAATAATTGAGTGTATTTCATCGTAGGACAGACGCTTGCCCAAGAGTCTCTTTCTGATGGCCCGAATTGACCGTGCGCTTTCCTGAAAGCTCACTTCGGCGATGGTGCCATCAGGGATGCTCGCCCCGTGCCAAATATCCTTGTACAGACCAACCTGACCGGGCCGCACACGCTCCTTACTGGTGTTGGCCGACACATAGTACGTCTTGCCCCCAATGACGAGTTTTAAGTTATCGCCCGCGTGAATGCCAAAATGCCACGCTTCCTTTTCGTGCAGAAGCGCAACCTTCAGTGAGCCGGTTTCTACGTCAAGCTTCTTCGTTTTTAAGAAATATGACATTCGCCGCGGCGCTTACTGTCTCTTAAAAGTGTAGAGCGCAACAAGATGCACACGATCGTTCGTAACGTCCGCGAACGAAAATTTCTTCTCGCCAATCTTAAGATTCGGGTTGACGGCTTCAAAGAGATCTAATTGTCTGCTCTCCAAACTCTCGAACGCTGTCCTGCTCTTGAGAACCAGCATACGGTAATTGACACTCAAACGCATTTCGCCAACCGGCGTTTGTGCACTCGGCTCTGTGATGATAGCAGCCTTGGTCACCGTATAATCGAGATACCACGGGATGAGCATCCGGCCGCCTGTGCCGCGCTCGGCAGCGATACTCTCCCTTTTTCCCCTCCAGAGCTGTTCGATGAGCTCACGCTTCAGGGCATCAGCGGTCATCTCGATGCTTGCCGAAGGGGCCAGACCCGCCTTGCGGCGTGCCAAATCGCGCGCTGCCGCGTCGTAGGAAACCGTGTCGGCGATTGTTACCGTCTCAATAGTACCTTCCATATCGCCTGTTTGCACTGTTTTGGGATCGAGACTGACTGAAACAATGAACGTCAAACTTTTGTCGTAGTCGTTCTGCGCTGAAAAAGGCTTGAGGATAACGTTAAGCGAAGGCTCTCGCTGTAGTGCCTCGTCAGAAACCGAGTTGGCAAGCGGCGGTCGCACCCCGGCGCCTCGGCGCCAGAAGATCCATCCAAAAATGCCGAGCGCTACAATCAGCACACCGATCATTAATCGGATGCGGACAGGAGGCATGGTAAATCTTTTGCCGCCCTGCCTCGGAGCTTTCACAGGCGGCTTCTCCCAACGGGAAGGCAGCCAATCCTTTTCTTTTCGCCGCAAGAAATTAATCGCGTCGCGGCGATCTCCCAGCGCAATGCGAGCCAAGCCCAGCGCCACCAAGAATTTCGGGAGCGCTGCACGATCCACGTTAATCTGAAAAATAGGCAAGGGATCAGCGACCGTGGTCGCAAGTCCCAGATTTGCCGTAAAATATTCGCCGAGACCGAAAAGACCGGCAGTCCCGCCAGCAAGAAGCACCCGATCGATCGTGTCGTGCATCTTTCGCTCGTAGTATTTAATGAACACCAACAGTTCATCCTTAAGTGGTTGCATCTGGCCTTGGATAATAAGCATCGTTGCGCCGTCACCGCCCGGTGCAAGGCCTGCCTCCATTTTTTTCTGTTCGGCATCAGCAGTGCTGATCTTGAGCTTTTCCGCAAGCGCCGCAGTTATGGCGTTTCCGGCAATACGAATATTAATTGACTCTTGCAGTTCTCCATTGTTAAAGATTGACGCGATGGTGGTACGCGCTCCCATATCAAGAACCAGCACCGTCTCTTCTTTCTTCTCGTCGAGTAGCGCAGCTCCCAGCGCAAGGGACTCCATCGTGATCGTGTGCACGCGCAGGTGCAGGCTCTGAAAAAAAGAGAGATATTCGTCGACGAGCTGCGCATAGGCTGCGACAAATATATACTGTACTGCATCCTGCGAGCGACCCACTTCCTTAAAATCCGCGGCAGCCTCCAAGACATCCAGGGGAATCGTTTCCTTTGCCTGGGAAAAAAGAGCGGCGGGGATCTGCTTTGCGTTCAGCGACCGCGGAAAGGAGTACTGCGCAATGAACACCCTTGATTCAGGCAGTGTGAAAACGACGTCCCGCGTGGCGATGGGCACCGGTTTTGCTTGCGCGAGGAGCCTTTTGACGGCATCGCGAAGTTTTTCAACCTGAATAATCTTGCCGTCCTCGATAACTCCGCTCTCCAGGAGTACGCGGCTCTGCGTTTTTACGACCAGAAACCCCTTGTTGCGCTCAAGTTCAAGCGCTTCAAGGGAATGATCGGAAAAATTAATGGCAACAGAATTTTTTTGAGGGAACATCTAATCCAGTATATCTCTATATTGTGTTATCGTAAACGGGTTGGTATTGATGTTTACGTTGACATTCGCCCGTTCAACGACGCTGCTGCCAAAAGCGTCGGTTGCCGTGGCACTCGCGATAATCGTCCGTGTATTTCCCGATCCGCTGATGGTGGACACGCAATTCACATTGCTGGTCGAAAGATTCACATTGCCCGACACACTCGAATTGTTCCTCAGTTTATTCATCGCGTTTGTGACGCACGAAGCAGCAAAGTTCTTTGACTGCGCATGATACAGCCACGCCTGCGAAGAGGTAAGCTCATCTGCGTTCATAAGCAGCGCCGACAAACCGTAAATAGTCGTAAAGGCGGCTATCAGCACAACGAGCATGATCGCGATGAAACCATGGTGTGGTCTTGTTTTTCTTCTCATGGACTACTGATACGAAACGCCTGGGTCGTGCTCGCGGTATAGGTTGCCACCGTAAAGGCCAAGCCCGAACCCAGATATTTCATCTTCAATTCAACCTCAATTGCCTGCCGGGAGCCGGTAGTTGTTGTGCTTACGGAAAAATCGTCAAGCCCGACAAAGAGGGTTAAGGAATCAGTCAGATCATGCCGCGCGATACGCGCATGGGGCGGATCAGTATAGCAGGTGGACGAATTACCGTTATTGGGATAGTGCTGGAAGCACAGCAGTCGCAGGCCGTTGCGTTCGTCCAGATTCCCGCTTGACCGCGATCGCTTTTCGACATACTGATAGCGCGTGCTGCCAATAAGTGAGGTGCCGAGAATGTACACATAATCATCATCAACGAGCGCACCGGCGTACGGAATATCGGTGCTGGTGCTGCCGGTAATGGTCCCTCCGGTTCCAAAATTGGTCACTAAGCTTCCGGTGGTTTTCGATCGTTTCTCGAGATACCAGTCATTACTGCTATGCCCAACGGTAAATAGGTAGTCCCCGCCAACAGCGATGCCATACCCAGAGGTGGTGACTGATGCGGCAGTAACGGCTCCCGAGCTGCCGAACGCAGTCACGAGTGAGCCATCGGTTGTTGAACGCTTTTCGATTCGTAAATCACTGCCGTTATCTCCGGTGACGAAGAGGTTGCCCCCATCCAGTACGATGCTTCGATACGTGACGCCCGTCGCTTGCGGCCCATCATACGCAGTAAAGGCGGCTACTTTCGCACCCGTGGTCAAAAGGCGTTTTTCTACGGTACCGACACTGCTTATCACGCCCGCCACGTACATCCAATTGTTCGGTATATCAATCGCGATGTCGTTTGCAGTTCCGCCCGTCACCGTAATAATCCCATCAGTATCAAAACCCGTATCCAGCGCTCCGGTGCTTACCGAACGTTTCTCAATATACCAGTCATTCGCAGCTGTGTACGAGACGGTGATGCGGATGTGATCAATCTGCGCATTCGTTGTATCCGAGATTTCCACTGCTGTAGCACTTATGACTGCCCCAAAGTTCGAGGCATTGATAGCTGCTGCGGTCCAGGTCAGTCCCCATAAATCAGTGGTACCGCCATAGGTGTCATAGGTATCGGTAGTAGTCCACGAGCTGCCATTTGCTTTTTCATTACCGCCGATGGTTCCGGCCTGGACAATTTTCACGCTATTGTCAGTCACGGTATTAAATGCTTGGACGCTTATTGATCGTTCAACCTCAACCTTAATGCCATTGATCGTCGCATCGGTTGGTATACTAAAACCAAAACCAGTTGCTTTCAAGTAATTGGAGGTGTCACCGCCCACGGTGAATGCTGCGGTAGCTCTTACATTATTCGAAGTTTGCGCGTTTGAAGGGTTGGACCAGCTTACGTTTCCCATGGTAAAACCGTTGTTATCGTTTGCAAAAGTAGAACCATTGTTCGGGCCTGATGAGGAGCTGGCGCCGGCTTTATAACCGACCGCATACATATTACTCGAATCAACCGCAACCGAGTACAGGGTCTGCGCGTTCGCCGAGGTAATAATGCCATCGGTGTCAAAAGCCGTATCCAGCGAGCCATCAGATATCCGCCGCTTCTCGATACGATAATCGTTGGTGGTCAGGCTTGCTTGATTGCCGCCCACAATGTACAGAAACTGCCCGTCAGAAGCTATGCTCCGTGCCGCATAATTGCCGGAGGTGCTCACTGCGCCATCGCCGTCAAACCCAGTGTCATATTTCATGTCATCCAGATAGCGCTTGGAAATGTGCCAGCCGTTATTCAGCGCGCCCACGCTGTACAGATATTTTGAATCAATAGCCATGCCGTATCCCTCGCGCGCGAGAAACGGGCTATCCGGTGAGGTTGTCGTCGCGCCAGAAAACGAATATGGCTCAATGGCCACTGCGCCTGACGTGTAGTTACCCATGCAGCCGGGCGGCAGGTAGCCGATTGAGCTTGTTGCATAATAGAGCCAGAGCTTCTTGGTGAACACACAGGTTCTGCTGCTCGCATCCCGCACAAAGCCGCCAGAGTTACGCACCAACGTATCAACCGTGTTCAGGACGCGGGCGGCGGTTGCGTGGAGCGTGTCATTGATCACCACCCGGGCCCGGCTGGATTGCACGATCGAGGCAATCTCGACCATGGCCACGAGAATGAACGATACAATGCCCGTATAGATAATCATTTCAAGCAGCGAGAATCCGAGCACCGATGTACTCTTTCGCAATCTGCGGCGAGCCATATCAATCAAAGTCAAACGACGCATCGAGTAACGTCGGGTAGTTGGTATTCTGCTTGCAGCTGTACATGTCAGCGCGATACTGGAAATACCGTTTTGCTTGCAGCGCAGAAACCCCGGTAAGGTCCGTCCGCACGGTCGAGGTGGCACTCCAGTATGGCCCTTGCCAGGTTGAAGTAGCGTAGTCTGGCGTGGGACCCGTATTGGTCGAACGCAGGTACATCCAGAGCCGGCAACCGGTTGGCACGGTTTGATTCCAGGTTAAATGCAGAGCGTTCTTTCCGTAAATAGTCGAATAACTGTCAGTGTCTATGGATGCCGAATACAGCGTGCCCCACCGCACGGTGCTGTCGTTCCAGGCCATATACCAGTACGCTTGCGCGTTGGTATTGGTCTCGGTTTGATTGCCACCGACCGTAAAGCCGGTGCCGTCAATCGAGGTAATGCGGTCAGAGGCATTAGCTGTCGCGTTGAAATATTGAGTAGCATCCCCGGTAAGCGTGTCAGGCCGGATCACAGGATTACCCGTGCTCGTGCTTTTCACCCATAAAAGTTCTGGTTTAAACCCAAGCCCGGTAACGCTCTGCGCACTCGCCGTGCCCTTATACTTTCCCAGTGTGAAATTGGTGCCGGTTTTAAAGGCAAAGAAATAATACAGGACAGTCAAACGATTAACATCTGAAGACGTGCCCAGTTGAACTCCATCGGTATTAAAACCTTGAATTAGGTTTGCAGCATCAGCAGTTGCCTCGAAGTAACTTGCTGAATCGCCGATATGTGAAGACGTGCGAAAATGTCCAATATTAGTACCCAATAAACCGGAAGAATACTTGGTGACTACAAAATTAGGTTGAAATGGTGTTAACCGAGTCAGGTTGCGATTATCAATTGAGTTCCCTATATACATTCCGATAGCAAAATCAGCAGCACCGCTCTGCGTCTTCGGATTAAACGCATTGCCAAATGCCTGCCAGTGGTACGTGTCACCCGAGGCGTTCGCAGTGGTACTGGTGCCGATGGTAAAACCATCGCTGTCAAGCGAAAGTAGTGCTCCATTCACATAGGTCGCGTTATAGAAACGCGCGCTCCTCTCACCATACATTAACGTGATTCTCCAGACCGCGTCTGTGGCACTAGTGCCTTTCAAAATGACCAGGTCTGGCGCAAAACCAACGCCGCTAAGCGAAAACTGCGCGCCAGTGCCCACATACGATCCGGTTGCCATCTTAAACGTGCCGCTTCCGGTCGGGTCAGTTGCCCCGCCAAAAGCAGCGTACGAATAGGTCACCCCAGAGCCATTGACCGCAGCCACAGGTCCTACTTGAAAACCGTCTGTTTCGAGCTTCTGGAGCTGATTAGTGAGACCGCCGCCGCCGCCAAGGTAACTTTGATACTCTTCACCCATGTCGGTTGTCATAAACAGGCCCCACGCACTTGAGGTCCCGGTTGAGTTTTTTACCAAGAGGAAATCAGGTTGAAAACCAACACCGGTAATACTCGTGTTATCCGTGCCATTGCCCGCGTATCTGGCAACCTTCATCTTCGTTGCAATTTGCTTAAAGGCAATATACCAATAGGTGGTGGCGTTAAGGTTAACTGCCTCATTATTGCCTACGGTAAATCCGGTCGCGTCCAACGTTTTAAAATAAGCGCCTGAAGTATCTTCGGGGGTAAGGCCGGTTACGGTAAAATTTGCAACATCGGCTGCCATTGCAGAAGAGCGCCACATAACTTCGGTTGTCGTTCCTTTCACCAAGACCAAATCGGGCTGAAAGCCAACCGAGGTAATTGCTTGCGATGCAGCTCCATTACCAGTGTAACTGCCCACGCAAAAAGTGCCTGCGCTGGTGCAATCAGACCCGTCAAAAGCAACCCAGGTGTAGCGGATATCAAGTTCATTGATATTGGTGGTACCAACGGTAAAACCAGTGCTGTCTAACGATTGTATGACATCTGACGCAACAGTATCGATGGCTCCGATAACGGAAGTATTTTCACCTGACATGGCCGATGTTTTGAAAAACGTTTGGTTTGCATTGCCAGATCCCCCCGAATACCTTCTGACAATAACCAGATCAGGAGACCAGCCCGGCGCCGTAATCTGTAAATTGTCAGCAGCACTGCCTACGTAATATCCAGTCTGCATCACAAAGTCTGCGGCGCGCGCCGGTTCGGGATTTAAAAGCAATACCCATGCAGACGTTGCGGCAAAAAAGAGTAGGGCAAGACCAATATGAACAATCCTTTGATATATTTTTTTATGTCGCTTCTTTCTCATGCTCATCATCGTTAATCGGTCAATTTAACCCGCAACTTGCCGGATGTGGTCGGCAAATCCATGTTCGATGAGGTGTTGTAGTTATTCGTGCCCGACGTCCATATCGCCGTGCCCGAACTTCCGCCCCAGTCAGTCTGAAACATCCGGTACGCTTCCCAATTGGTAATATATGCCTGCACGGTGTAATTTACGATTCCGGTACCTGAAATGGTGATAACCACTTTCTTGGTTGACGG
>CAZQTS010000007.1:8800-20205 GCA_964596475.1 uncultured Gammaproteobacteria bacterium
GTGCCGCCGTACGAGTCATAGGTGCCTACCGCAAGAAAGGTAACGCCGGCAACGAGCACGGCGAACACTCCGATTGCGAATATAAGCTCTACCAGTGAAAAGCCTTGGCGATTCTGCGTCTTCATGTTCCTAATTCTTATCGTCAACAACCTCTGCATGACCATCGTTATAAACTACCACTGTCGACGTTGCAAATCCGTTCGCCACGTAGACTTTGGCGCTCACGCGCTCCCCCACTGTCGTGGTGGTTGGGCGCGTGGAAACAAAAAGCTGACTGACTTCACTCGCCGACAGGGCTCGGTCAAAAATCATAACCTCATCGATTCTGCCGTTGAAGTTTCTTCTAGCGGCCGAAGCTGCGTTTTGGCCGATATAGCTTTCAGTCATGCCCTCCTGAATGCTACTGCAGTTCGTGGTCGCTGATGTTGAGAGATCGCCGTCCACATACAAGCGCGCCGTCCGATCTGACACGGTATAGGTACCCACCACATGGTGCCAATCAACTGAAATGGCCGCAGCGTGCGTAGCCCGACAATAGGCAGTTCCATTGTAACTAACCATTTCCGGCTTACCTAAGCTTAACCAGATGCCGCCGGATGCATAGTCAGTGTAGGTATTCGCCGGCGCACCGCCCACAATCGCAAAATCGCTCGAATTATTGGCTGGCCTGACCCATGCCGCGTAGGTGACCCCAGTCGTGTTCTGCGCTCCCAGTACGGTATTGGGAATATCAACGTACCCATTGCTGCCGTCGAAATTATAATAGCCGGAATCGTTTGCGCCGTTGTTAGCGATGAAGGCTGCGGCACCCGACAGCGTCCCGTCATTTACATTGCCGGATATATCTACGGTTGAACTTGCGGTAAACGGCCAGTGACCGACCGGATCATGCGGCAATCCGTAAAGGCTTCTGGCAAAGCCGGTCTTTCTCACAAAATAAAAGTCAATATCGGTCAGAGCGGTCCAGTAATTATTGTTGCGCAGGACGAAAATCTGATCGTACGAGCTGTCACGGCCTGAAAAACTCTTGCCTTTATAGAACACCGCGCAGTCCTTGGCTGTGGTGGTGTTACAGTCAGTAGTACCATCATCCACCAATCGAATGCCCCAGTGGTCGTTGTCGCTGTTGCCGGCCGCGCGTGACTGCCCGAGAGCAAATAAATGCGCAACCTCCTGTGCATCCTCCTTGGTTTGATCGCCGCCAAACGCAATACTGTTAAACAAGCGGGGCATAATAAGTGCGCTGATAATCAAAATAACGCCAACGACTATAATGAGCTCAATCATGGTGAAACCTGCTGCTGGGGATCGCGTGCTTGGCATGCGCTCCTTTACCTGATACCGCCGGTAAGCTGATAAATCGGTGAAATGATTGCCATAGCGACGAAGCCAACGATCGAACCAATTAGTACGAGCAGCGCTGGTTCGAGCAATGTCGAGAGGTCTTTGGACATTGCATCCAGCTCGTCCTCATAATATTCAGAAAGATAGGCAAAGGTTTCAGAAAGATTGCCGGAAAGACCGCCAATATGGAGCATTTTTGAAACGAGAAGGGGGAAATGCCGCGGGTACCGCTTGAGTGCGTCTGAAAGCGACGATCCCTTCCGCACCTGGGCGAGGGCCAGACGGATGCGGCGCTTATAGAGTGCGTTCGTGACCGCCCGGGTCATGATGTCGAGCGCTTCATCAATGGTCACGCCTGCCTGCAGCATTAAATGCATGGAGCTGCAAAAATTTGCAAGATTCGAGCGGATACTGAATCGGTGGAAGACGGGGAGATGGAACACGAGCCAGTGGATTACAATTTTCGTCGTCGGCAGCTTGTTGAGGATGAACACGGCAACAATGGTCGCGACAAGTGCCATGAGCACCAGGGAAGCGTTTTTCTGCATAAATTCGGCCACGGCGATAAAGATTCGCGTGGTAAGCGGAATATCAACCTTCAGTGACTTAAAGAAACCGAGGAGTTTCGGAAGGATAATCGCTGACAGCGTAAATCCCAACCCGCCCAGCGCGATGAATATGATGGCCGGATAAGTCAGCGCAGATCGTATCTTGGTCTTCAGTTCATGATCCTTGCGGAGTTTGACGCTTAGATTGATGAGAATCTGTTCAAGCGTTCCGCTCTGCTCACCGACGCGAACCATATTGACGAAAAATTCGCTGAAACTGTACGGAAATAGCTTCAAGCCGTCGGAGAGTAAATTGCCCTTGCGGACGAGTTCAACGAGCCTTCGCAGAATCGATTTCATCCGTCCCCGCCCCTGTTCGTATAATGCTTCAAGGCTCTCGTCGAGCACCATGCCGGATTTAATCATCAGGGAGAGGTGTTTAACGAACAGCATTTTTTCCTTGAGAGAGACAAGGCCGATGCCGCCTACGGTAAGCTTCACGTAGCGCTGCTTGACCGAATCCAAAGCGAGCACGTCATACCCTTGCTGCAAGAGCGAAAGTCGGGCGCGCTGCACGGTGTCAGCCTCTATTTCGCCCTGTAAGAGCTGTTTTGCCTTATCCAATGCTTGGTATCGAAAAAGCATACTATCCCTTGACCACGCGAATAATTTCCTCAATGGTTGTTTTGCCCGTGAGAACCTTCTCAAGCCCGTCTTCGAACATGGTTACCATGCCGTGCTCCCGCGCAGCGGTTCGAATCTGATCAGAGTCGGCCTTATTGATGATGAGTTCGCGGATGGCGTCGTTCATCTCGAGCACCTCAAAAATGCCGACGCGTCCCTGATAGCCCGTATGCCCGCAGGTCGGATCGCCCTTGCCGCGGTAGACGCGGGCCTGGCCTTCGTACGCGTATTTGGAAACGTCAATTTCAGCGCCCAACAATTGACGCAGTTCATCCTCGGAGATGCTGTAGCTGATGATGCACTTGGTGCAGATGCGTCGGACCAAACGCTGCGCAATGATTATATCAATAGTCGATGCAATCAGGAACGGCTCGATACGCATGTCATAGAGCCGCGGCAAAGCCGTCGCGGCGTCATTCGTGTGCAGGGTGGAGAGCACCAAGTGTCCGGTCATGGCGGCGTTGATCGCGATGGATGCGGTCTCTTGATCGCGAATCTCGCCGACCATGAGAATGTCAGGATCCTGCCGCAGCAGGGAGCGGAGACCGCTCGCAAAGGTGAGGTTCGTCTTTGGATTCACCTGCACCTGATTCATCCCTTCAAGGTAATACTCGACCGGGTCCTCAATGGTGGAGATATTCACCTCGCGGCTGCTTAATAATCGCAATAAACTGTACAGCGTGGTGGTCTTCCCGCTGCCCGTAGGTCCGGTCGAAAGGATCATGCCATGCGGTTTTGCGATGGCCCTGCGCACAATCTGCATGTCGTGTGCGTTCAAACCAAGCTCCTCAAGGCTCGTGAGGCGCGAATCAGGCGTCAGAAGGCGCATAACCACCTTCTCGCCCAAAGTCGTTGGCAGAACAGACACGCGGATATCAACCTCCTGTTTATCCACTTCCATCATCATCTTGCCGTCCTGCGCGGACCGGTGTTCATCGGTGCGGAGTCTGCTCAAAATTTTAATGCGGGTGACAATCAGATCCTGGATGCTCGAGGGCAGGGTCAGGACGTCGTGCAGGATGCCGTCCACTCGGAAACGCACCAAGAAATCCTCCTTGCGCGGCTCGATATGAATGTCCGACGCTTTATTTTGATAGCCGTACTCGATAATCGTGTCAACAATCTTTATGATAGAAACGTCCTCCACCCGGGCGCCCTTTGCCTTCAATACGTTGATTTTTATCACATCCTCGAATTGCTGCTTGATGCTGGCGCGATACTGCGGGAGCGCTTGCCGGATCAGAAATTCAGGAGCGTAATACGGCACCACGGGGTCACCGGTCTTTTTTTCCAGCAGCTTTATAAAATCATAGTCTTCCGGATCGGCCATCGCTACCTTGAGACCTTCGGGATCGCGCTGAAACGTAATAGCCAGTTTTTTTGCGGCAACGAGTTCCGGCACGATCGTGAGCACCTCCCGCGGAATGCTTTCCTTTCGCAGGTCAACGAATTTCACCTTGTATACATTAGAAAGCAGTTTGCCCAGTTCCTCCGGCTTTATCACGTTGCGATCGATCAACACATCCGCAACAGATCGGCTTTCCTCGACCGCAACCTTTTCAACCTCACCAAGCACCTGATCGGTTGCGAGACCAACCTTCCGTACTGCCTCAATGACCTGTTGATTCGACATCATACGTTATTATTGCGGCGCGCCGCAGTTGGGACAAAACTTATCGTTCTTGCTTAATTTGTAACCACAGGTGGGACAAAAGTTGTGGGTTTTGCCGTCCATTGTTTTTGATGCGGTAGGTGACGCCTGCGTCCGTGTCGGCGTCGTTTCCTTTCGGCTCTGCAATGCGGCAGCGAGCGTCCGCGACTCTGCCGTTGCGCCCGTAATTTTCGGCCCGGTCTTTTTTGCGGAGCCCAGATGGTACCCTATCTTTTCGGCGATGATATCGAGCGTGGTGTTGTCTTTAACCAAGTAATCGACCGCGCCCAGATCAAGCGCTTTCTTCTGATCCTCGCTCTGCGCAAGATTCGATAAGACGATCACCGGTATCGAACGCGTCTCTACAAAGCGCTTGAGATCCGAAAGCATCTCGAAGCCGCTTTTTTTCGGCATAATGAGATCCAAAATGATGAGATCAGGCTGGACTTCTGATACCTTTTGCAGGCCGTCCTCCCCGTCAACCGCAAGAGAGACCTCAAATCCCTTTTCTTTCAATTCAGTCTGATAGACCTTGCGAAGGAAATTGTCGTCGTCAACGAATAAAATCTTACCCCTGCTCATACGGTAAATAACGTCCGGTAGTTTAAAATGATAATGGGCACGCTCTCTTCCGAAACCGCAACGCCCAAAATCTTTGGAAAACGGGCAAGCGTTGAGAGCGTACTCATGATGAGTTCCTGCTCAATAACGCCAGCGGGGAGCACGAGCGCTCTTCGCTCCTCTTCCCACGAAAGTATTGCAATGGCGTCAGCCGACGCGGGTTGCACGGCGCTGTGGGGAATCCCGGCGGATTCAAGATTAAGATATTTAATTTTTTTGCCGCGATACACATACAAACCTCCTGCCTTCGCAGGTCGATCATGCGGTAATTGTATAACTTTCTCAATGACAAATAAAGGAAGCGCCAGATAATAGGCGCCCCACCGCCACGTGAGCGCACGAAACAAGGTCGGTGAGAGCGGTATCGTGACTGAAAAACGCGTTCCCCTCCCTCTCCCCCGCGACGTCGTTTCAAAAGAGAGCGCGCCATGCAAACTGTCCACCACCTTTTTCACCAGCGGCAACCCAACGCCGCGGCCTGACACCAATGAGGCGGCGGGTTTTGAGCTAAGACCATACTCGAAAAGCAAGCTATTCTTAAGATCTGCGGTTAGTGTTGCCTTCTTTGGGAAGAGGCGCTGCGCCCTTCCTTTATGAAAAAGGGCATCCCAAGCAATGCCATGGCCGGTATCGGCGACCGTAACGTAGATCTTATCCGACTTAAACTCAAATGAAAGAATAACCCTGCCGCGCTCGCCTTCCAAAAAACCATGATCAACCGCGTTCTTGATGAGCTGGACGCAAATTTCGCGCAATGACTCCAGAACCTGCCTTTCAAAGCGCAAATTTTTGTCTCGAAACTCGAAGGTGATGAATTTTTTCTGCTGACGAGCCAGATCGCGGACCAGCCGCGAGAGGAAGACAAAGTATTGCTTGACCGGGATCATCTTCATCGTGACGATCGCCTGCCGCATGTCGCTCGCCTTGGACGCAAGATTTAAGAGGCCTGCACGAACGCCGCCCACGTCGCCCTTCTGAATCAGCCGCGAAAGCTGCTGGTGCGACGCCACAATGTCGTTGACGGTGCCGAGCGTCTCGTCAAGCTGCTCGGTCGAAACCTCAACATACGAACCGAGCGGCGCGTAGACTTCGCCGGTTTTTGGCGCTTCCGCCTGTGCTGGTGCGCTCGCCGGGCGCTTCGGTTTGCTGGTCAATTTTCGCAAGATGAACGCCGTTGCCGGACCCAGATCAATCTCGGTGTTATCTTTTTGAATCTGAACAAGATCCGAGCGGAATGCGTCAACGACCATGAACAAATTGTCAATATCACTATGCTCAAATTTATGCTCCCCGCGTTTCACCGAAAGCAGGAGCTCCTCCACGCTGTGGACGGCGTTGGCCAAATGAAGATAACTCATGGTGGCCGCGTCACTCTTGAGCGCGTGCAGCGCAATAAGCAAATCTTCAACAGTATTGCTATCCCCCGCATCCTTTTCAAGAACAAATAAAAGGTCCTCGATTTCCTTGAGCTTCGTCCGCGACTCGTTGAGAAACAACTGCTTGTACTGAATTAACTGCATACGTATTTTTTCACCAGCGTTTCAACGTCAATAAGTTTCGCTTTTTTCTTGCCGTACCAAAGGGTTGCGCGCGCACTCTCGTTGAGGGTCTTTTTTATCGCGGTGAGTTTCGCGTTACTCACAATGCCCCCAACCGTCCGCACCCGGAGCGCGTAATATTCGGAAGCAACCTGCAGTATCAGCAGTTCGTTCGCATCGCGCGCCGTCCCCAGGTTAAAAAGGGGCGCTATATCAACGACCGAGACGATTTGCCCCAACACATACGCAAGTCCCACAAAAATCCGCGATTGGTTTCCTGGCACGGCAATGATCTCCGGTAACGCGGCAACACCCTCAATCATGCCAAGTGAAATGGCAAACCAATCGCCCTGCACCTCAAAACATACTGCGCTCATTTTTTGTCTGATACTGCCCATAGTCACTTGCGCATGCCAATAAGTTCGCGGAGTTTATGAATAATCAAAAGGAGCTTGCCGACCGCAAGACTGTTGGTGCGCACGCTCTGTTTCTGCTGGACGGTGAGCTCGTCAATTTTTGCTGCATCTTTCAGGGTTCGTTTGGCCTCATCGGTCAGCTCGTTCGAATGCGACGCAATCGCTTTCGTGCTCTCGGACTCGCGCGTAACCTGACGATCGATGACGCGCACGCTCGCCCCGATCTTCATTATGTCTCGAGACATTTTGTTCAGGCTCAACAGCGCCCGATTCACTACGGAAAGACTGGTCTGGGCTTCTTCGCGCTCGTGGGCCGATGTTTCCCTGCTCTCTCTAAGCTGGGTTTGGATGCTGCGAATGAGCTCATTGATTTGTACGCTCGCGTCGCGGCTCAACAGCGACAAGCGGCCCACTTCGGACACAATGCTGGAAAGACTATGACTTCCCGGCTCGCGATTCGCCTCAATCGTCGCATTGAGACTCAAGTACTTGGTTGCATGCGCAAGTTTTCGCACTTGGGCTGCGATCCGATCGACTTGTGCGCTGTACCGATTCAAGGATTGGGACAGTACTTCATGGGCGGTAGTCAGACGCTTAATGCTCTGCAAACCAACCCGTGCTTCCTGCGCTTCCTTCTGGCTTTGCACCGCAAGCGAATCAATCAATTGTACATTCTTTGCGGCGGCCTTGGTTTGTTTGCTGATGTCGGCAAGGGAGGTCGAGATGGTCGCGATCTCGCGATCAACCGCGCGTATGTGCTGGACCTGGCCGCGATAGTTGCGCGAAAGACTCTCGGCTACCTTCACCTGCGTGGCCATAATGTGTTCGGTTGTCCCGATGCTCTCTTTTATTTTTTCGCTTGACTTGACCAGATCAACAATGGAGGCGTTGATCGGGCGCACCACGATGCGGCTTATGCTGCGCACAAATAAATACAGAACGAAGAGAATGCCCGCCATTGCCAAAAGATAGGCGACGATCAGATCGCGTTGCTTGTCGTAGATTCTGCTTACCACTTCGGCGTTATTAATGGTGCTCACCAAAACAACCGCTTGCCCCAGTATCTGACTGCGGCGCGCATGCAAGAGAATGGGCGTGCCCGCAAGATCAGTCGTCGCGTCAATTACCGAGTCGCGACTGCCTCGAATCCATTGGGCAAGGGCCTCGTGAGGCGTCCGTGTAATATCGATGTCGCCGAGCATAATCGAATCGCCTAAGGGGAGGCCTTCACTGTCGAGAAGAAAAACATCAGCGGTTCTGCCCACATCGTCGTCTGCGCCAGCCAGTCGGTTTCGGCTGAAAAAACGTGTATCGTTAATATCCTGATGCAGGATGGCGCCCAGCAGATCGGGAGAGGTTCGGTACACCAGCCACTCGCTGCTGGCAGGGCGCGGATAGGCAAAGTATAGGCGACTTGCGACAACGCGCATCTGCGGGCTGCTGTGCGATGCAGTTGCAAGCCACGCTACACTCCAGTCATTTCCTGCAAGTGGCGGGTAGCTCTTGGTCCCAAGAGGCTCAACCAGATACAGGGGATTAGCTTTTTGCGCAATCAGGCCATCTAGAAATTTTCGTAATCCAGCCTCGTCTCCGCTAAACTTAGTTGCAATCGCATGCAGTGTTGACACCGCATAGACCGCGTACTGATTCAGAAGATCCAGTTTCAGGCGACCGACGAGCGCCAACTCGCGCTGGACCGCCTGCCGCATTTGTTTTTTTTGCAGCGAGTATGAAAAGGCGCCGACAAAGAGCGACGGAATAACGGCAACCGCCAAAAACCATACCGTGAAGATGACATTGAGGCGACTACTGCTTTTGACCATCATGAGGAAAACAAAAAAATCGGCTTACGATAACCGATACAGGACCTTTCCTCCGTTTGTGTTAATAAAAACGCAGTGGCAATTTTTGTTTTTGCCTAACATTCGCGAGACTTTTGTTTTAATTTTTGGTGTTATTATACTATGTTTGCAAGGAAATCACAAATCGTTACGTGCTTATCCTTTGACTTCGCTCATGAGTGCGCAATGGTACGGGGCGTGACATCGTTTACCCTCCTTCGCAGAACGCCACGGCATTTCTTACAATTTTTTTTGAATCTCCACGGGATCCCGGAAAAATTTGTGACAGGCGCCAAGCGTCAGCGTCGCGTCATCATACGAGATAAAAAATCCGCTGTTGGGCGTTGCTTCGAGCAAGGGATCGCGCGGAATATCCCGCACATAGCCGGGCACGAGTTTTGCCTGGAGATTATAACAGGACAAGACGCGACCCAGCGCTGGACACTCATAGGAACAACCTTCTTGATTGGAAATCACCTGCGGCTCCGCCGGCAGATCGAACAACGCGCCGTCATGATCCAGTTTGTGATATTCAATTGCCTGGGCGATTACCTCAAGATACCGAGACCGTTCTCGGTTCGCCTCAACACGCCACTGGACCGGATAATTCGATGCCGCGAGCAGTATCAGGGTAAGAAGAACGATAAAATAAATAATGACGACACCTTGAATTGCATACGCGCGACCCCGTTTATTCTCCATAGCCAGTTCGTATAATATGCTTCGCTTTGTCCCACATACTAGCATCCCCTTTCTCTTTTAACCAGTACCACCACTCAACACCCCAAAAATACGCTTTCAAAAAACCGGTGCGGCGGGCAAGTTCGCTGTTGGTCTCGAACTGCTTGAGACTGAATGATTGCTTCGCTTCGTCCCCACTGACGTCGGTGACACCGCGAAACTGGGAAGGCCACGGTTCAGCCTGCAGCTCGGCAACCAGCGTCTTCGCCTGTGACTTCCCGGCCACCGACGCTTTCAGACGATAGAGCCACGCCGGCCAGGGCCAGCGGAAATAGCCAAAGTAGTTGTTCCAGACCACACGGTAGATGGTGATTCCCAGTATGTCAGAATAGCGGGCTGCCCTGCTCCAGTTATTGAGTTCGCCCGAGTCCGTAAGAACGAGAGGCCGCTCATCCTCGGCGCGCAGCAATTGAATCTCCTGCTGTATCAAATCAAGATCAGCCTTTGGGCAGAGCCCGAACCACGGAAAGAAATATTCGTTTTCAAGCTGCCAATTCTCAATCGAGCGGAAGGATTTAAAATGCCGAATCATGGTCTGCACTGCCTGGAGCTGCTCCTGCTTAATCTCATCATCAGATAAGGTGATGGTCCATGATGGTTGGTGACATTCAGGCCAGCGGGGAAGTCTTCGGCCGATGTTCAAAATGAAGCGGACGTTGTGACGGCTGCCCTCCTCGAGCATCCAATCGTAATCCCTGAAATTAAAAGCATCTCGCTCGCGCTCTACATCATCCCAGTAAACCGGCAGGCGAATATTCGTAACCTCCAGGTCATTGACCACGGCGCGGTAAGCGTCCCGCCAGTTGAGGCCGAGCTCTTCGGCGTATTTTTTTGAAAAAGTGACACCCCAAAAATTTGGCGTTACGTTGCCGGACTGAAACGAAAGATGGTGGCCGGCGAATTTGAAATACCACCATGCCCACACGAGAATGACGATGACGATGCCGGTAAGCTTCCGCCGTGTCCGCATACTAGAGCGAAACGTAATAGAGACCGATCGCGATACTAATAAGCGCGAGCACTTTTTGAAGAATAACCCTGGGGGAAACCTGCTCGCTCAAAAGTTTCGGCTTTAGAAACGAGAGCAGCGTCGCAAACACCAATATAAAGACGTACTGCACGCTTTGGAGAGCTGACACCAGCGCCACGCGCACGCCCGGGAGCGAAATCACGTATTGCTGGCCCAGGAAGCCTATCGCGCCCAGTCCTTGGGCAATGAGCCAGGTTGATCGCAGACGGAAAGACAGGTGCTGGAGGCTCTGCCTCATCTTTTCACGGACGCTCCTGAAAGAAAAAAGAAACAAGAGTGCAAGCGCTGAACCCAGTCGCGGCCAGACAATGCCGTTGAGAAACCCTTGCTGACGAAAAAGAATTTGCGTGAGAACAAAAAAAAGCGCGAAGGAGAAGGAGGCAGCGAGGGCCAAGCGCTTGCTGCCGGGAAGATCCGTGCGCTCATTCTTTGGCATCATTGAAATGAGTACCGTGCCAGACACCAAAAAAATAAAGGAAGCCAGCTTGCTTTGATCGAGCGGATCGTATGAAAAGGACATGAGATAAATGAGCACCGGCATGCTGCCGCCGGTCAAGGGGATGACCCGCGATGCTTCGCCGCGCTGGAGCGCCGTATAGAGAAAGTAAATGGCAAGCGTAAAGAGTATGCCGATACCAACGGCCAGTGCAATATGCCAGGGAGTCATCCAGGTCAAAAGACCCAGTCGCGTAATTCGACGATCGACAAGCTGATTAAAAAGAACGTCGGCAACCAAGAGTACAATCATGAAAACGCTCAAGAGGCTTACCCAGATCGCATAGACGATGCTTTCAGCGACAATTTTGGACAAAAAAATCTTATCAATCAGGTTGCTCATCGATAAGATAAAGTACGAAATCAAAATCAAGCCTAACCACGACATACACTTATAGAAAACAAGAATCTCAAGCGCGAGATTCCTGTTTGTAGATTATCCTTCGCACGGGCAGCGCTGACCGCAGGAGCACTTGTCATCACCCTCTCCCTCTCC
>CAZQTS010000007.1:20305-21443 GCA_964596475.1 uncultured Gammaproteobacteria bacterium
CGTCAATGACAAGCCTCAAGTTCTTCATTTGAGCGGACAAATATTCTTGCGGCGTGATATTGGCAGCTGCATACAGAGCGTTGAGGGGCTTGCTGTCTTTGATCTGATACCGTCTCGGGTAGTTGTTTTCGATGGTGCCGTTTTCCAAAATCAGAATATTTCTTTCGCGCAGTTTCGCAAGAAGCAGTCGCTCGCGATCTATGCCGGAGTAACCGCGCAGATGATGATGCAGGTGCAGTTGATCGATGAGGCTTCCGAGGGCGTCGCGATCGAGCATAACCAGATACGGAATATTAAATACGTGCATGAGCTCGATATAAATGTCTATGTTTGATTTGCCGTGGGTATAAATCACCTTGATGTCTTGAGGTCCCTTATAAAAACGATCGATGAGTCCCCGCATGAGAATCCGATCGGAAACGCCCTCGACCAGGAGCACTTTGTCGGCAAAAAACATTTCGAGGTTGTCCGCATTGAGCTCCTGCACGAGACGCTGCCGGTCAATCCGCTGGGGGTTTTGCATTAACGAGTACACATGACTGCCCTCCGTGTCCTTAAGTACGCGATATATCTGATGTAAGCTCTTGGCAGTGATAAAGAGCGGCGAGTGACTGGTAACAATCACCTGACGGGTTACATCAGAGGCGAGCAAGCGCAAGAGCTTCTTGATCATTCCCGGATGCAGATGAATCTCTGGTTCGTCAATGAGCACCACCGAGTATTCAGGATGCAGCGCATAGAGCAAGATAACGAGCACGCGGCGAAACCCGCCGCCGAGGCGGCTGATGGTAATTGAAGTGCTGCCAACAGAAACTGTACCGAAATCATCGGCTTTCTCATCAACAATTGCCTGGATGGTGCCAACCTCTGGAAAATACTCGCGGAGAAGCTTCATTAAGAGCGCATACTCTTTCGGATAGTGTTCAGCGAATGTTGCGTAATCCTTCTCAATCTGTGCAAAGTCCTCAAAATCATTATAGCGCAGCATTTTTACATGCGAAGCAAAATAAGACCGCACTGCAGTACCGATGCTCCCCTCTTGAGCCTCAATGTGCACCTCGTATTTTCTGCCTGCAACCTCAATCGGCCCGCCCATCCTGAAACGTTCTTGTTCAACCCTGTTCAACTCAACCATCAT
>CAZQTS010000008.1:0-7806 GCA_964596475.1 uncultured Gammaproteobacteria bacterium
ACGCAAAACCGTCTGATCGTTTGGGGCGTGGGGCTTGCCGGCTTCATGGATCGTCCCTTGCTTGGATGGGGCCTTGAAAACTTTAGTATTCCTTTTAACACTTTCTTCGATCCGGCGATTACGCGCGATATTGGCTCAAACCCGTGGTACGACCGAGCGCATAATACCGTTATTGAAATCGCCGTCGCATCCGGAATTTTCGGGCTTGCGAGCTACCTTTTTCTTTTTTTGTGGTCCCTGGTGGCTCTCTTGAGAGCACGCGATAAGAAGTCGTTGACCGAAAATATTCTCATCGCAGGTTTCTTAGTTATGTATTTTGTCCAGAACCTCTTTGTCTTTGATACCGTAAGCTCCTATCTGATGTTCTTTTTAATGCTTGCCTACATACAATCCAAAACAGCGATTCGCGCTCAAGAGAAGTTCTATGCGCCGCGCCGCCGTCCTTTGCCTCTCGCCTATGCGACGCTTGCCGTCGTGGCACTCGTTCCGATCATGTACTACTTCAATATCCGGCCGGTCCTTGCAAATTATCAGGTCGTTCGTGCGGTGACCAAGGATAAATCGAACCCGCTTGCTGCGCAGGCTCGGTTCAGCAAGGCTTTCCGATACAGCCCACCGCAGGAAGAAGAATATCGTTTTATCTTAAGTCAATATACCCGAGAGCGAATCAAAATAACCGGTCTTGATCACGAAACAATCCCGCTGGTCGCGTTTGCAATACGCGAAATACGGAAATCAATCGCAGCAAGTCCCTATGCCATCCAAAATTATCTTCTCCTCGCAGAGATTTATCTTGCCGCAGACGCTCTTGATCCGGAATATGATGACCGCGCAGAGCGCGTGATGCTCGAAGCGCTGGTTCGCTCGCCCCGACGATATCAAATCTATACCACTCTCGGCCGAATCAAAATGAACCAAGAAAGGTACGACGAGGGCATCGCGTACTTTAAGCAGGCGATCGCGCTCAATGACAAGTTCGCAGAAACCTATTGGAACCTCGGCATCGCCTACATCTTAAGCGGGGCGCAGGATCGTGCGCAAGAATCGCTGAACGCTGCCTTTGAACGGGGATATGATATCTACGAACCGAAAAATATCCAAAAATTACTCGCAGCCTATAGAGACGCGAACGACGTGCAGGCAACCCTGAATTTTCTCAAAAGTTTATCAGAACGATTTCCCGATACTGCCGAATACCGAGAAGCCTATGAAGAGCTGAAAATGCTCTACGAGCAAGCCCGTAGTGGCTTATAGCGTATGGCTTATAGCGTATAGCTTATAGTTTTGAGACTATCTGCCATAAGCCATATGCCATATGCTATATGCCATATGCTATATGCTACTTCTCGCGATTCATGCGAGTGATGATGCTGTTCATGACATAGAGCGCCCAAATAAAAAGAAGGGAGGGGATAAATTCAAGGAGCTTCGCCCATTTCCACGGCCCGATAATTTCTAAATCCTCAAATATGTAGAGAAAATGCCTTGCAAGAACCAGGATCCAGCCGATAAGTATCAGTTTAAAAAATCGATCCAGGCGTTTCTCGACCCTCCACACAATCCGCAACAGCATAATAATAATAACGAGCGACAAAAAAAGCCGAAAATAATTCTGCGTGAGTGAAAACGAGAGTATCTCTGTTGTCTGCTGTATTACCCCCTCCATTATGCTCGTGCCATTACCTGATAAAACCTGCTTTCATAAGATCTTCCTCCGAGATCAGCCGTATCTGCCTCTTGAGAGACTCCATCTGCTTGTATTCAGTATACGTCACCACTATAGAAATGGCGAGGGCCAGGGCGAGTATCTGAATGAGCGCCGATACGTTGACGGTTGTCCTGCCCGCCAATTTCACGATTGGCTTGCCGCGAGCCTCGAACGTTGAATAGGACACGGCTTCGGTGTCGCCGTACTGCACCCCCACTTCCAGACGATAGGTTCCCAGCTTCATGGATGATCTGGTTGAAAAAATCTTTATGAAGGAAGCCTGGGTGCTAATGCCGATTATCTCCTCCTGCTCAAAAACAATCGTGTCCTGCGCATCGATGAGTTTATAGCTGACCTTCGCGTCCACGAGCTTTCCCGGATTGCCGACGTTGTAAATCGAGACCTGTACGAGCAAATCGTCCCCCGGATGTACGACGTTCGGGTCGTCAGTGCCGACAATCTCTGAACGGATATCGAAAAGCACTTTGCGCTGATCAAGCAGCGAGGGCGGAATCTCGATTTGCGAACGCGGCGCAACGAAAGTCGCAACCTTCTTCTGTCGTGGTTCTGCTTTTGCTGGCTCGTCCGGCTGGCTGTCACCGGCCACCAGTTGCGGCGCCACGACCTCAAACTGCATGACAGCAGATCCGAACTTGATCTGCCCAGACCTGTCAAACACCGAAACGTAAAGGGTGTGTTCCTCGGCCGTTATGTCCCGCGGCGGCTGCCATGACCATACCCCGTTCTCATCAGCATATATACTTGCCGTAAACACCGGCCCATGGGAATGCAACTCAAAAAACATGAAGGCGTTGGGGATGCCGACTTTTCCGGAAAATTTCGGTCGCGTCTCGGTAATCTGCGGGATTCCCGAGCCGGAACTTCCGCTTGGTCCAGCTTTTGTACCGCTTGGTGTGCTGGTGCCCGTTAAGTCCTGGCTGTTGAAGAGAGTTTCATCAATGAGCTCTTCGTCGTCATCGCCGAAGAGTCGAATGAGAATCTCCGCCGGCCGCAGTCCGGTACGGGGATTTCTGAACCGAAGATCGAAGAAACGAAAATCGTGAGGCATGAAGTACGGTGTTGAGGTGTGATAGGGCGGCTTTTCATACAAGTATGTCAGGAGCGGCGCATCCCATGACCCGCCTCCGCCTGAAGACGCCGGCGGATGCGGATCGAGTGGCGGAGGAACGCCGATGGAAAGAGACACATTCATCTGCGAGAAAGAACCAAGGGTTGACGAGGTGAAGAAGAGAATGCCGCCAAAACTTATGGCGGCCATTATCGTCATCAAAAAAAAGCGCAGCCGGTGCGTTTCATACGCGCGGTGTAGCTTGGAAAAACTCTGCGTGCGAATACGTCTCATAAGCTTAGTATACCGTGAACGTATAAAAAAATCACCGCATCTTGCGTGAGCATCAATAAAGGCTACGCGGACTCTTTTCACGCATGCTTAAGGTGAATACAATGGTCGTGGTGTAGGACGCGACTGTGGGGCTTCCGGGAAAAAACTGCTCTGCAGGCATGTCGGTAAGCCAGTAGGTGCCGGTGCCGTTGCCGCTGGTTGCAGACAGTGCCGTAATTGAAGTTACGCCCGAACTAAAACACTGATTCGTACCCTTGGAAACGCCGACAAGACTCCCCGATTCAGCATACAAGGTACCGGTATTTGGCTTGGGGCAGAGTTTGCCCAAGTTGCCGTCTGACCCGGTGCCGTCATAGTCAAGCTGCATCACATCCTGACCGCTCTTCCAGTCCGCACCCGTCATTACCAGTGTCCAGCCCGGACTGCCGCCGCGGGTGTCAGCGACCTTAATCGCACCGGTGCTCGACATCGTTGAGGTCTGGCTCGTGAACTGAACGATTATCGCCGCATCAAAACTCTGCGACGATGAGGCGGTCAGCGATAAACTGCCGGCGGATACGGTAGTAAATGTATTGCAGGTTGAGGAATCCGTCACCTTTCCGTTGCCGTCTGGATCTTTTGCCTTAGCCTTCCACCAGTACTGGGTACTGTTGGAAAGCGCTGTTTGCGTCAGGAATGATCCTTGCGTCCCTGACGTGTAACAGCTGGTGGGTGCAGCCGTACACGTCGCATTCGTTCCGGTCCAGCCGGGAGTGCTGGTTGCCTGATCATTATCCTGCACAATCGTGGTGCACCCGCTGTTTGAAAAAATGGTCACCTTGTAGCCGAGTTTGTCTGCATCATCATCAGTCGCGGTCATGGTAAAGGTTGGCGTCACGGAAACATCGGTTGCGCTGTTTGCCGGTGCATCCTGCGAAGGGGCGTTCGGCGGCTTATTGTAGGTAAGAATTACCTTGCCAACGGCTCCAGCTCCACCGGCGATATTCGTACCCTCTGCAGCGCCGCCGCCTCCACCCCCGTTGCCGCTTGCGGGAGCCGCGCCTGCCGCACCGTTGGCGTTTCCTCCGTCGCCGCCGATGCCTCCGCCTTCCTGGGCAGCTGACGCTGTGGCCGTTGTCCACGGATCAGGACCGTTCGTGCCGTTCGCGGCAGTTCCTGCGCTACTGCCGCCAGGCGCGCCTCTACCTGTAGCATTATCTCGACCTCGACCGCCGGTGCCGCCGGAAAATTTTGTGTCGCCTACACCCGATGCGGCAGCGCCTCCTGCGCCTCCTGCCGGTGGACTTCCGGTCGAACACGCACCCGGAGAACCGCCTTTCGCAAGAACTGTACCGCTCGTGCTAAACCAGCTGTCGCCGCCGGCTGTTGAAGCGGTGCAACCTGCATTGCCGGTTCCTGCCCCGCCTACGGTAACCGTATAGCCGGTTCCCGGAACGACAACTATTCCTGCTTTTATAGAATAAGCCCCGCCGCCGCCGCCGCCGCCGCCGTCTGAACTCTGGTTCATGCCGCCGCCGCCGCCTCCTCCCCCCCACACTTCAGCGGTAACCGAGGTAACGCCGGTTGGCGCTGTCCAGGTCGTCGTAGAGGTGAACGTCTCGGTGACTGCTTCTGCTATCTGAATTTTTGGCGGAATCCGCGGATTATGCCAAATCGGCGGCCAGTCCGCAAACAGCCAGCTTGCGATAAAAATAACGATGAGAGCGTATGAGAAAAATTTTTTGTATAAACGCCCTATAGCTAGAACGGATCGCGTTGTCTTTGACATGCGGCAACAGTTGCTTAAAATACGGAAAAAATAATGGGACCCCCGGTCGATAGCGGAAGAGTCGTCACCGGTTTCACGGTATACCCTGAACCCTCACGAACAACCCGGAGATCAATGGTTCTTTTGCCAATGGTCAGGGCGAACGCAACGTCCTCGGGGTGAGCCGTGGACAACGAGATTTCCGGTAGTCCAATGTTAAAAAGACCATGCACGACCCCCTTATACTCACCTCCGATACTCATGGAAACAACCATAGATGCTTCGGCCGCCTGGAGAAAAGCAGGAAGGAGGAGCCACAAAAACAATGTCAGAAGTAGTCTCGACCGCATGACGCGGGGCATTCATGAATTGATGCATAGTTGTGTTTTCGTTTTGGTTTTTGTTTTTAAAGGACGCTTCTTCAGATAATTGGGTTAAGCCTTTCCCTCGACTCCGGCCAACTCAGCTGGCCTCCGCTCGGGATAAACTAGCTCAGGCATTAACCCTCCTAGCTTTCACTAGGGAGCCGGCGATGTCGAGGTAGCAGTTCCGAGCACCACGACAAGCGGGGTTTCTTGGTCTGCGCGGAACCGGTAACTGGCCTCACTAAACCCTTCTTTTTTTATAACCGATAAGAGCCTTTTTGCTTGTTCTCGGTAATTCCGCTGATACTGGATAAGCGCTGAACCGGCATACGTTTCGCCCTCTGCGTTTTTTGCTTCAGCTTGCGTATAGCCTTGCTCCGAAAGCCTTGTGGCAAGCTTTCCTGCGATTCCGACTGCGGCGCCTGCGTTCATAACCAGCACCGGCACTTCTGCCGGATCTTTCGACACGAGCGTTAGTGCTTCGTCGGCCATATCTGCCCACCGCACGTCATCAATATTCCAGGCAGTAACAAGAACTTCTTGATCTTGATTCTCGGTGCGCTCTTCGCGGAACAGCGCAGGTTTGAAAGCAAGGCGTTTGAGCGTTACGAGCTTTGCGGAAGCGCTTTTGTGCAGACGAAAAGAGGTTTCGCTCTTGCTGCGCTCAAGATTAGTAATCGCTCCGCTGACCAGTTCCACTTTAAAACCAAGGCTTTTGAGCCGAGATTCGAGGAGTCTCGCAGCTTTGCTTGAAGATGCGTCACTAAGAATCCCGACATGAATATCGGACGGGTCCACTAGGGATTCTTCCACTCCTGCCTCGGCAGCGCCATTCTTGATCGCAGCTCCAGAATCAGGCCTGCCCTGAATAAAAGCCGATACTACCCACACGGCAGCAAGAAGCGCGATGGCAAGAATGGCGAAAAGATACTTTTTCATATTTTGGAAGTTGATCTCGAACGCGCGCGTCTTGCCGGGCGTTTCACTGGTGAAGTTGAAACGCTTTTTTGCCTCGTCTCACTGCCAGCGGGCGCAACCGATGTAAGCCGCGGGATTAAAATCGTCTGCCCTTCACGTATGACAGGTTCCTTGAGCTTATTGACCTTGGCAAGCTGCTTCCAGCTTATGCCAAGTTTCCTCGCAACGGTTGCGAGCTGGTCTCCATGCCTGACCCGGTAGGATTGCCACTTGCGGCCACTGGTGCGCATGCGCTCCCACACCATGAGAAGTGCAAGCACCAAAATGACGGCGAGCACGGTTGCCAATTGCTTCCACGGAACAATGTTCACGTTAATCGCCGGCGTTACCAGAGTTTCTGTACCGTTTACTCCCTCATACGAAAGACGTGCGCGGAACCGGTAACTTCCGAATGCCGGCTCGGGCCATTCCCAGTTGGTCACCACATTCTGATTCCGCAGAAGCTGCCACTGATTTTGAAAATCCTCTCCTTTAAAAAAATCAAAGAAGTCCCCGAAATCAAGATAGAGACCGCCTGCAAAGCGAGAGTTGGGGAAATAACGCAGTTTGCCCCAGCCCGAGACCAAAAGATGCGCCTGCGCAAGCAATGAGACGTTGCTGGTGTTTTGGGCCGAAAGCGTTATGCGGTAGAACGGCCGCTGGCCTTTTGGCGTAAACCTCGTGATACTAAAATCCCCCAGTTCGACTTTTTTTACGATTTCACCCGGCACGGTCTCGTAGACCCGAACGCCCAAACGCGTGACGATTGACGCGCCTGCCTGCCCCGCTCCTGCTTCTGGTGCCTCTCGCTCCTGAATGATAATGCCGCCGGAGTGCTCGCCCACTGCCGCTGTATCCGGAATAGCGATAGTAAATCGGATGTCACGCTCCTCCTTCGGTCTAAGGGTAATGAGCGTCTGTTCAAGTTTAATCCAATCGCCGACGCCGACGCGAGGATTATCTTCAGATTGAAGCGAAAAATTTCCGTCGCCGGTTGCGACTGAATCAACTGCGTAGAGTTTGAGTGTTCGTGACTCATCAGACGGGTTCGAGACGCGCAGTGTATCCTCGCGGCTTTCGCCAACATCCAAGCCGTAAATAAACCACGCGTCAGAATACTGGATGCCAGGATCGGGGTATGCCGGAAGACCGCCCATGCTGCCGGTGCTTAACGCCGACGCCCGAGGGGTGTCGGCAACAGACAAGGCGACAACAAAAAAAATAGATAAAAAATACAATCTCGCTCTCCCCTGCGCCCGCACGTAGTGCCCTGATCTATGGGTCATTTTGTTTGTGTGTTTATCCGGCCTCCTCGCTACAAAAAGACGGGTTTATTATAACAGAATCGACTTAAAAATAAAACTTCACATCTTTTTGACTATCATTCCCTAAGTGGAATTCTTCCAAGGTTCCCCGCGCCTCGCCTCACCCGCCAAAGCCCGCCACGCACAACGAGACGCGTTCATCCCTCTTCTTTACGTTTACGATTTTCGGCGCGGAGAACAAAACGCTCCCTGGGGTATGAAAGGGAGCGTTTTAATCCATCTGCTTGGTGCAAAGCATGGTTGCACCAAGCAGTCAGATGTTTAACTTATCGTCAGCGTCAGCGTGGTCGTCAGGTTCTGCGCAGTCGGGTTTGAAGGAATGAACTGCTGGAGGGAGAAGT
>CAZQTS010000008.1:7906-19452 GCA_964596475.1 uncultured Gammaproteobacteria bacterium
GCGATCACCACGCCGATATATACCATCCGCTGCGGATGCGCACCGTTGCCATTCGAACCGTTTAATGCATCTCGAAAATAATTAGTCTTTTTGACTAGTTCAATAATTTTCTTTGCCTCTTCCTCGGTGTAATACCGCCACCCTCTGCTATCACGGCGCGCTTTCGGTATAAGACCAAGATCTTCCCAACGGATGATCGTGCTTTTGTCGCGGTCTATGGGGCGGGCAATATCAATCAGACGATAACGCTTCGTGAACATAGAAATTAAAAAAACTTTATTTCACGGAAAAATAAAGCTCGGATGACAAAATTAACTAGGTTGATCATGCTTTTTGTTTTTATTTTGGCTACCATACCGCCGCCTCACTGGCACTATAGTACGGTAGTATTATCATTATAGCGTAAAATCAGCAGAAAGTCAATAAAAAATGCCATTTTTTACCTTACTTTAGCTAAATTTTCGAATATGTGCGAAATGAGAAAAAATCGCTAATGTTAGCGAGAAAAAATACTTTTAGTCAACCCCGTTAGAGGCCGTGTCTCTAACGGGGTCAATTTCTGTCCTTTTTTTGCTTAATCCAGCAAAAAAACCTGGCTCCTTGATGACAGTTTATCCAACTTCTGGTGTGAAAACAAAGCCTTTTTTTAATGGTACTGACCGTGCTTCATCAAATTCCAAGGTACTTCCCTCAAGTGGCCGTAAAACGCCTGGCGCAAGCGATGAAATCTGCAGAACAATATGATCCCCCTTGCGGGCCGCTGTTTTTTGTTGTCTGCTATGATCCGCCTCAAAAATCTGTAGTATGACGACCACTGCGAGATCGGTTCTGGCTTCCATTCCCGGTACAAGCTGACCTGAAACAACTGATCCAGAAAGATAATTAACGTGCGACTCGCCTTCGGCGGTCTCGACTAAGAACTTTCCCTTCATAATCAGATAAATTCCTTGAAAAGCGCATGCATGGTACGCTTTTTTGGAACGGAAAGCAATGGCTTGCCGCGAAGGTATGATAAGTCATCCAGATAGCTCGGGCGTTTCGCATCTTGAAAAAAAAGTCCTACCGGAAGTCGTCTCTCAAACGCTTTTGCTAGGGCGCGCTCCCGATCATTGGCAGCGTATGCGGGATCATCCTGCAGTGAATAAATTGCATTGTAATAAAAAGCATACGTATTGATTTTATTAAATGTGACGCAGGGTTGAAATATATCAATAAAGGCAAACCCGGGGTGCTTGATGCCAGAAACGATGAGGTCAATCAATTGATCGGTGTTTCCGGAAAAACCGCGAGCGACAAAGCTTGCCCCAGATGAAAGTGCAAGCGCCAATGGGTTTATCGGCTCCTCAATAAGACCGTCAGGCGTTGACTTGGCTTTAAAGCCGCGATGAGCCGTCGGAGCAGCCTGACCAGTCGTGAGTCCATAGACGCTATTATTGTGCACCAGGTAAAGGACATTGACGTTGCCGCGGATGGCATGGATGAAATGACTTAACCCTTCGCCATAACCGTCGCCGTCGCCAGCGGCCGCGATAACGGTAAGTTTTGGATTCGCAAGTTTTGCGCCAATCGCAGTTGGCAAGGCGCGGCCGTGCAGCGAATGCCAGCCGTAGGCATTAATCGTATTGGACATATTACCTGAACAACCAATACCGTACACGATGAGCACCTTGTGGGGCTCGAGATTCAGTTTCTCAAAGGCTTTTTTAAGCGCTACCCATATTGAAAAGTTCCCGCAACCGGGACACCACGTTGGCGCATGCGGCGAAGTAAACTTCGATTTTTTCATTCTGAATGCCATGCCTACAGCGACATAAGCCTCTCTTTGATATCGATGGGGTAGAGAGGTCTGCCGTCAAATTTCAACATATGATGTTCAATGCGCAGTCCGGTGTGCTGGCGGATTAAACCGCCGAGCTGGGCGGTGGAATTATTCTCAACCAGTAACATCCTGCGGCTCCTCCATAGGATTTTCTTTACGGTTTCGGCTGGAAACGGCCAGAGCACATTGAGGTGAAGGAAATTAATCTTCCGCTGCATAAAAGACGGCAGCCAGGCCAGTGCATCGAGCACCGGCCCTTTGACTGAACCCCACCCGACAACCGTGGTGCGCGCGCGGGGATTGCCGTAGAGACGAGCGCCGTGAATATGAGGGGCCGCCGTTGCGAGCTTTGCAGCCCGTTTTCGAACCTGCGCAATGCGGTTTTTGGCCTCCTCGTCCGAATAGCCGAACGCATCGTGCTCATCGCTGTTTGCCAAGTAGACGCCTCGCTTTTGACCCGGGATGGATCGCGGCGAAATACCGGTTTCCGTCTGCCGGTACCTTTGGTAGTGCTTCATGCGCGCGAGCACCCGATCGTTCACGAGCGCCTGCCCCCGATCAATATGGACCTGCGACAGATCGAAGGGTTTTACGGTTCGGTGGCTTTCAGACAGGAATTTGTCGGTTAAGATAATGACGGGAAGCTGATATTGGTCTGCCCAGTTGAAAGCTTCTGCAGTCATATAAAAACATTCCTCATGATCGCCCGGCGCAAGTATCATGCGGGGGAATTCTCCCTGCGCAGCATGCATAACAAATCGTAAGTCTCCTTGCTCTGTCCACGTTGGCAGACCCGTCGCAGGCCCGGGCCGCTGTGCTTCAACAATCACGAGGGGTGTTTCCGTCACACCGGCAAGCCCCAGCGCTTCGACCATGAGCGAAAAACCGCCTCCTGATGTGCCTAACATCGCTCGCACCCCGGCATGCGAAGCCCCCAGCGCCATGTTAATCACCGAAATCTCATCCTCGGCGTGTTTGACGATGATTCTTTGCGACCGGGCTTTTGCAGCAAGATAGTGCAGGATTGAGGATGAAGGAGTCATGGGATAGGCGGCGTAAAACTGCAGACCAGCGGCAAGCGCGCCCAGCGCAATCGCTTCGTTGCCCGTGAGCAATAATTCTTCCTCCTCCTGCCGTACCGGTAATTTCACTTTGAAATGCAGATGGTGGGAGTGGGTGCGCACATACTCGAAACCGAGCCGCGCGGCCTTGAGGTTCGCAATCAGTATCTCGGATTTGTGGCGGAACGTTTTTTTGATGACGCCGGAAAGCAATCGAAAGGGGAGACCCAGGAGTGCCTGGGTTGCTCCCAGCGCAATAATATTGCGCATGACGATTGGGCCATTTGCCTGCTTCGTAATATCAGTGAGTGGCACATGAATCAGTTTTACGTTCATCTCCCGTAAGCGCGCGTTCAGAACAAGCGGCGTGGTATTTTTGTCGTGAATGACCACTGATCCATGAGTGAGCTCCTTTGTGTGGCGCGTGAACGTCTCTTTATTCAAGGCAACCAGCACATCAATATTTTCGGCAGTACTCGCTACCGGCTGATGTGAAACAGTCACTTCGTAGGTATTGTGGCCGCCGCGGATGAGCGACGGGTACTCGTCATACCCGAACACTTCGTAGCCGGCACGATTGCACATTTTGGCGAAGGTAAGTCCTGCGCTCTTAATGCCAAATCCGGCCTCACCGCCGATTTTCCAACTCAACACATGACGCGACATTTTTTTTGTTTTCACCCCCAATAATAAACCAGTATAACATGCGGGTTATCTTCGCACAAATGGGATGACTGATAAATTCAAAATGTGAAATTAAAAAGTGAAATTCAAAATTTTAAATTTTTAATTTAAATTTTGCATTTTTAATTTTAAATTATTGTGGGCCTATTGCGGATGACAAAAAAACAAGCTACACTGATAGTATGGCCTATAAAGCAGTTGTGGACAGAAAATTGTGCGTGAGCGTTGCCTCGTGCGTTTCGATCGCGACGAATACTTTTGAGCTTGACCAAGAAGGTTTGTCACGTGTCAAGAAACAAAACGGCGATCCTGATGCAACTATCCTGCAGGCGGCAAAAAGCTGTCCGGTGAACGCGATCTCGATTTACGACGAAAAGGGGAATAAGATTTACCCGAAGGATTGAACGCGTTGAGCAGAAAAAGCGGCGGGAGTGTTCGCAGTGCGAACACTCCCGCTATTGCATACCTTAATAATCGGTTGAGGTCGCTTGCAGTTCTTCCAATAATGATTTTTTCTTATCGATTACCCCAAACTCCTCATTAGTGTTTGCCCTCCGTAGCGGACCACGAACGCCTGCAGTTTCGGTAGAGGCATCGCCGCGCTGGTATGAAAATGCCACGGCAATGAAAAGGCCAACCGCGGCCAGCGCCACGGCACTCACCCATGGCTTAAGCGGATACCGTATCACCTGCTCAATCAGCACATAGGGCTCATCTTCTGTTTTCAGAGGCGATTGTTTCGCTTGTAAAATCGCGTGCTCAATATCAGACTCGGACCATCCGAACCGCGTCAACTCGGCATGGAGGTGTAAGAGATCCTTGCCGCCTGCCAGCGCTTTGCGCACATACTGCACTAGGTTTTCATTCACCATACTCCTTCATCATATCATAAACGCATTCAGGAGAGGAGCGTGCAAACTGACGCGAAGCCTGCCTGGCGGCGGGCAGGAATCTCCCACGAATGTGGGCCGGCATAAGCCGGAGATCCTTCCCCCGCGTATGCGGGGTCAGGATGACGGCCCTCAAAAAATTGCTTGCTGATACCCCCTAAGTATGATAAAGCGTAGGCGTCACTATGCCAAGAAAATCAGTCATCTATCTTGATCATGCGGCGACGACACCGGTGGCCCCCTTCGTGCTGCGCGCCATGCAGCCATACTGGAAGAAGGTGTTTGGCAATGCGTCGAGCTTACATACGCTCGGACAAAAGTCCAGCGAGGCGATTGCTGCATGCAGAAAATCGATTGCACGAGACATTGGCTGCCTTTCGGACGAAATTATTTTTACCTCCGGCGGCACCGAAAGTATTAATCTCGCGCTTAAGGGATACATTGCAGCAAAAAAACCGGGCCGTCAACATATCATCACAACGAGCATCGAGCACATGGCAGTACGTGAAACCCTAAAGCAAATCAGGGGTTGGGGACACACGGTGACTTTTGTTTCCTGCGACAAAAACGGTCTTGTGGATACGAGAAAAATTGTGATGGCAATCAAACCAGAAACCACGCTCATCTCACTGATTTGGGTACAAAATGAAATCGGCACCATACAGCCGGTGGCTGAAATCGGACGCGCGATGATGGGTATCAACCGTGAACGCGGCAAGAAAAAACTGCCGATTATCGCGCTCCATGTTGATGCGTGCCAAGCGCCTGCATTTCTAGAGGTGCATGTCGCGCGCCTGCATGCCGATCTGCTTTCGCTCGATGCGAGTAAAATGTATGGCCCAAAAGGGGCAGGGTTGTTGTATGTGCATCGCGGTATTGCACTTGCGCCGCTTTTGCACGGCGGCGGCCAGGAGAAAAATATGCGATCGGGTACTGAACCGACCGCTCTGATTGTCGGCCTTGCTGCTGCGCTACGATACGTTTCGCAACACCGGCATCGAGAGGTACGACAGGTGAGCGGCTTGCGTGACTACCTGATGGACCGGCTTCAGCGTGAAATTCCGGACTGCCGAGTGTCCGGCGATAGAATCGAGCGTATCGCTAATAACGTGCATGTATCAATCGCCAATGTCGAGGGCGAGAGCCTTGTGTTCCATCTTGATCGCGCAGGCATCGCCGCCTCCACTGGTTCGGCATGCAGCACGGCGCAAGCAGGGCCCTCGCACGTGATTGCTGCATTAAGGCTTCCGAAAAAATACCGCGCCGGGACTTTACGTTTCACTATGGGGTATGCTATAACGAAGGCACAGATTGACTACACCATTAAGCAGCTGAAGCGGGTCGTTAAAAAGCTTCGATCTCAATAATCAAATGCTAAGCAAATTCAAAATGAAAAATGAAAAATTTAAATTACAAATTGAAAATTTTGAATTTTAATTTTGCATTATTAATTTTTAATTTTTAGTATACACAGTATGAAACACTACACTTATAAGGAGTTGCCTTTTAAATCATTGCAGGGCATCTCGGACAAAACCAATGCGATCCACCACGATAAACTCTATGCCGGCTACGTCAAAAAGAAAGATGAGATTCAGGAGAAGCTGAAATCAGTCCAGCTTGACACCGCAAACCAGACTTACAGCGAGCTGCGTGCGTTAAAAGACGCGGAAACGTTTGCCGTGAACGGCGTATACCTGCATGACGTCTACTTCGACTGCATGGGTGAGGCGCGAACACCCCATGGCGCAATACTTAAGGAAATTGAAAAGACTTGGGGTTCATTTGACAATTTCAAAGCGCTCATGAAAGGGTGCGGCATGGCTGCCCGCGGCTGGGCAGTGCTGGCCTGGGATACCTTTGAGGAGGGTTTGCATATTTTCACCGGCGACCTTCATAACCAGGGCGGCGTCTGGGGTGCCCTTCCCATTCTCACCCTGGATGTGTACGAACATGCTTATTTTATCGATTTTGGAAGCGATCGCGCCGCATACATTGACACCTGGTTCAATAATCTCAATTGGAGCAGGATCGAGCAGCGTTTCAAAGCGTATAAGCGGTGCGTGGCACCCTAATCATTAATAACCCTTATGAATAAATACCTTGCGGAGGCCTTTGGTACCTTTACCCTCACGCTGGCCGTCGCCTTCTCGCTCGCAGGCGATTCGGCGGTTCCCACGTCAGTCCTTGCCGCCATGACGCTCGGCCTGGTGGTCTACAGTCTTGGCGCTGTCTCGGGTGCCCATATCAACCCAGCGATTACCGTAGGCCTATGGTCCATCAATAAGATAAAATCAGGTCCGGCATTGGGCTACCTTGTTTCTCAATTCATCGGCGCGCTCGTTGCTCTGTATGTAACACGGCTTATTGTGGTCACGCCGGCAACCCTCAACGTGGAGGATACCTTCTTGGTCGGAGCAAGTGAGCTTGCGGGAGCGTTATTTTTCGCCTTCGGTGTTGCAACCGTTGCGTATGGGCGGGTTACCCAATCGGTGAGCGGCCTCATGATCGCCGGCTCGCTGCTGCTCGGGTTGAACATTGCCGGCTACGCTTCAAATGCGATTATCAACCCTGCCGTAGCGCTCGGTATTGGCTCGTTCTCCCTTATGTACGTCATTGGGCCTCTTATCGGCGCAATCGTTGGCATGTGGTTATTCAAGCTTATTACCGGGGAGAGGTAGCGACGGACTCCTAGCGGAAGCGGTTAAAAATTTTTTAACGCACTTATCCACCGGACAAGCCGCACAATTATCCACTGTCGCGGTTTTTAGCAACCCTCACCGAAGAATTTACCGACAAAAAATTAAAAAAATACTAGGAATACCCACGTTTGACTAAAATCCCCTGCCTGCCGGCAGGCAGGTTGATCTACTAGATATTGTGTGCTATAATACCCTTATACCACTATATCTTGTGTTCTCTGACCCCTGAATGACGCTTAACAGTTAACAATTGACCGTTAACAGTCAATGGTCAAAGGTTAATGGTTATGAAAGGTGCGACGATTCTGCCGTAAGCACTTATTTTTTTGCCAGCTTAGCCTCGTATTGCAGGCGCAAGCCTGCAATACATGCACTAAATCAAACCCGCCGAAATCCGCTCTAGGCGCAGAGGCGGGTTGGCCTCTTGCGGCCACGGTAACTTTTTAGCGAATGCTAGCCATCAAAACGCTTCTCCGAAATCCCCATGCTTCACACGATTATTAAACGGAACGGTCGAACCGAAAGCTTTGATGCTGAAAAGCTCATCAATTCTCTTAAATTTGTTATCAAAGTTCTCAAACTCAAGGATAACCCCATCTCAAGCAAAGTTGTACAACAGACGGTGAAACGGCTTGAGCAAGAACATAGAGATGGTCAGGTGACAAGTGATGATGTTCGATCAGTCGTAAACAAAGTGTTGATTGACAATGATTTCAGCTCGATTGCCGACTATTATGCTACGTATAAGGACAAAAAGCTTCCTTTAGAGGCCAAGAAACAAAGTTATCGAGGCGAACCTATTAAAGCACGCAACGCAGGACTCAAAATTGCAAGAGTCTGGACCAAGAAAGGGTCGAGTGTCTTTTCCTTGTTCACCTACGAGAAGCGAAATTCGATTATCCGTGATCCGGATGGCAAAATAATTGCGGAAATCAAGGCTGTTGAGGTGCCGACCTTCTGGACACAGATCGCAACCGATATTTTAGCCCAAAAATACCTGCGCAAAGCAGGGGTGCCGCAGCTTGACGCGCAGGGCAATCCCCTCCTTGACCAGCGCGGCGATCCGGTGCTTGGCATGGAAACATCAATTAAGCAGGTCGCTCATCGAATGGCAGGTTGCTGGCGCTCGTGGGGTGAAAAATATGGCTATTTCCGCTCACGGGAGGATGCCCACACCTACGAGGACGAGATGACCTACATGATTATCAAGCAAATAGGCGCTCCCAACTCACCGCAATGGTTCAATACCGGGCTTGCCTATGCCTACGGCATCACCGGAACGCCCCAAGGCCACTACCTTGTCAATCCCGACACCGGCGTTCTCGAGCTGTCCCCTGATTCCTATACCCACCCCCAGCCCCACGCATGCTTTATCCAGTCCGTATCAGACGATTTGGTTAACGAAGGTGGTATTTTTGATCTGGCTACCCGCGAGGCGCGACTTTTTAAATATGGTTCAGGTACAGGATCAAACTTCTCGAATCTTCGCGCTGAAGGCGAGCGGCTTTCCGGCGGCGGCAGGTCGTCGGGCATGATGTCGTTCTTGCGGATTTTTGACCGCGCTGCAGGAGCAATCAAGTCCGGCGGTACCACGCGCCGCGCCGCAAAAATGGTGGTGGTGGACATCGACCATCCGGATGCAGAACGGTTCATTAACTGGAAGATGACCGAAGAACAAAAAGTCGCCGCGTTAATTTCCGGATCGTGGAATACCAGCCATTTCCTGGATAAAATCATGAGGGTTGCAACCGAGGAAAAAACCACTGATTTTTCTACAAACGAGAAGCTTAAAACAGCGGTGCAGCAGGCGCTCAAGCGCAAGCTGCCTCTCAACTACATTATCCGCGCGTTGGATCTCACCACGCAGGGCTACCCATCGATGAATCTGCAAACGTTCAACACGCATTTTGAGAGCGAGGCGTACAATACCGTATCCGGTCAAAATTCAAATAACTCGGTGCGGGTAACCAATGACTTCATGGAGGCGGTTGACAAAAAACAGGATTGGAACCTTATCTATCGTACGAGCGGCGAGATTGCAAAAACGCTGCCGGCGCAAAGACTCTGGGACACCATCAACTACGCAGCGTGGTCGTCCGCTGATCCGGGCCTTCAATTCCACACCACGGTCAACGATTGGCATACCTGCCCAAACGACGGTCCCATCACCGCATCCAACCCCTGCTCCGAATATATGTTCCTCGATGACACCGCTTGTAATCTTGCCTCAATCAACCTCGCGCATTTCCTCAAAGACGACGCTGTCTTTGATGTTGAGACATTCAAGCACGCGGTAAGGCTCTGGACCATTACCCTTGAAATTTCCGTACTCATGGCCCAATTCCCTGGCCGTGAGATTGCCTGGCGAAGCTACCTCTACCGCACCCTGGGCTTAGGCTACGCCAATTTGGGCACCATTCTTATGACCATGGGTATTCCCTATGATTCCGTCGAAAGTCGCCATATTGCCGCAGCCATTAGCGCCGTCATGACCGGGGTTTCGTATGTAACTAGTGCTGAAATGGCGCACGTGTTAGGCCCGTTTGCTCGCTACGAGCACAATAAAGAAGAGATGCTGCGCGTGATGCGGAACCACCGGCGTGTTGCCTATAACGCTCCTGCTTCCGAATATGAGAAAATTGATATCAAACCCCAGGGCATCAATCCGGCCTACACGCCCAACTACCTGCTTGTTGCCGCGCGTGACGCGTGGGATGAGGCGCTCCGTTTAGGAGAGCGGTACGGGTATCGTAATGCGCAGGCCACCCTGATCGCGCCAACCGGCACCATTGCACTGGTCATGGACTGCGACACCACCGGCATTGAACCGGATTTTGCCATCGTAAAATTCAAGAAACTTGCGGGCGGCGGTTATTTAAAAATTATCAACCGGAGCCTTCCGAAAGCCCTCAAGCGACTCGGCTACTCACAGAAGCAAATAGAACGAATAGAAAAATATGCTTTGGGCTACGGCACCCTGCACGGCGCACCGCATATCAATCCCGAGACACTGAAAGCCAAGGGATTTACTGATGACGAAATCAAAAAGATCGATGCCGAAGTCGCGCAATCCTTTGATATCCAGTTCGCCTTCAACCCGACGATTATCCCGAAAGAGACGCTCCTGCGTATCGGTTTAAGCGAGGAAACACTTGCTGATCCTGGTTTGCATATCCTGCAGTCGCTCGGTTTCTCAAAGGAGGAGATCAAGGAGGCAAATCTGTACGTGATCGGCACGATGACCATTGAAGGCGCGCCTGATCTCAAAGAGGAGCATTATCCAATTTTTGATTGCGCCAACCGGTGCGGGGCCTTGGGCAAGCGGTTTATCCAATACAAGGCGCATGTTGCCATGATGGGCGCAGTCCAACCGTTCCTCTCCGGCTCGATTTCCAAAACGATTAACATGCCCAGGACCGCTACGATTGCCGATGTTGCCGAGGTGCACTGGCTCTCCTGGAAATACGGGCTCAAATCAGTTGCGCTCTACCGAGACGGCTCCAAGCTCTCCCAACCGTTGAACACGGTGACTGATGATGAATCAATTCTGTCGCTTTCTGAAACCGATGACGTGGATGAGGAGGTTTCGGCGAAAGTCTACAGCGACGCGATTGCCCGAAAACTCTTGAAACGCGACCTGCCGCCGCAACGATACGGCTTTGTGCAGGAAGCACGGGTTGGCGGACACAAGCTATTTCTGCGCACCGGCGAGTATCCGGACGGTCGCCTGGGCGAAATCTTCATTGACATGTACAAGGAAGGTGCTGCGTACCGAAGTTTGGTGAATTGCTTTGCCATCGCAATTTCCAAGGGCCTGCAGTATGGGGTGCCGCTCGAGGAGTTTGTCGACACCTTTACCTACACGCGATTTGAGCCGGCAGGCATTGTTGAAGGGCATCCGAACGTGAAAATGGCGACCTCGCTTCTGGATTACGTATTCCGTGTGCTGGGATACGAATACTTGGGACGCGAGGACTTGGTGCAGGTCAATGGCGCGCACACGAAACTTGGCAAACCCCAAGCCCTGGGTGCCGGCACAACCACGCAAAGCAATACTGAAGGCTGGGGACAATCAGCGCTGCCAACCATGACCATCAAGGCCGAAACCGCACTGCACGATACGCATATTTCTGATCGTTCGAGCGCCATCAAGCAGGGATTTACCGGTGATCAGTGTTCTGAGTGCGGGAGTATTAAAATGAAGCGCAACGGCAGCTGTCTTTTATGCGTTGACTGCGGGGAAACGACGGGATGCAGTTAAATCAACGTGTAACTCAAGGGTGGATCATCGCCGCTGTCTTTGGAGGCGGATTAACCTTTTTAATTTCTTCTCAATTTATAACATCGTTTAACTGGCTAGATGTGCCGGGCTACCTTGCTCTCATTGTAG
>CAZQTS010000008.1:19462-20958 GCA_964596475.1 uncultured Gammaproteobacteria bacterium
GGGGAGCTATACTACTCTTGGGTACTTATTGGCCTCGCATTTGGCGTAAGGCGCAGAGCAGAAAGTGAAAAAATCAAGAATAAAGAATTAAGAATTATGAAAAAAAATGACTCGCAGAGTCATCCTGAGCGAATCCGCCCAGGGCGGAGAGCCGAAGGATCCCAGTGAAGTAAAAAGAAAACTGATAAAACCATGAAGAAAACAAAGAAAGTTATCAAAAGCGCAGTGACCGGTCGGTTCGTGCGCAAAGGGTATGCCAAAGGACACCCGAGCGTCACCTTCCGCGAAACCGTGCCGATGCGGAAGACGCGGAAACGGAAAAGAAGGTAGTATTGGGTCCTCTGTCATTGCGAGCGCGGCCGCCACAAGCGGCCGCGTGTGGCAATCCCCTATGAGATTACCATGTCGCTACGCTCCTCGTAATGACAACCTCCCTGTGCCCGCCTCTCGCAGGCGAGCCCTCTGTCATTCTGATCCGCCCCGGGCGGAGAAGAATCTCCGACGAATGGCGGAAATTCAAAACTGCCTTAGCCCGCATCCGCCCTTCGACAAGCTCAGGGATTAACACCTCTACCGAAGTCTGTTACAAAAAAGCATAATGTTGAGAAGCTCCTTCAAACCCAAGCCCGGACAAACCGATTACACCAACCTCCGGCGCGCGCCGGTAATCAACTGCGTGGTGAAATACAAAGATAAAATTCTACTCGTGAAACGTAGCCCTGATATACATTTTTATCCAAATTACTGGAACGGGATTTCCGGGTTTCTTGACGAGGCAAAACCAATTGAAGGAAAAGTAACAGAGGAGCTGCGCGAGGAGTTAGGATTGAATGAAGAACATATTATATCCATACGACAAGGAAAACTATTTGAACAGGAAGCGGCGGAATATATTAAAACCTGGATCGTGCACCCGATTCTCGTGGAAATAGATACCGATAAAATCGCTTTGGATTGGGAAGCACAACGGTTTGTTTGGATCGCACCGGAAGAAGCTAAAAAGTACAGACTCCTGCCCGGATTTGATACCGTGCTTAAAGCCGTCTTATGAAAATTATTCTAGGCTCTGCATCACCGCAACGGAAAATGGTCATGGACTCGATCGGTGTGCCGTATGAAATCATGCACGCCGATGTTAATGAGAAAGCTATCCGGCACCCTGACCCTGAAAAACTTACGGTAGCGCTCGCCAAAGCAAAGGCCGAAGCGCTTTTAAAAAAAATAACCGGGCCGGCAATCCTTATCACCGCTGATCTGGTGGTTGTTCTTAACGGAACAATCATCGAAAAGCCCAAGAATGCAGAGCAGGCGCGAAAGTCTCTAAAAAGCTACGCCCACGCCAAACCTGAAACGGTTGCTGCGGTTGTCGTCACAAATACAAAAACAAAAAAACAGGCCTCTGGCGTCGCGCGATCGGTCGTAAGCTTTAAGCCTATCCCCGATGCAGTCATCGAGGAACTGATCAAAGAAGGCGATATATTCACGCAGGCAGGCGC
>CAZQTS010000009.1:0-20692 GCA_964596475.1 uncultured Gammaproteobacteria bacterium
TCAAGAAGGAGCGGTACATTATACTGACGGTTGACGAGAACACCGGGTACCGACTACACATCACCAACTCTCTTCTCGAGAGCATCAGCGTGGGGGAAAATATTTCCCTTTTCGTGTACACGCACGTCCGAGAAGACACCATTGAACTCTACGGATTTGCCAGTATTGATGAACTTGATTTTTTTGAACGGCTCATAAGCATTTCCGGCGTCGGCCCCAAGATTGCACTGGGCGTGCTCTCCGTGGCGCCCCTTCCGGACATCAAGAAAGCGATTATCCACGGCGACCCGGCGCTGCTGCAGAAGGTCACTTCGATCGGCAAGAAAACCGCCGAGCGCATCATCGTCGAACTCAAGGAAAAAATCACCGTCAGCGAAAGAGACATAACGTCCGGTATGAGCATTACTGAAAATATCCAGTTGCTGGAGGCTCTTGCTGCCCTTGGCTACCGGGATAACGAAATTAGAAAAGCGATACGGCAAATACCCGCAGAAACAAAAGAACTGTCAGACAAAATAAAGGAGGCACTAAAAATACTTAGCACGAGGGCATAGTTATACGGGGATGGACGTCTCCTTAAATGCGCACAACTACGACCAGTATCTGGAGCAGTTTCCCTTGGGGTCGTTTCTGCAGAGTAAATTCTGGAAACGTTTTTTAACCCTGCAAGGGAGAAAAAACTGGCAGCTCAACGTCTACGACGGGGATCGCCTTGTTGCACACTGCCTACTCTATACAAACAAGCTTGCCTTTGGAAAAGACTATCTCTACGCGCCAAAAGGCCCGATCCTTTTGCCCACGCTTTCCGCAGATGAACGAAAAGAGGCTCTTGAACTGATTCTAAGTCAGATTCGGGACATCACCATCGCAACGCGGCGGCGCGAAGAAATCTTCTGTCGCATTGAACCGAATATCCCGGTGCCGGAACTGATGAGTATGGTGATGAAACCCTCTCGACCCATCCAGCCGAAAACAACGCTCTATCTCAACCTCGACCGCCCGCATGATGAACTCTTTGCAGGATTTAAGGAAAAGACCCGTTATAATATACGGCTTGCGGAGAAAAAAGGCGTGCAGGTTTTCTGGTCGCAGGATGAGCTGGGACTCTCGCACTTTCTCAATCTGCTCGAAAAATCAAAGCGGCGCAACCGAATCCGATCGCATAACCGACGGTATTACAAGCTCCTGCTCGATGCGGATCCGAACCGATCGACGGTTTTCATTAACTGGGCATCCTATGAAAACCGTCCCATCGCCGCAAACCTCTACCTCATGCACTACCCGACCATGACGTACCTGCATGGCGGGTTTGATTACCATTTCCGGCATCTCATGGCACCCTACCTCCTGCAATGGGAGGCGATAAAAAAAGCGAAAGAACACACTATGGGCTTCTATGATTTCTGGGGATATGCGCCTGATGATGCAACCAATCCGACCTGGGCAGGGTTCAGTCGCTTCAAGGCCGGCTTTGGCGGTACGGCAGTTAACAGTCCCGGCAGCTTCGACTTCATTTACAATCCCTTCTTGTATAATCTCTATGAAAAATTGCGTGATATGAGAAAATTACTTCCGTAGGCGCTCTTGAACGAAATTATATTCATGCTAGTATACGAAACAGCCCCATTCCTTATCGTGAATTATCATTAATCCAAACTCTATGGACAATAAAACAGTGCGCTGGATTATCATCCTGATCATTCTCGGTCTCGGAGGGTATGCGCTGTATAATCAGTCGCAAATCGCAGAGGACGCCGTTAAGATTGGCGTTACGCAAATCACCTCGCATCCGGTTTTTGATGAAATCAATAAAGGCATCGTGAAGGCGTTTGAGGACGCCGGATATAAGGAGGGCGTCGATGTTGTCTTTGATTTCCAGAACGCGCAAGGCGATCAGACCGTCAATGTATCAATCGCACAAAAATTCGCCTCGAGCGACTACGATTTATTCATGCCGCTTGGCACGCCCGCAAGTCAGGCAGTCGTCAACTTGATTAAGGAACGGCCTATCGTATTCGGCGCGGTAACCGACCCGTTGAGCGCGGGGCTCGTGAAATCGAGTGAGAAACCGGGCGCCAATGTCACTGGCACGAGCGATATCACGCTGTACAAGGAACACCTTGAGCTGCTGAAACAGCTGGTACCGAGTGTCCGGCGGCTGGGTGTGGTCTATAACCCCGGGGAGGCCAATGCGCGCTTTGCGCTCGAACAGACACGGAAAGAAGCGGGCAAAATTAATGTGCAAGTTATTACGGCGCCGGCAAACAATACTGGTGAGATTCTTGCTGCGGCACGCTCCATTGTGCGCCGCGTGGACGCGTTCTACATGCTGCCGGACAACACCATTCTCGCCGGTCAGGAATCGCTCGTTAAGGTCGCTCTTGAAAATAAGAAGCCACTCATCACGATCGATCAATCGGGCATCGAGAAGGGCGGACTTGCAACGCTGGGCACCAACTACTTCATGGTTGGTGTGAGAACCGGTGAGATTGCAATTCGCGTTCTTACGGGAGAGGATCCCGGCACGATTCCGGTGCTGGGCGTGACTGATGCCGATGTCTTTCTCAACACCAAGACCGCTGATGCAATCGGGGTGAGCTTACCCGAGGATCTTATCAAGTCAGCCAAACAAATTTACCAGTAAGCAATCGAGACACCGGCGGATGTTTGATATTCTTGCAACGTCCCTCGAGCTTGGTTTGTTCTACAGCCTTGCAATTTTTGGGGTGTTCCTCACCTTCCGCATTTTAAGTTTCCCGGACCTTACCGTGGACGGCAGCTTTGTCACGGGCGCGGCGATTGCCGCGCTCGCCCTCAAGTCAGGACAGCCTGCATTGGTTGCGCTCGTCCTTGGTTTCATCGCCGGTTTTGCCGCCGGTGCGCTCACCGCATGGCTCCATATCAAAGTGGGGATCGGTAAAATTCTCTCCGGCATCGTTTCCTTGAGCATGCTCTACACCATTAACCTGCGCCTCATGGGCAGACCAAACCTCTCGCTCCTCAATCAAGAAAATATTCTTGCATGGCTCAAGACGCCGATTAACGACCTGCTGGTCATTCTCTACCTCACGATCATTGTCCTTGCGGCAAAATTCTTTGTCGACTGGTTCCTGAAAACGGAAATCGGCATGTTCATTCGCGGCACCGGCGACAGCGAAGCAACTGTACGATCGTTCGGCAGAAGCCCGAATGTCGCGAAATTCATTGGTTTGAGTCTCTCAAACGCTTTCGTAGGCCTGTCCGGCGCTTTTGTTGGCCAATATCAGGGCTTTGTCGATATCAATATGGGCATCGGATTAATTATTCTGGGCATTGCCGGTTATATGGTCGGGGAAGCGCTCGTGGGACGGGATGCCATTCCGTATCTTTCAGCCGCCGTCATCATAGGATCAGTCGTGTATCAGCTCATCATCAGCATCAGTCTGCGGCTGGGTCTTCCTGCGACTGACCTAAAACTCATCACCGCGCTCATTGTGGTCGTTGCGCTTGTTGCGCGAGGAACTCGAAAAACCTATGGAGCCCTTTCTCGTTATTAATAATTTGCGAAAGGTCTATAATCCCGGCACTGCAAGCGAAATTGTGGCGCTCCGTGATTTATCGCTCACTGCGTCACGCGGTGAATTCATCACGGTAATTGGCAGCAATGCGGCCGGCAAAACAACTCTTTTCAATAGCATTGCAGGCTCGCTGTTGCTGGATTCTGGCAACATCGTCCTTGAAGGAAAATCCATCGTCCGTATGCCCGAACATGAACGCGCCCGCTTTATTTCGCGGGTATGGCAGAATCCGAACCAAGGTATTATCGTCTCCATGTCCATTGCGGAGAACCTATCCATGGCCAAGCTGCGCACGCAGCGCATCGGCCTGCGCAAGGGCGTGAAGCTCGCCTGGAAAAAAGAGTTTGAAACTCTGCTCGAGCATTTTAAACTCGGGCTTGAAAAACGGCTCGACGACCGGATTGATCTGCTTTCTGGCGGGCAGAAACAAATCATCGCCCTCTTAATGGCGACCGTGACTCATCCCAAACTACTGCTCTTAGATGAGCATACGGCCGCCTTGGATCCGCGCATGAGCGTTGAGATACTTAAAATTACCGAGGAAGTGGTCCACGAGAGCAAGGTAACTACGCTCATGATTACACACAATATCAGCCACGCGCTGCACTATGGTGACCGGCTCATACTGCTTGATCGCGGCAGAGTCGTCTTTGAAGCAACCGGCGAGAGAAAAAAGAAACTTGCCATCGCCGACGTGATTGAAAAAATCGAGGGTCAGCCCGCGGAATTTGAAGAAGATATTGAAAAGTCAGGAAAACCATGAAACGGCATGTCCCCGTGACTATCGGTTTAGTAATGATAGCGGCCATCGGTTTGATTGTCGTTATCACACGCTTGCAAAAAAACGAGCGCCATGCGCTGGAGCAGGCACGAATGAAACAGGAAAAAATTCAGAACACTCTTAACAATCTTCTTACTGTCCAGCAATACCAGCAATACTGCACCAGCTCGTTTCGGCGGGTTGAAGGAGCCAACAATCTGCTCAAAATAATTCCGGCATCAGCGAAAGCTTCGCCTGACTATTATGCTGACGGTGAAAAGCTTACCTGCAGTACGAGAAGCACTTCATCTGATTGTCAAAAGATTCCGCTCCTGAATTTTACCTTGATCTACGAATGCCCGAGCGAGCCGGTTTCTATTGCGGTATCTGGTGCAAGTGGCATAGAAATAAAAAATCAATACGCAGGAACAGCGGTGGTGATTGATCTCGTCATACTTGAAAAGCCGGGTTTTGTTGCCGTATCGGCTCTAGCCCAAAACGATCGGTACATTATCGCAGCCTCTCCGCTTCTTGCCGAAGGCATTTCAGAAATCGTGTCCGTTGCAATTCCGCAAGCGCTCAACTTAGGAAAATCGTACGGCGCCCATCTCTATATCGATAACGGTGATGGAGCATTTGATAAGGATACTGACGCTTTCGTCGTGCGAGACGGAGCTATGCTACTGGCTCCTTTTACCGCAGATAAGCAACTCACTGAAAGGCGGTAAATCAACTCGGAGGGGGAAACCCTTCACACGCGTTTCCCCCTTCCGACGCTCTCCGCCCAGGGCGGATCGCTGCCTCCCCCTTCGCAGGTGCCTCGCCCCGACGATACGTCGGGGCTCGGCGGGATTCATACCCCGCGGCAAGCCGTGGGGGATCTTACAAAAATGGGCGATACAAATGGGAGACCCTTCGACTCCCCCCACATACGCGGGAGATAGGCTAGTGCGGGCCGTCCCCGGCGTTCAGCCGGGACGAGCCTCGCATATTCAAGTTCGGTGGAAGCGGGCATGCGCCCGAGATCCTTCTCCGCCCAGGGCGGATCAGGATGACGGTGGGATCCTTCGGCTCGTCGAGCTAAGCTCGACTTCGCTCAGGATGACCCCGCGTATGCGGGGTTCTCATAGTATTTCCGCTCTGCGGTACACTAGGAGACATGCTGATGGTGAGACCCTTCGACTCCGCCCACGGCTTCGCCGGGGCTTCGCTCAGGGTTTAATACTTGTACCTGCTCGACTGCGCCTTCGGCTTGTCTCGCAGACAAGTATTAAATTTGACAAAAGGGAAAAATACAGTTTTCCTGAAACTAGGCTAAGGTTAGCCATTCATAATCCTTTTCTACACCAAAGAAGGGTACCTCGACAGTAGGTATTGACAAGCTCTTGAGAAGCTAGTAATATAGGCTTCATGTTTCTCGCTTCGAGCGTAAGCTTGAAGGCAAAAGTAAAGTAAGTAACCATTACCAATCCTCCGGCTGTCCGGGGGAAAAAATTTTTGTTGCACAAAAAATAATCGTCCCCCGGTACGTGAGTTACGACGCCATATTTCGTGCGCTGTAATTATGCCTTTAACGGGCGATTTTGTGTTTATTGAATCAACCGGCCATGCCGACTAACACGGACACCCACACACGTCAACCCGATACCGCCCAAGAGGCGACGCGGCGTTTCTTTACGTCCCAGAAAGAAACGATACTCTTACCGAATCTCATCGAGATTCAGCAGAAATCCTACCAGTGGTTTTTTGCCGAGGGTCTGAAGGAGCTTTTCGAAGAAATATCACCAATTAAAGATTTTATCGGCAGAGATCTCGAACTTTATTTTGAAAATTACTATCTGGACGAGCCGAAGTTTAACGAAAAAGAGGCTAAAGCGCGCAACACAACCTACGAAGCGCCGCTCAAGGTAAAAGTAACCCTCGTCAACCAAAAAACCGGCGAGATCAAGGAGCAGGAAATCTACCTGGGCGACATACCGCGCATGACGAATCGCGGCACCTTTGTCATCAATGGCGTGGAGCGCGTGGTGGTATCGCAACTTATTCGAAGCGCCGGCGTTTTCTTCACCTCTGAACTGGTTCGCGGCCGGAACTGTTACGGCGCTAAGATTATCCCAAATCGCGGCGCGTGGTTGGAACTTGAAACTGACGCAAACAACGTCATCTACGTAAAAATTGATCGCAAGAGAAAAGTGCCGATAACTTCTTTAATGCGCGCCTTCGGCACATCAAACGATGAAGAGCTGCTCAACATTTTTAAGGATGTTGATACGCACCCCGAGATTAAATTCATGAAGGCAACCATCGATAAAGATGTAGCCAAGGACGAAGCGGATGGTTTAAAAGAAGTGTACCGGAGAATCCGGCCTGGCGATCTTGCGACGACGGACAACGCACGCAATCTCATCCACTCCATGTTCTTCAATTTCGATCGCTACGACTTTGGACGCGTGGGCCGGTATAAGATTAACACCCGATTCGGCTTTGATATTCCCAATAACAAAACGACGCGCATACTTCGACGGGAGGATTTGATTGCAATTATCAAAGAAATTATTCGTCTCAACATTACGCAGGAGCAAGCCGACGACATTGACCACCTCGGCAACCGCCGCATTCGCGCGGTGGGCGAGCTTGTGCAGAATAAGTTTCGCGTCGGTCTGGCACGAATGGAGCGCATCATCAAGGACCGCATGTCAACCCTTGATATCAACACCCTGACACCCAACCAATTGATTAATGCGCGACCGGTGATCGGCGCCATCAAGGAATTTTTCATGAGCTCACAGCTCTCACAATTCATGGACCAGACAAACCCGCTTTCGGAACTCGAGCATAAGCGCAGACTTTCAGCCATGGGTCCGGGCGGACTATCACGCGAGCGCGCTGGCTTTGAGGTACGCGACGTGCATCGCACCCACTACGGCCGCATTTGTCCGATCGCTACACCCGAAGGTCCCAACATCGGCCTCGTTGGCCATCTCGCTTCATACGCGCGTGTCAATGAGTTTGGGCTCATTGAAACGCCATTCCGAAAGGTTATTCACGACATTCCCAATGATCCTCGTCACACCACCGGCGAGATTACCCGAGAAGATATCGTTGACAGTAAAAAGGAGGTCGTTGTGCGTACGGCCGAGGCCATTACAGAGGCGATTGCCAAGAAAATAGCCGGCATTAAAAATCTGGGCACCATCCCCATCAAGCCACGCGTCACCGACGAGGTCGTCTACCTCGACGCGTTTACCGAGGAGCGATGCAACACCACCGCCGCAACCACGCCCATTGATGGGAGAGGATTCTTTACCAAAGAATACGCCGAAATCAGAAGCCATGGCACGCCCAAGTATGATCGCGTTGAAAAAATCGATTACATGGACGTTGCGCCCAATCAAATTATTTCAGTCTCTACTTCCCTCATCCCCTTCCTCGAACATGATGACGCCGTGCGCGCGCTCATGGGAACGAATATGCAGCGGCAAGCAGTCTCGGTGGTGCGACCTGAAGCGCCGATCGTCGGCACCGGCATCGAAGCGCGCGCAGCGCAAGACTCCGGGCAGGTGCTCACCGCACCGGAAGACGGTGAGGTAATGGCGGTGCAGTCAAACAAAATTCAGCTCAAGACAAAATCAGGCAGCCATAGTTTTGATCTTATGAAATTTAACCGATCCAACGCCTTCACCTCAATGAACCAACGGCCCATCGTCAATAAAGGCGACCACGTGAAGGCCGGTCAGCCGATTGCCGACGGTGCGGCAACCGACAACGGCGAGCTGGCACTCGGTCAAAACGTGCTTGTGGCATACATGTCCTGGGAAGGCGGCAATTACGAAGACGCGATTCTCATCTCGAGCCGCGTCGTTCAAAACGATCGATACTCCTCTATCCATATTGAAGATTTTTCCGTTGACGTGCGTGATACCAAACTGGGTCCTGAAATCGTCACCCGCGATATCCCGAACATCTCCGAAGAAAAATTACGAAACCTGGACAACGAAGGTATTATCCGACTCGGCGCAGAGGTTGCCTCCGGCGACATCTTAGTCGGCAAAATCACTCCCAAGGGCGAAACTGAACTTTCTGCAGAAGAGAAACTGCTTCGCGCTATTTTCGGCGAAAAGGCAAAGGATGTGCGCGACTCATCCCTCTATCTTGAGCACGGCGAGCACGGCAAGGTTGTTGACATAAAAATATTTTCGCGCGACTCGGGTGACAAACTGCCTGCGGGCGTCATCAAGACAATCCAGGTGACCGTTGCTCAAACCAGAAAAGTTCAGGTGGGCGACAAACTCGCCGGACGGCACGGCAACAAGGGGGTCATTTCACGCATTGTGCCGCAAGAAGATATGCCATGCCTTCAGGACGGCACGCCGATTGATATCATTTTGAATCCTCTGGGCGTTATCTCGCGCATGAACCTCGGTCAGCTCCTCGAAACGCATCTCGGCCTTGCAGCGCATACGCTCAAGTATAAAATCGCAAGCCCGGCGCTTGATGGCGTTTCAATAGAAGTCATCAAAGCGGAGCTCAAAAAAGCAGGCTGGCCCGCGGATGGTAAGCTGCAGCTCTATGACGGCAAGACCGGCATGCCTTTTGATGAAAAAACTACGGTTGGTCACGCCTATATCATGAAGCTGAACCATTTAGTTGAAGATAAAATTCACCAACGCTCAATCGGCCCCTACTCACTCGTTACCCAGCAGCCGCTCGGCGGCAAGGCGCAATTCGGCGGCCAGCGCTTCGGCGAAATGGAAGTATGGGCGCTTGAAGCGTACGGAGCCGCGCATACCTTGCAGGAAATTCTGACCATTAAATCAGACGATGTTCCCGGCCGATCCAAGGCCTATGAGGCAATTATTAAGGGCGATAAAATCGACAAGCTGAATGTGCCTGAATCCTTTAACGTCCTCATTAAAGAACTGAAGGGCTTGTGCCTGGACGTCGAGTTACTGAAAGAACACAAAGTGATCAAAACCGAAAAATAATCGGCGTTGTTAATTTTTCATTTTTAATTTTGAATTTTGAATTTTGAGCTTCTTATGTCCACCCCTTCTTCTACCAAGACGACATTCATGCCGATCGAGCAGCAGAAGGTCATTGACTTCGACAGTGTCCGCCTGAAACTCGCATCGCCCGACGTGATCCACAAGTGGTCGCATGGCGAGGTATTGAATCCCGAAACAATCAACTACCGCACCCAGAAACCGGAGCGCGATGGCTTGTTTTGTGAGCGCATCTTCGGACCTTCAAAGGACTGGGAGTGTTATTGCGGGAAATACAAAAAAATCCGCTACAAAGGTATCATTTGCGATAAATGCGGGGTTGAGGTGACGAGGAGCATCGTGCGTCGTGAGCGTATGGGGCATATTGATCTCGCTGCGTCAGTATCTCACATTTGGTTCCTTCGCGGCATTCCATCCAAGATCGGACTGGTGCTTGATATGTCCGTACAGGATCTTGAGAAGATTATCTATTTTGCGAGTTTTATTGTCACCGATGTCGACGAGTCGGCGCGCCAGGAAACCACGCAGCAGATCCAGGAAGAGCTTAAAAGCAAGCGCAAGCAAATAGAGAATGAATTTGACAGAAAATTGAGCGAGGTGCAGGGGAAAAAATCGAAACTCCTGCAGGGCGGCGGTGCGTCTGAAAAAATCGAGCAGCAGATTTCTGAAGAAATCATGAATCTGAACGCCCAGAAACTCGAGAAGCTCACGCATCTTGAGGAAGCTTTCGACACAGCCAAGAAGGAACTGCGCGGCCTGCAGGTGAAGAGCATCATTTCTGAAAATGCCTATCAGGATCTCTCGCTGAAATACGGCCACGTCTTTGAGGCGCGCATAGGGGCCGAGGCCGTCCGGCTACTCTTGCAGAAATTAGATCTCAAGCAGCTCATCAAAGACCTTGATAAAGACATTGCAACCTGCATACCCTCAAAAAGGAAAAAACTCATACGGCGGTCTCGTCTTATCAAGTCATTACTCGCCAATAAAATAAAACCGGAGTGGATGATTCTCACTGCTCTGCCGGTAATCCCGCCCGACTTGCGACCCATGGTGCAACTCGACGGCGGTCGTTTTGCGACCTCGGACCTCAACGATCTCTACCGCCGCGTCATCAACCGCAATAACCGTCTCAAACGCCTGAAGGAGCTGAAAGCTCCGGAGGTCATCCAGCGCAATGAAAAAAGAATGCTCCAAGAAGCGGTTGACGCGTTAATCGATAATAACGCGCGACACGGAAAAACAGTCACCGCATCCACCGGACAGAAACGCATGCTCAAGAGCATCGCCGATTTGCTCAAAGGCAAACAAGGCCGCTTCCGTCAAAATCTGCTCGGCAAGCGCGTTGATTATTCCGGCCGTTCAGTGATTGTCGCCGGGCCCCATCTATCATTGTCACAGTGCGGCTTGCCTAAACAAATGGCCCTGGAACTTTACCGTCCCTTCGTCATTTCCAAACTCATCCAGCGGGAACTCGTGCATAACGTGCGCAGTGCAAACCGCTACATCGATGAGGGACATATGGAGGTGTGGGATATCCTGGACGAAGTCACCAAGGGCACGCGCGTACTCTTAAACCGCGCGCCAACCCTGCACCGCCTCGGCATCCAGGCCTTTCAACCCGTCCTCATCGAAGGAAAAGCAATTCAGCTCCATCCGCTCGTCTGCGCCGCATTTAACGCGGACTTTGACGGTGACCAGATGGCTGTTCATCTGCCGCTCACCGATGAGGCAAAGGAGGAAGCCGAAAACATTATGGCGTCAGACAAAAACTTGCTCAAGCCAGCAACCGGAGAACCCATCACGATCCCAAACCAGGATATCGTGTGGGGCGTATATTACCTCACGCTCTTGCTTGCGAAGAAAAAGGATGAACGACTCAAGTACTTCGCAAATTCTGATGAGGCAGAGCTTGCATACAAACTCGGTCATATTAAATTGCAGCAACCTATTCTGGTAACCGTAGACGGTGCAAGTATTGAAACCTCGGTCGGGCGCATCATATTCAACAAGGTGATGCCGGAAAGCCATGACTTTTTGAACAAGACGCTTGACAGGAACGCGCTCAAACAAATAGTCGCATCGATGATTGCGGACGAATCGCGGGAAAAAACCGTGGAGTTGCTCGATCAGATTAAAAATCTTGCCTATGAGTACATAACTCATTCAGGCCTCTCATGGGGTATGGATGACGTACCAAAGCTTTCCATTAAAGATCGACTGATTAAAGAAGGGGAAGATGCGATCGCCCAAATTCGCGATCAGTATAATAACGGACTCCTCACCGATCACGAGCGCTACATCAAGGTCATCGAAACCTGGACCGATATCAAGAACCGAATTACCGATGAATCAAAGCGCCACTTTGAGCCGGGCAACTCGATTGCGACTATCATCGAATCGGGCGCAAGAGGCTCGTGGGCGCAAATGATTCAGATTATGGGTATGAAGGGATTGGTCACAAGCCCTGCGGGCGACATTATTGAACTTCCCGTGAAAGCCAACTTTCAGGAAGGCCTCGATGTGTTGGAATACTTTATCTCAACGCACGGTACCAGAAAGGGTCTTGCCGATACCGCACTTCGTACCGCGAACGCCGGTTATCTCACCAGACGCCTGATCGACGTGGCCCAGGATTTGATTATTATTGACGATGATTGCAAGGATACCGAAGGCTTGACGATTGGGCGTGCCGAAACCGAGGATTTGAATGAAACCGTCGGCAACCGAATCATGGGTCGATTCCTTGCAGAGGATATAAAAGATGCCAAAGGAAAAGTTATCGTGAAAAAAGGAATCATCGTGACCGCCGACATGGTCGCAAAAATCAATAAGGCTTCGCCGGATACAATAACCATTCGCTCCGTCCTTTCGTGTAAGTCAATTCGCGGCATCTGCCAGAAATGTTACGGCCATGAACTCGGACAGAACAAGATTGCCACGCGGGGGACGGCGGTAGGCATCATCGGGGCCCAAAGCATCGGTGAACCAGGTACCCAGCTCACCATGAGAACCTTCCACTTGGGCGGTGTAGCCGGCATTGACATCACGCAAGGTTTGCCACGCGTTGAGGAGTTATTCGAAGCTCGCCCGCCAAAGAAAAAAGCCATTATTGCGCCCATTCCGGGACAGGTCATTATAGAGAACGAAACCCTCGGCATTAACAAAAATCGCCTCATCAAAATCAAAAACCCGCAAGCCATGGCTGCAAGCTACGCATACGATGTTCAGAGTGACAAGCTTCGTGTCAAAGAAGGGCAAGTAATCCAGCGAGGCCATCTGGTAATGGTGAGGAACGAAAACGAGGAAATTCACAGCACCTTCGGCGGCACGATCCACATTACCAAGAGTGCGGTGAAAATCACCGGAGAAAAGAATGAAATCCTCGAGGTAATGATTCCCGCAGGCTACAACCTCTATGCGAAGAATGGCGATACGGTAGTCCCCGGGCAGCAGCTGACTGAGGGAAGCATTGACCTCCATGATTTATATCGCCTCAAGGGAGTACGAGAAGTTCAGAAATATATCATCAACGAGATTAAATATATCTACGCCTCACAAGGGCAGAAATTGAACGATAAGCATATTGAGCTTATCGCGCGGCAGATGTTCTCGCGGATTTACGTGAAGGACGCGGGCGATACTGAACTCTTGCCTGGCGAAATCGTCACGCACACGCAATTTCATGAGGCTAATATCGCTACAAAGGGTGCGAAAGCAGTGGGTGAATACCTGCTCATGGGTATTACCAAGGCATCGCTTGCCTCTGACTCTTTCCTGGCAGCTGCATCATTCCAGGAGACTGCCCGTGTGCTGATTGATGCGGCCATAACCGGCAAGAAGGATAAGCTAAGAGGCCTTAAGGAAAACGTCATCATCGGCAGACTCATACCGGCAGGCACAGGTTTTAAGGAATAGGACACCAGTTAAAAGTTAAGAGTGAAAAATTTAAGTTGAAAGTTCCAAGTTGTAGTCACTCATGAGGTGGCATGCGAACTTTTAACTTTTCACTTTGAATTAATAAATAAGGCCCTGCCTCGCATCCCTTGTTGGGGATTTGAGACAGGGCCGTGGTCGGCGCGTCAGGCTTCCTTACCCTCCTTCAGGGTAATCCTTCTGTAGCTCAAGGAACGGGTCTACCATGCGACTAAGCTGTCGCGCGCGGCGCTTACGCGCCTGGAAAAACACGGCTGGCAGGATCGTGAACGCCATGAACAGGGCAGGCAAAACACTTGCCAGACGCGACTTGCCATGTGAAAGAACCACGAGCAAGATCCACAGGCTGCCGGTTATAACCTGGACCATGATCGAGGCCTTTATCACTCGCATGAAGTCGCGCCGCATGCGGCGCGGATGCCCGTACTGTCCTGCTTGGACGTATCCCAGCACAGCGCTCCCCAGCACAAACAGTATTGCAACTGCAACGCTCGTAAGAATCATGGGGCCTCCTCGCGTGATGAGCAACCGGCTGTTGAGTTTGTGACGCGGTTCGCGTCAGGTTGATGCTGCAGATTCTAAAAGAGCGGACAAGAAACTTTAACAAAAAAATATTGAGATGTCAACGGCGTCAAGAAAACCCTTCTTTGAGCGAAAAAATCGCATAATTTCTTTATAAATCAAGGGCGCTGTGATACAATTAAACTTCAATTTCTATGCTTACTCGCAGACAACGTATGCCACGGCAGGCCGCGTATCGAAATATGCGCGCGCGCAATTATAGAACTACCTCTCATTTTACCCTGTCATCGGAAACAAAGCGAGGCATTGCTGTGGTCATCCTGTTCACCCTTACCCTACTCTCCCTCCTCTCCTTCTTCCGCGCAACCGGAACAATCGGTGTCTATATTACCCAGGCCTTAAGCAAGGTACTTGGATGGGGAGACTGGACATTTCCGGTCATACTCCTTATCCTCTGCTATCAGCTGCTCCGTCCCGCGCGCTACGATGTTAAACTGATTAACTACATCGGCCTCACCTTGACCGTCATCGGGTACAGCGGGCTCCTGCACCTGCCGGTAAGGACCTCGCCCTTGGCCGACATCATTGTACAAGGCAAGGGCGGCGGGTATCTTGGCTTCGCAATCGGCAATGCCCTGCTCGGTATCACCGCATTTTGGGGAGCACTCGTGATCCTGCTGGCAGTATTTCTCGTCGGTCTCTTCATATTCCTCAACACCTCATTTAACAGCCTCATCGCCTTCTGGCAGCACATTCGCTATGCCATTGATGCCTGGCTCGAAAAAAGAAAGACCCTCAAAGCGAATCAGATGGTGCATGAGGAACCCAGTTATCCGGGGCATTTCAAAACCGAGGAGCTACAAGAGGACCAAGAGGGTGATGATGAAATGGAAGAAGACAAAGGGGTCGGGCCAGAACCGGAAGAAGAAGCGATACATACGATACCGCGTACTCCGCGGCGTGCCACCATGTCGAAGATTGATTTACCCATTGATTTGCTTACCTCAAGCACTGATGTACCCGCGAGCGGCGACATTAAAGCAAGCATGAAAAAGATAGAAGAAGCCTTGAAAAGTTTCGGGATCGAAGTAACCATGGGAGAGGTGAATGTAGGTCCCACCGTCACCCAATACACCCTAAAACCGGTAGAGGGCGTGAAATTAAATCAAATCACCGCCCTGCATAATGATCTCTCGCTTGCGCTTGCGGCCCATCCGATCCGCATTGAGGCGCCGATCCCCGGTAAATCCCTGGTGGGCATCGAAGTACCCAATAGCGCCGTTTCTCTTGTTAAACTAAGGGAAGTCCTGCAAAGCAATCTCTACATACACCGCAAGAGCAACCTCATGGTGGCTCTGGGCAAGGATGTTACGGGCAAGGTCATCATGGCAGATCTTGAAAAAATGCCTCACCTCTTGATTGCGGGCGCAACTGGCAGCGGCAAGTCCGTCTGCATCAACAGCATGATTATCAGTCTTCTCTACCAGAACTCGCCGGACATTCTAAAACTCATACTGGTTGATCCAAAGCGCGTGGAGCTTACTACCTACGACGGTATTCCGCATCTGGTAACGCCGGTGATCATCGATATTGAGAAAACCATAAATGCGCTTCGTTGGGCTGTGCACCAAATGGAGGAACGCTATAAATTGATTGCGCAGGCAGGCAAAAAAAATATCCAAACCTACAATGAGGGGCGCCTCTTTGAAAAAATGCCGTATCTCATCATCATCATTGACGAGCTTGCTGATATGATGATGGTTGCTGCCAGAGAGGTGGAGAGCGCGGTGATTCGGCTGGCCCAAATGTCACGCGCCGTAGGCATACACCTCATTCTCGCCACCCAGAGACCCTCCGTGAATGTCATCACCGGTCTCATCAAGGCGAACATCACCTCGCGCATTGCCTTTGCCGTGGCATCGGCAACCGATTCGCGCACCATTATTGACTCATCGGGCGCAGAGAAACTGCTCGGTAGCGGCGACATGCTCTATATCAGCGCTGAACTTTCGAAGCCAAAAAGAATTCAAGGAGCTTTCGTATCCGATGAGGAAATCGCCGCCGTGACCGGGTATCTCCGGGAACACGGCGAACCCCAATACGAAACGGAGGTCACCGAGCGGCGCCACGGCCCGACAAGCATAGTCCCTGGATTTGATTCAGAGGCGGAGGAAGGCGATGTACTCCAGGCGGCAGAGGTCGTGGTAAGAGCTAAACGCGCGTCGGCAACGCTCTTACAGAGCCGCATGCGCATCGGTTTTGCGAAAGCCTCGCGCATCCTTGACATACTTGAGGAACGAGGTATTATCGGGCCACAAAACAGCTCAAAGCCACGCGAGGTCCTCATCACCGAAGAGGAGCTCAAAGAACGTTATGGTTATATTGAGAATGGCAAGCAGCAGCCGGATGAGGCTTCTCCCGATACTACACAAGAATGACGATGAATAATTTTAAGCGAACCAAACTTTCCATCTATACCACAGTCAGTGAGCAGTTGCGCCGCGCCCGCGAGCAGCAGAATCTGACCATTGAAAACTGCGCTCAAAAATTGAGTATTCAAAAAAAATATCTGCAGGCCGTTGAGGACTCAAAATACGAAACGCTGCCTGGCGAGATATACACGAGAGCATGGGTGAAGCGCTTCGCCCAGCTTCTCGGCCTCGATCTCCAAAACCTTCTCATCTCATATGACAAGGAATGCGTCATCCGTCAAAAGATCATGCACAAGCAGGAGAGCCGTCAAACCTATGCAATCAACTCGTGGTTATGGGATTTCTTTACTTTCCGACGGCTCTCAACGCTCCTTGTAATTTTTCTCATAATTGGTTATCTAAGTTATGCCATTTATCAAACCATAAGCCCTCCGAGCGTGGTGCTCAATCTGCCCGCACGCGGCTTTCGCACCCAAGAGAATAGTATTACCATAAGAGGCCAGACAGAATCAGGAACGATCGTGACGGTGAACCGACAGCAAATCGCGCTTGACGATCAAAACGAATTTACGCAGGAGATTATACTCTACGAAGGCCTCAACACGATCTCCATCGAGGCGCAAAAGAAACATAGCCGATCATACAAACAGGAAATACAAATCGTAAAAACTTCGCTACCGAGTTTAACAACAGAAAGCTAAGAAAGTAACTTAACCAGTATGCCCGAGGGAGCAAAATCACAGGCGGCAGTCGAGGCGATTAATCAAATCAGACAGCGATTTGGCGAGGGTTCAATCATGAAACTCGGCGAGAGCAAAGCGCTTAACGTGGATGCAATATCCACTGGCTGCGTCTCCCTTGATATTGCGCTGGGCATTGGCGGTGTGCCGCGAGGGCGCGTTATTGAAATTTACGGACCTGAATCGTCGGGTAAGACAACGCTCGCGCAGCACATTGTCGCCGAGGTGCAAAGACAGGGCGGACTTGCCGCATTCATTGACGCGGAGCACGCCCTTGACCCCGAGTACGCAAAAATGATCGGGGTGAAAACCAAGGATCTCTTCATTTCACAACCTGATACGGGTGAGCAGGCGCTCGATATCGCTGAAACGCTCGTGCGTTCAAATGCGATTGATGTCATCGTCATAGACTCGGTCGCAGCGCTCGTGCCGAAAGCGGAGCTCGAGGGCGAGATGGGTGACAGCCATATGGGCCTGCAGGCCCGGCTCATGAGTCAGGCGCTCCGCAAACTCGCCGGTATCGTGAGCAAGACCAAGACCATCGTCATTTTCATCAACCAGATTCGGATGAAAATCGGGGTCTTTTTCGGCAACCCAGAAACGACAACCGGCGGCAACGCCCTCAAATTCTATTCCTCGGTGCGCATTGAGGTGAGAAAAGCAGGGCAGATCAAGCAGGGTGATAAAATTATCGGCAATCGCATTAAGACAAAGATCGTCAAGAACAAAGTCGCTCCCCCCTTCAAGACATGCGAATTCGACATCATGTACAACGAGGGTATTTCGATTTCCGGCGATATTCTGGACCAGGGCGTCCTCTACAACATCATAACGAAGTCGGGCAATTCCTATTCGTACAATGAGATAAAACTGGGCGTCGGGCGCGAGAATGCAAAAAAATCCATCGTCGATGGAAAACTTTCCGGCGAGCTGCGTAAAAAGATTCTTGCAGTCGCGTTGAAGAAGGACTAGCGCTCACCCTGCGCATGCCCGGGCGCTGACTATGGAAAACGTATCCCGGAAAATTTTCACGAATACCGTCGCCCAGATCATACTGCGCGCAGCTGAAGTTCTTATCGGCATCCTTACGCTGGGACTCATTACCCGTTACCTTGGCCAAACCGGGTTCGGCTACTACACCACGGCCACAGCGATTCTCCAGCTCTTCATTATTGTCGTGGATCTCGGTCTCTATCTGACGCTCCTGCGAGAGATATCGGAAAAGAGCGAGGTTGAGTTTATAACGCAAAATATTTTCACCATGCGACTGCTGACTTCAGCAGTCTTTCTTGTGCTTGCGATCCTTGTGATTGCGCTCTCCCCCTATTCGCAAGAAATTAAAGTCGGCGTATTTCTGCTTTCGTTTGCGTTCCTCTTTGCCTCGCTTACGAGCACCCTGACAGCCCTTTTCCAAAAATTCCTGCAGATGATACAAATCGCAGCCCTCAATCTTATCAATAAAATACTGCTGCTGACTTTTGTCTTGATTATTGTGCTCAAGGGGCTTGATCTGGCGAGCATTTTTATTGCTTCATCGGTTGCCGCAGCCATCTCGTTTGCACTGCTTGGTTTTATGCTCAAACGCCTTCCCACGCCTATTCGTCTCCGCTTGCAGTTTAACTGGCCATATTGGAAGCATGTCATGACCATGACCTGGCCGCTTGCGGTAACGACCGCGCTCAATCTCATTTACTTCAAAGCAGACACCGTCATTCTCTCCTTGTACCAGAGCCAGGAGGCGGTTGGCTTGTACGGCGCAAGTTATCGCGTGCTTGAGATCATCGCGACCTTTCCGCACATGTTCATGGGACTCGTGATGCCGCTTTTGACTGCCTCATGGATAGAGCAAAACACCGCGCGACTTACCGCGGTGTGGCAAAAAGCATTCAGCTTCTTTGCCTTCCTCACCCTTCCGCTCATCACAGGCACGCTGATTGTCGGAACGCCTCTCATGGTGCTCATCGCAGGCACGGGCTTTGAAACATCCGGGTCTCTCTTAAAAATCCTCATGCTGGCAACCGCGCTTATTTTCTTCGGGACGCTCTATACGTACATGGTTGTTATTATTAAACGACAGAAACAAATCATTAAATACTTCGCCGCAACGACCCTCGTTGCGCTTATCGGCTACTTCGTCTTCATCCCGCGCTATTCCTATTGGGGCGCTGCGTGGATAACGGTGGTAAGCGAACTATTGATTGTTGTGTTTGCCTGGCTTATTATTCGAAAGGAGACGTCCGCACTCACCGTTCCATGGCCACTGGTACTGAAACTTGGCCTCGCAAGCATACTCATGGCTTTCATGGCCTTTCTCCTGCAACCCGTACTCCCTCTTATCCCGCTCATTGTCGTAAGCGCCATCGTGTACGGCATACTAAGTCTTCTGTTTAGAGCAGTGACGATCCGCGATCTCAAGCAATTGTTTGCCAAATCCACATGATTGAGCTTCTTGACTTCATGAACCTCAACACCCTCTTTGTTCTTCTGGCTCTTGCGGGCTTTGCGTACCTCTGCTGGCAAAAACCAATCTGGGGCATTTATGGAATTGCAGCGGGCCTGCCTTCCTATTTGATTCGATTGCAACTCGCGGGGCTTCCCACAACGTTTCTGGAACTTGCGATACTCATACTGTTCGCAACGTGGTTGCTTAAGAAGGGGCGATGGAAGCGTATCAACATCTTTTTTTGGCGGCGGAAAGGTGAGAACGCGGTGCCAATGCCCTTTCGTCTACCGCTTGCGCTCATCCTGATTGGCGCATTCCTCGGTATGGTCATTTCCGCAAACCAGCCGCACGCATTTGGAATCTTCAAGGCGTACTTTGTCGAACCGATACTCTTCCTCATCGTCTTCGTCTATGAGGTGCGAACGCGAAAAGAACTCGAACGCGTTTTTTTGCTCCTTGGTGCGCTCACCATCCTCGTGGGCCTCATTGCGCTGTGGCAATATCTGACCGGGGCAGGCATTCTAAATCCATTTTGGGCAAACCCCCACCAGAGGCGGGTCACTACCTTTTTTGGATATCCCAATGCCGCAAGCCTTCTCGTCGGCCCCATCATTGCCTTCTATTTCGGATATCTGCTCAAAGCAAACGCAGCTCTTCTGAAAATTTACATGGTATTGGTCATTATATTTGGTTTGATCGTTCTCATAACCGCAAAGACTGCCGGCGCACTTCTTGCCATCGCCGCCATCATGTGGCTCATTCTCTTTTCTTATCGCAGTACCCGTTCGCTCATCGTGGCGCTTTCAGTCATTATGATCACGCTTGCCATCAATACGTCGCAGCTGCAGGGTGGGTGGACGCAGTTTAGAGACCGCGTGGCTCGCGATTATCTTGACTTGCGAGCGAGCTCGCTCGAAATCCGCATTTCGCAGTGGAAAGAAACAATCCGGCTCATTGCCGATCGGCCCGTTTTCGGAGCCGGTCTTGCCGGATACCAGCAAGCGATACAGCCATACCACCGCCACCAATTCCTTGAAATCTATCTTTACCCCCACAATCTGATACTGAACTTTTGGACAGAGGTCGGTCTTATTGGTCTTGTCGGTTTTGTGTGGTTGCTTGTCGCAACATTTGGGGGTATTGCACGCATACGCCGGCGAGAAGATCTGTATTTCAAATACGGACTGCTTCTTGCATGGCTCGTCATCCTGATTCACGGTATGGTTGACGCGCCCTACTTTAAAAATGATTTAAGCGTGCTGTGGATGCTGCTTGTAGGACTCACTATTGCTGCCTCCCGCA
>CAZQTS010000010.1:0-20610 GCA_964596475.1 uncultured Gammaproteobacteria bacterium
GGTATAGACTCTATCATCGAGAGAGAACCATCGAGCGCCTTAAAAAAATCCACTATCTGCAAAACGTCAAGCGATTCACGATAGCAGAGATAAAGAAGGTTTTGTGAACATGCTGAAGATAAAAATTAAAAAGCCGCATTTATTCTTGCTGAACCAGCCGAAAAACAGGTACTGTTTGCCCAAGGTACGCAAGCGGCCCAAAAAAATTTGGCAACAGGTGTTTTCACTCCTGTTTTAGCTCAAAAGAGAGTCGGTCCATGCTTTCGGCTCTCTTTTGATTTGATCCCGACGATACATCGAGGTCATCCTGAGCGAACGGAGTGAGTCGAAGGATCCCGTTGATATGATTGCGTTTGTTCAGTGAGATCCTTCGACTCATCCCGCAAAGCGGGATTCGCTCAGGATGACTCCGCGCAATCGCGGAGTCAAAAAAACAAGACCCATTTGTTTATCCTCGCTGGGTCTTGGTGCGAGTTTGGGCTCTGCGGGCCCGCTAGCTAGGTTGCATACTCCTCGGTCACGTCCTTGAGAGCCGTGAACCTCTGGCGGCCGAATGGCTGCTCAAGAGGCATATCCAGGAGAAAGTACTTGTTGTCGAGAGTCCTCACGACGCGCCAGGTAAGCGCCGGGCTGCAACGGACGATCGTGCCCTTGGCAGCCTTGCGATCAGGCGTCTCGAAGTCCATGAGACACCCGATGAGTGACTGGCCGAGGTAGGTTCCACCGGAGGCCATGCCGCATAGAAGCGTGTGCATGAACCACCGGTAGGTCGGAAAGACGCAGTAGAAGAAGATGATCGGGGCGCTGTCGTATAGAGTCCAGAACCAGTTGCCGGAACGAACCGTCGCCACGACCCCTGTGATCATCCACGACAAGGTCAGTATGCCGTACCAGATGAACAGCCAGAGTTCTCGGCTGGTCCCGGTTACGGTACCGTTTTGCACTTTGCTCATGGGCACCTCTCTCGCGCACAGTTGGCGCGTGATCAGAAGTTCGTCAGTTTGTTGTGACTGCGAGCCTATTGAGCCCTTCGCGGCGCTCGGAGTCGGTCGGGTTGTGCTTGTGGTAGCTGCTCGTGATTTCAGTACGCGGAGTTTAGGCGCGGGAAGGGTACCTTGCCGCGCCGCACATCCTCGAGGTAGTTCATGATGAGGAGCAGGCGCATCCAGTTCAGAGACACGCCCATCTCCTTTTCAGCCTGCTCGATAATGAGCAAGGCTTTTCGTCTGCTGGCCTCCGCGGCGATTCGACGGATTACTTTCAGATCTCGCTTTGGCATTGGACCCTCCAGTAGTTCCGGTTGGACGAATGTCTTCCCCAGCTTCTGTTGGTGAATACCGATGGATCGCACGAAAAGGGAACGTACCCTCCTGGTCGAAGCGCCTTTACTCGCCGCGGCAATACTCCCCGCGGCAAGTCGTGAGCCAGGAGAACGCCAGCCGCCTTGTACCAAACGCCAGCCCAGACCCAGGGGTTGCCCTTGCAGTCGTAGACGACTGTAAGGCCGTTTTCCGTGCCCCACGTGAAAGGCACGCCCTTGACGATGGTTTCCGGCGCTCCGTACACGTATTCGTACATTCCGAGAACCGGGCGGAAACCGTAGCTTCTTAACCAGCGCTTAAAGCCGATCCTTTTGGCCATTGGTGGGCCTCCAAGATTGATTTCAGGTTACGGATGCTCGCAGTGCATTTGATGTCAAAGGTACAATTCTGTAATAATCGAAAATACCATTAAAATGCTTTTTTGTCAACCCCGTTGGAAATAATGCCTCTAGAGGGTCAAGCTCTTCCTTAGATCTTTGTAGCACGACCTAAATAAAGCCAAAAAGTTACCTCCTGAGCTTGTCGAAGGATAACTTTTTGGCCGCGTCCGGTTACCCCCTCGACATGCTCGGGGAGTAACCGGGGCAATTTTTCAAGAATCCCAGCTATCATTGATAAGTACGCTATTCTGGGTTATGATTGATTTTGCATCGTATGTTTTCCCTACCGAAAATAGAACTTGAAATACTCGACTTCTGGAAGAAAAACAAGATCTTCCAAAAATCACTTAAGAAAGAGTCTCCAAAAGGGGAGTTTGTTTTCTATGAAGGCCCGCCAACGGCAAACGGCCGCCCCGGCTTGCATCATGTGATCGCCAGGGCTTTCAAAGACTTGATCTGCCGTTACAAGACCATGCAGGGGTTTCACGTTACGCGCAAAGCCGGCTGGGACACGCACGGGCTCCCGGTGGAGATTGAAGTGGAAAAGGAAATCGGGATCAAGGGCAAGCCGGACATTGAAAAATACGGTATTGAAGCATTCAACAAAAAATGCCGCGAGTCGGTGTGGCGCTATAAAGAAGAATGGGAGAAGCTCACGGATCGCATCGGCTTTTGGCTCGACCTTGAACACCCTTATATATCCTATGAGAACAAGTATATTGAAACGGTCTGGTGGATCCTCAAGCAGGCATGGGACGCGAACTTAGTGTACCGCGGGTACAAAGTAGTGCCGCATTGTCCGCGGTGCGGAACCTCACTCTCGTCTCACGAGCTCGCCCTGGGATACGAAACCGTAACCGAGCCGTCGGTGTTTGTTCAATTCAGGGTCACGAAAGGCAATGAGCTGGTCGAACCGGGCGATTACATTTTGTCCTGGACCACCACGCCCTGGACGCTGCCGGGCAACGTGGCGCTTGCCGTTGGCCCAACGATCGATTACGTGCGGATTAAAAAGAGCGGGGAGCATTATATTCTTGCAAAAGCGCTGGTTGGTTCCGTGATCACCGGCGCCTATACGACCGAAGCGGAGTTTAACGGAGCGCAGCTTGAGGGAGTCGCGTACGAACCGCTCTATGACATAGCGGCCATTAACGCAAGCGGTAAAAAGGCTCATTATGTCACCACTGCGGATTTCGTGACCGTGGAAGAAGGGACGGGTGTGGTGCATACCGCAGTCATGTACGGCGAGGACGACTTTACACTCGGATTGAAAAAAGACTTGCCGTTTGTTCCGCTGTTAGATCTTTCAGGCATCTTCAATGAGAAGGCGCCCACGTCGCTCCAGAAAATGAACTTTAAAGAAGCCGAAGAAATGATACTTCTGGAGCTGGTCGAGAAAAGATTTTTCTTTGACAAAAAAGACTATACTCACTCATATCCGTACTGCTGGCGCTGCAAAAATCCGCTCATGTATTTCGCAAAGAACTCGTGGTTTATCAAGATGACCGCGCTGTCCGAGCGCTTGCTTGCGAACGCCGCGACCGTCAATTGGTATCCGGAGCACATCAAGCGCGGCCGATTCGGCGAATGGGTCGAGGGCGTAAAAGATTGGGCGATTTCCCGCGAGCGCTATTGGGGAACACCCCTGCCGTTTTGGCAGTGTGAGAAGTGCCAAACGTATCGGTGTCTCGGGAGTTTCAAGGAGCTTCCCAAGAAGCTTTCCGATGTTCACCGGCCATATATTGACGCGGTAACGCTTCCGTGTGACTGCGGCGGCGTTATGCGTCGCGTACCCGAGGTGTTGGACACCTGGTTTGATTCAGGTTCAATGCCGTTTGCGCAGTACCATTATCCCTTTGAAAACAAGGAATTGATCGATGGCGGCAAAGCGTATCCGGCAGACTACATTGCCGAGGGCATTGATCAGACGCGGGGTTGGTTTTACACGCTGCTTGCGATCTCCACCGTGCTTGATCGCGGCGCAAGCTACAAAAACGTCATCTGCCTTGGACTTATCAATGATGCGGAAGGCAGGAAAATGTCCAAGTCGAAAGGCAACGTCGTGGATCCGTGGTATATAGCTGAAAAGTTCGGTGCGGACGCGCTCCGCTACCATTTTTTTACGGTGAACCAGCCCGGTGAGACAAAACTATTCAACGAGAAAAATGTGCTTGACGTTTCGCGCCAGGTGATCGGGACGCTGATGAACGTACTGACCTTCTATAAATTGTATGCCACCACAAGCGATACCACACCGAAGCCCTCGGGGCACATTCTGGATCTCTGGATCGTCAGTTTACTGCAGGAGCTTGTGCAGCAGGTAACCAGAGATTTAGAACGCTACGCTGTCTTAGAGGCCGGACGGGCACTGGGCGATTTCATCCAGCAGCTATCCGTATGGTACGTCCGACGAAGCAGGGAACGTTTCAAGGACGAGGAGACGCGACCAGAAGCGGTTGCGACGCTTCGGTACGTCCTTGAAGAATTGAGCAAGGTAATGGCACCGTTCATGCCATTTGCAGCGGAGTATGTGTGGAAAGAGCTTGGAGCAAAAGAAGCCGAATCGGTGCACCTTGCCGAATGGCCGGAATTTGGAGAGCATCTCCACGACCCTGAACTGCTCAAAAAAATGCTCGCTGCTCGAAAACTCGTAGAGGAGGTTCATGCTTCGCGTGCGGCCAAAGGCATTAAGCTGCGACAACCGTTACCAAAACTTGAGATCACCGCAGCCCTCGATAAGGAATTTCTGGACGTTATCGCCGACGAAGTGAATGTGAAGAAAGTCGTGGTGGTACAGAAGGTCAGTGAGGGCCCGGATGTCGTGGTGAGCAGGACACGGACCTCTGCGCTTTCGACGGCAGTAAATGATGAACTTAAAGCTGAAGGCGCGTTACGCGAACTGGTACGCATGACCAACGCACTGCGCAAGCAGAAGGGTTTGACACCGAGCGATCGCGTCGCAATCGTATACTACACCGAAAGCAAATTTTTGCGCGATGCAGTCATAGAAAAGTATCTCGAGCAGCTGCGCAGACAAACGGCCGCGTCTTCATGGACTGCGCACGCCCGTAAACCCGCGGGAGCCGAAACGGTGCGCGTGAATAACAAGGAGATTAGCATTGCGTTTTAGTATGGCGTTTAAGACAGATGCCATTGTGCTGCATTCCCGCGAGCTTGCCAATGCGGACCGTCTCTACGAAGTGTTGTCCCCCGCAGATGGCAGACTCACTGTCTTCGCAAAGAGTGCGGCAAAGAGCAACAGCAAGATGGCTGGACACCTGGCTCCTTTTGCCCACGTTCGGCTGATGCTCGGCCGCGGCCATCGGGATCATGTGGCTGGCGCTGCTACGGTTGACAGTTACCGAGAGCTGCGTGAATCGTGGTCTCATTTTATTTTAGCCTCGTCTTTGGTAGAATTAATACTACGGTTCAACGTGCCAGGCCTTGCGGCACAGGAGGAATTTGATCTGTTAAAGAGTGCCTTTGACCTTTTGCGTTACGGCGATACTTCACAGCGAGACAAGGTGCTTGTTGCAAGAATTTTTTTATGGAAACTTATCGCGCTGGCTGGCTGGAAACCCGATCTCGATCAGTGCGCATCGTGTCGGCAGTTGTTATCGAATGGTCAGGTATATTACATTTCTCCCAAAGGGTTTGTCTGCAATCAGCACGGAAGTGACGGCATGATGCTCGAAGGCGCGTTTCTGCCATTCTTGAAGAGAGTGTTGGATAAAGAAATGCGTGCACTGCTGCTTCTGCCGATCACCAGTGAAGTAAGTCACGACTGGTTTGAATTAAGCCAGCGATATTACCAGGATGTGATTGGTCACCCGCTTCAGTCGCTTAAATTTTTTCCTTACTTGGCGTAACCATGGCGTTTCGGACGAGAAAAATTCAGTTAGATGCCGCAGGATCGCGGTCTGGGCGCAAACAAGTGAACCCAAAAAAAGTGGGGGTAGGTGAGCGATCGAAAATTTCGGTTCGTGCGGTTGATTCTGATTTTTTTAAACAGTCGTCAGTGCCTGAAGAGTACCGCACGATCGAGCATGGACGAAGCAGCGGGTGGGGGTTTCTGGTTTTCCTTTTCTTTCTCTTCGTCGCCACCGTTACCGGCTTTTACTTCTGGAATAATCCTACCCCGGCGTTTCAGGGAGAGAGCGTTCACTTGTCAGTGACTGCTGATGAGGGGATTGTGTCGGGTGAGGAGATAACGTATTTCGTGTCCTATGAGAATCAGGATGTGGTGGGACTTAAGACCGTGGAACTGGATGTACAGTGGCCTGACGGATTTTACTACGACTCTTCAAGCGAAAAGCCGACGAGCGATACGGCAACAACCTGGATGCTGGGGCCGCTTGATGCCGGCCAAAAAAAGGAAGTGCGGATCAAGGGGCAGCTGGTGGGCCTTAAAGGACAGAAGCAAACGGCGGTATTTCGCTTAAGCTACCGGCCAGTCAACATCAATTCAGATTTTGAAGTGAAGCAAGTGGTCGACGTATTGATTACTGACGCGCAGATTGATGTGAGTGTTGTGGCCGCACAGAAAGTTATTGCCGGAGAGGACAGTATTGAGTTCACCGCGGTCATCAAAAACCTGACGGCGGAGAAATTAAGCAAGGTGGATGTTGAGCTTGGACTGCCGAAAGATTTTAGTCTGGTGTCGTCGGAGCCGAAACTTTCTGAAAATCACTGGCGCGGCGATCTGGCCACAGGCAAGCCGCTCTCCATCGTGGCAAAGGCTAAGGTTGCTCCCGACGCCGAGGGAGTGCAAGCGTGGGTTGTTGACATCAAGCAAGCCGTTGGTGAAGACGAGCGCCGATTGCTTCGGAAGGAGCTTGCGGTCGCGGTCGTTAAGCCTGACTTTGACATTGATTTGAGGGTTAACGGGCAAAGCGAGCGTTTTGAGGTAGAGTACGGGCAGACTCTGAACTATCAGCTGAAGATCGTCAACCGAAGCACGTCCGCCATCAATGACCTTAAAATTTCGGCGTTGCTTGACAGCGACGTGATTGATCGCAAGACGATTCAGAGCGCCGGTCTTATAGCGAACCAGAGTATTGTGTGGACCAAGGAGCATGTCCCTGAACTCGCGTCGCTTACTCCGGCAACTGAAGTGATTATTCCCTGGAAAGCGACCCTGCTGCCGCAAGGAGCAGTCGGCCGCGCGTCCGTTGATACGGTTGTGACGCTGGAAATAGAAGGGCTTGCCAATTGGACAAAAAATTCGCCGGTTTTTGTGGTGAACGTAGGCAAAGGCCTAGTGTTTAATCAGGGTCTGTACTGGAATTTGGGTGGGAATAAGGTGGGGAGCGGCAATCTGCCGCCGGTGACGAACGAGCGGACCGTCTATCTCGCGGTCTGGTCGCTTGATTCAGGCAATCAAGATTTTGATTCGGTCAACATTTCGACGTTCCTTCCTCCGAAAGTGAGTTTTGTTTCAACCGAAGAGGTGGATGAAGGCACCGTGAAGTTTGACGAGGAAACGGGCCGGCTCGAATGGCAGATTAATAATTTCTCAAGTAAATTATTGCCACTCAAGGCCTCATTTTTCGTAAAGCTCGTTCCCAAAGACGAGGATAAGGGAACCGTAATGTCTGTTTTGAATCCGGCAACCATCATTGCCTCTGGCGCCGAAGTATTCCAGAGCAAGAGCTTTGGCGTAACCACCGCGCAGGTGATTACGACGCAAGAGGGAGATGTTGGAACTATAATCGAATAAGCGTTGTCACATCCCGTGACAACGCTTGAATTTCCGTCGCTCGCCCCAAATGAAAGCAAGCTTTCGCTTGAGGGCTCGCTCGGAAATATAACCTTGTTGCGTCGTAATCATCCCGAGTCCCGACGAATAGTCGGGCGAGGCCTGCCTGCCGGCAGGCAGGGATCCCATTGAGGTAGGGCCGCACGTTCTTAATGAACCCCGCCTCCATACCTAGGAGAGGGATCCCAATGAGGTTCCGGACGTTTCACGGGGATTGCCACGCCCTCGGCCTACGGCCGGGGCTCGCAATGACAAATACCTATGAGTTTTAAGCTTTTAAAAAAATCAAAAAAGAGCAAAGCGCGTCTCGGTATTTTGCGTACTGCCCATGGCGTTGTCAGGACGCCTTTTTTTATGCCGATTGCAACCAAGGGCGCGGTCAAAGGCATTGAAGCAAGGGAGATGCCTGCTTTGGGCGCAGAGATACTGCTTGCCAACACGTATCATCTCTATTTGCAACCTGGAATGAAGGTCCTTGAGCGGTTCGGCGACATGCACCGTTTTATGCATAGTGATTTGCCAATTCTCACGGATTCAGGAGGGTTTCAGGTGTTCAGTTTGTCTCGGATTCGCGCGATTGATGAGCACGGCGTCACGTTCAACTCAACGCTCGACGGTTCAAAGCATCGGCTCACCCCAAAAAAGGCGATCGAAATTCAAGCTGCACTCGGTTCAGACATCATGATGGCGCTCGACTACTTTCCTGGATATCCGACGACCCAGGCAGCTGCCGAAGAATCAGTGCGACTGACCGCCAGATGGGCACAGGAGTGTTTTTCGGCAAAGCAAGAGCTTTCAAAGCACTATGCAGCGGTGAAAAAACAGCAGCTCTATTGTATTGTGCAAGGATCTGTTTATCAGGCACTGCGTGAAAAATCAGCAAGGAGCTTGCGTTCGGTTGGCTCGTGGGACGGGTATGCGATCGGCGGTCTTGCGGTAGGTGAGCCGGTCAAAAAAATGTACGAAGTGGTTGATTTCACGATTCCGCTCCTGCCAGAAGATACACCGCGGTATCTTATGGGCGTTGGCTACCCTGAACAAATTGTTGAAGCAGTCAAACGCGGCATTGACATGTTCGACTGCGTGATTCCGACGAGAGAAGGAAGACACGGGAGGCTGTTCGTGTGGTCGCCTCTTGTCATTGGAAAGTCTGTCCGCACCCCTCTTAAGGTAAGAGGGGGAAGCCTGCCTGCCGGCAGGCAGGGGGGAGTTATGGGCCGAGGAAATGCTTCCATAACCCCTCCACCTCCCCTTACCTTAAGGGGAGTGAAGGCTGGAAATTTCTACACGACTTTAAATATCACCAACGCCCAGTTCAAATCCGACACCAAACCCGTCGACCCTACCTGCGACTGCCAGCTTTGCAAGAACTATTCACGGGCGTATCTGTATCAACTTTTTAGGACGCAGGATTTTCTGGGACAACGGTTGGCGACTATCCATAATCTCCGATTTTATCTACAATTAATGGAGAGGCTTCGGTTAGACATTAAGTCAGGTATACTATGAAAAGTTTTTTTAAGCCGACGAAGGCAAAAGTTATGATCGCTTCTGTTTTAATTGTATACTCACTTTTGCTTATATTAAGAGAGAGGACCAGCGCCGGCGGCTATGATTTTTTCAACCCAGCTAATCTCGGCAAGAATCTCGCAAATCTATCACTTCAAGGACCTGGCGTATTTATATACGATGCAACCACGAGGATGCTAACGTTTGAAGAAGCATGCGGAGTAATTCCTTTAGGATTTTGCGATGTTTTTGTAGTCTATCGCACGTTCATTATTAATCCATGGATTGCTTACTTTATGATCATCGTTTCTTCGATCGCGTATTGGTACCTCCTCGCTTGCATCATTGCCTGGCTTCTCTCACTCCGTAAGAAACAACCTCCCCAAACTCCGCCGTCATCCTGATCCGCCCTGGGCGGAGAAGGATCTCGGGCGAATGCCCGCGGCCCGCATTCGCGGGAGATTCTTCCTCCCTTCGGTCGTCAGAATGACACCTTCTATGACACCCGGTGATGGATCTTAATTGACATGATATTTTTTATTACGCTATGATGTATATGCTGCTGACAGGTTTCGGGGCACCATGGCACCGGTTCGACCGGAATACGCAGCCTTTAGGCGTGCGTGCCTCTCAATCGCCGCTGAAGCTTCGCCGCAGCAGGCCGCCCAAGTCTCGCGACGTAAGCGGCCTTTCTCTTTTTTCTGTGAATCATTGCGACTGCAAGCGAAGGAGGATATAATTAATGGAGAGAATAAGACACGCTGTGCGAAGTAGCAAACTATGAAGGGAACAATTGTTATCTCACTCCTTTTTGTTGGTTTAGCCGCCACTGCTTGTGTAGTTAAACAGACGAAATCCGATAGGCAATATTACGAAGCAGTAAACGCCTATAGAGAGTACTGTCCAAAGCAGTGTTCTGCCGAACCACAAGAGACTTATGAGGCCTGTGTACAGCAGTGTGAGCGTAACAGGCCGCCATTTAAATAGTTTCTATCGTCTAATAAAAAACAGGCATCAGTTTCGATGCTCGCAAAACATCGCATCGGGCAGAGGAATTGGTAGTAAGTTGTAAAAATGTTACTCCCTGATCTAGTTTATCCTGAGCGAAGTCGAAGGAAGGGGTAACATTTTGCAGTTAGGCCTTCGACCAGCTCAGGCACTAACTGATTTTTCCCCACGATATCGACTGCTCACTTTATGAGAAATACATAGTAACCACTTACTTGGTTACTCGTATTTTTTTTGAACGCTGTATCGAGCGCGGCTGCAAGACCGGCAAGCCATTTCATTTTTCCGAGCGGGCTTATGTGCAGCCACGTTGCGATTGCACCGCGCACCGGCTGCAGCTCAATTTTTGAAAATTTCTTGAAGAGGAGCGGAATCGTATCTTTCGTGAAACGCCAATAGTCTTTGTAGTAGCCTTTTTCAGCGTGGTAATAGTAGAGAAAAGGAATGTAGATAAAACAATAGCCGCCCGATTTCAGCACACGGTACAATTCCTCAACCGCTTTCAGTGGGTTCTCAACATGTTCGAGTACCGAGACACAGACAATAGCGTCCCACTGCTCATTCTCGAACGGCAGGTTATGAATGTCACCGACAAAATCAGGGTGATAATCAGAAACCACATCCAGAATCTTATACTCAACCTTCTTTAGATAGGGGAGTAGCCACTGATTTGCTTCGGCAAACCGGTTGCTGCGGCGTAGGTCAACGCGAAGCCCGCCACCGATATCAAGCACGGATTTTTTTTCCAAAAGAATTTTCGTGAGCTTGTCGCGAAGAAAAGACTTGGCACTTCTCATGTCGTTGCGGTCAGTTTTTTGCCTAACAGGAATCCTAGCAGAAAGCAACCATTGCGACCATGAGTTCATTAAGAACGTGCGGCCCTACCTCAATGGGATCCCTCCTCCGCATGCGCGTCGTCGGGATGATTTCCACCGAAAACTATTCTATTACCGTACCAATGTCCCTTTGCTCGGTGGAAATCACTTGCGCGGAAGATATTTTTATGGTGTAAAATCGTTTTTTGACCATAAGTTGTCTCAAACATCAAAAATAACGCTCATTGCATAAAGTCATTTTATGTGCTATAATGATATGGTGAAACATAAAAAACAACACAAAAATCAACGGTTTTGCTGTCCCAATTTTCTTTTTTTAAACTTTAAAAACTCGCGGTTTGAAGCGAGCTTTTTTCATTGATTTATAAACTAACTATTGAATCAGCCTTCTATGAAAAGGACTTCGGTAGATCTATACGCAGCAGTCGGGGTAATCAGCCTCGTCGCAATGCTGTATATGGTCTCTCTATACCCCAGCATGGGGCTTGCGCAGCTCGATCGACAATTGGTCGCCCGAGCACGGTACATGAGAGCATTAGCGAATGCAGTGCACGCACAGAAACTTGCGACTTGCACTCCGACGCTTGCAACAACAGTGAGCGTTGGCGGATTGCCAGTAAGCGGCGTTCCCCGATTGTCGAACGCGCTTCGCTTAAACTATGACGATAGCGGTGTCACACAGTATGTAGCGCCGCTCGGCGAGCGAGACGTGCTCGGCTATTATTTATCAACATTGACGCAAGGATGCTGGAACGTTTCAGCCATTGTGCCGCATCAGGTTGTGATGGCAAAGGACAGCCAAGCGGTAAAGATTGCAGTTGCAGAGGATCCGCTCGGAGGCCGATCACGGGTTGTGTATCAGGGATTTAGCAGTGTCGATTCCACCCGTGTTCTTGGTTTCACCCTGGCGCAATCTGAAACACTACCACCGCCTCCATCAGGTACTACCACAACACCACCGCCATCAGATACTAGCACCACACCACCCCCGCCACCACCGAGTGATTTCAGTTCAACACCACCACCGACTGGTACAACGCCTCCACCACCTCCGCCAGGAGATCAATTCGGCACACCACCTCCAGGAGGCCAGTACCCAAGCGGTCAATATCCAAGCGGCCAGTCTGGTCCTTATCCGCAGCCTGGTCAGTTTGAAGGCAAGCAGTACCCGCAGTGCGGTCAGGATCAATACTTTTGCAACGACAAGTGCGTACCGCGCGGCAGTGCATGCAACGGTTACAATTATCCAAAGCCGGGCGAGGGTCAGCACCAGCAGGGCCCAACTCCTCAAGGCAGTCCGTTTGGACAGGGCCAGTTCCCCGGTAAGGGAGAGTTCAAAGGCAGGCCTGGTGAATTCCCGGGCGGTCCTGGCGGTCAACAAGGGTTTGATGAAGGACAGGGTCGGGGAGAGTTCGGTCGCGGCTTTGGTGAAGGTCAGGGTGAGCATTTCCAACCACAGATCAGCGAGCAGCAGTTGGAGGGGATGAAGCGCGGACTCAAACAGTTTGTGAATGGAGCTGGTCAGATGAAGCGATTCATTGATCGCTCAAAGCCCAGACTACAGAAATGCGGTGTGGGTATCCCAACCGAAATTACGTCAGCACTTGATCGTGTGGCAACGATAAAGACCTCAATCGAGGCCGCAAAGACTCCGGAAGACATGATGACGATTGGCGATGATATTATGGATGTCGGCCAGACTATGCAGGAATGGGGTCCGCGACTCGGTGATCTTACCCGCACGTGCGAGATGTTCAGCTTTGTCACGCGCGACATTACGCAGCTTGACCGGCAAGTTCAGCGAGCGCTTTCGCGAGCCAAGAGTAATCCGGTTCTCGAGACTCCAGCGCAGCAGATGAAAACGCTTGTTGACGGCATGAAGCAGGCCCTCACAGAAGCAAAGGATTTGGCTTCAAAGGGTGAAATTGAGGCCGCGATGGATAAAGTGGAGGCAGTGAACGAAAATCGAGAGGAAATCGGTGCACTCCAGGGTGAAATCGAGATGCTTGCAAACTTGAAGAACGGCTTGGCGCAGGCGCGACGCGAAATCACTCGAACCGAACGGGTCATTGCTACTCTTGCGAAACGGGGTGTTGATGCGGCAACCATTACTGATCTCAAGGAGGACATTGCCGCAATGAAGAGCAAATTGACTGAAATCCAGAATTTGTCTCGGCAGAAGGGGAGCGCTGAAGCAATTCACGAAGCGGTAAGCGAGGGCTGGGACATGATGCAGGAGATGCAGAATAAATTGGATGAGTTGGGTTATGGGCTCTATGAAACGAACGTCAAAGAAAGTCAAGGCGTCAACGTCAAGATTCCTGACGCGTTCAATCTCGGTGCTCCGACGCAACAGCCGCCGCAAGAAGCTCCCGCAACATTCTAAATCGACTCACAGAAATAATTGAAAAGACCCTCTGCATACGCAGGGGGTCTTTGGGTTTTCAGGCTGGTATTGTGCATAACTTATTGCTTAGAACGATTTTTTATGGTATAATGGTTAGGTGCAATACAAAAAACAACATAAAATCAGCCATTTTTGTATAATGCAAAATTTTTTTATAGCTCGCCCAGCGCGAGTTTTTTTAATAATTAAAGTCCGGTCATAAGGAATATGAAGGTTGCCAAGTTCTACGTGGGTCTCTACAGCGGCATTATCGCCGTTGGTGTAGTGTCTGTTTTTGCGTTCGCTATGTTCTCGCCAACTGACAAACGGGACGAGCAATTGGCGCGCGTGCAGTATAATTTGGAACGGATTTCAAGCTCGATCCGTTTGCTTGCAACCGGAGAAGGGTGCGTTCCCAAGCTCGACACGAGTATTGGGACAGTCGCAGGTCTTTCCGGACAATATATACCGAAGCTTTCGAGCGCGGTGCGCGCGTCCTATGGTGAGCGTGGCAGCCAGTACTTTGTCTCGAAGGATGAAAATGAGATTTACAACTACTACGCATCAAAACTTGCTGCAGGATGCTGGGAGCTCATTGCCCTGGGACCGCATGACGGTTATTGGACGAAAGGTACCGATGCATCACAGACACTGCGCATAGCAACGTATCGGAGCGCGTACGGCGGCAAGACGCTGGTGACCTACGACGTATTTTCAGGTAAAGTAGCTGGCTATACGCTCGCGCAGGCAGAGTGTACTACTGAGCAGATACATTGTCCCGGCTACGGCTGTCTGGCCAGTGGTAGCCCGTGTCCACCCAGCGGCTCCACGACCACGAGCTGCCCGACGGCGCCCACCGGCTGCACGAGCGGCTACAATTATGATTCTAATAATTGTCCGATAAGCTGTTATGCATCTCCGACGCCGAGCGCAACCTGTTCAGGTTCTTATACCGGAACCGGCGCAACCTACACCTGTAACTACACGACCTGTCCGAACGGCTGCACCTATGACGGTGTTGGCTGCGCAAACGGATGTACTGCAGCCACTCCGCCTCCTTCGACGACCACTTGTTCAGGAACCTACCAGCAACCTGGTTCCACTGCTCCCACATGCAACTACAGCACGTGTCCTAATGGATGCAACTGGTCAAACGGGTGTCCGACAGGTTGCTACACTCCTACGCAGTGTTCAGGAACCTACCAGCAATCAGGTTCAACATACCCCTCGTGCAATTACAGCGTTTGCCCCAGCGGGTGCACCTGGGGCGCTGACGGCTGTCCCTCTGGCTGTATGTCATCAACACCAAGCTGTCCTTCTGGTCAGTATTGGTGCTCTTCGAACAATACATGCATTTCAAATACCGTCTCTTGTTCACCAACCGGGAGTTCGCAATGTGGTGCGGGCATGTACTGGTGTTCCAGTATGAATTCTTGTATTTCCAATACGGCTTACTGCGCGCCGACAGGCACCACCGGCGGCACCACCAAAGAATCGTGTCAATCAGGCGGCGGCCTCTGGTGCCAGCCAACCTATTCGCCGCATTGCCATTTTGGGCCGAATCCATCGCCCTGCGAACCTGATACGCCCAATACCTACACGCCGCCCACCTCCTGTCCCACAGGGCAGTACTACTGCAACGGCGGATGCATTTCAACCAATACCGCCTGTACTTCAACAGGCCCAACGAGTTGCCCGAGTGGCCAGTACCTCTGCAATAACGCCTGCATTCCAAGCGGCAGTTCCTGCAACGGGTACCCGTACTATCCTCCTGGTGGCGGAACCCAGTGCGGATCCGGTATGTACTACTGTTCGAGCAGCAACAGCTGCGTCCCGAACAGCTCGCCGTGCTCTCCAACCGGCACGACCAAAGAATCCTGCACTGCCGGCGCCGGTCTCTGGTGCCAGCCGTCTGTTGCACCGCACTGTCATCCAGGCCCGAATCCGGCACCCTGTGAACCAGACACGCCGTACGGCAACTGTTCGTCTGGTCAGTACTGGTGTGCGAATACGGGATCGTGCATTCCAAACAGTTCCTCGTGCAGTTCCACACCGCCAAGCGCCTGTCCATCCAATCAATACTGGTGCCCAAGCACCAGCAGCTGTCAGGCAACCGGCACCAACTGCTCTGGATTAGGCACCTCGTGTCCCTCGGGCATGTATTGGTGCCAGGTAAGCAATTCCTGTAAGAACAACAGCGAGTCATGCACGAGCAGCACACAGTGCCCAAGCAATTCCTACTGGTGTCCTCTCACCAACTCTTGTCTGTCGAATTCGCAAATCTGCTCACAGACGCAACCGCCTGTCTGTCCGCAAACAGCAGTTGCCTATCCGGCCTGTCCAAACGGGATGTACCGAAAAGTTGACAATAACGGATGCCCAACACCAGAGTGCGTGTCGACGGGCCCACGCCGAGAACCAGGAGTCTGTCCGCTGTATCCCTATATTGAGTGTCAGCCCGGGCAATATCGCGAGAGCTTTGTGAATGCCGATGGTTGTGTCATCTCCGGCGAGTGTCGGACCGGTGACGGCGGCGGTTTTGAGCGGATCGACAAGGAACGCTTTGAACAGATGAAGCGCGACCTGAAGGGCTTTACGCGGAGCATAAAGCGCATGCGTGATGAAGTGAACCGTCAGGAAAAGAAGCTTGCGCGGAGTGGTGTCGGGATCCCTGCCGAACTCAAAGCTGCGCTTCAGAAAATAGACGATATCGTCGCAAAGATTAATGATGCGAAGACCGCGGAGGAGCTGCAAACGATTATGGAAGATCTTGCAGACGCAACCCAGGTGATGAACGAGTGGAGCCGTCAATTTGGCGAATTGCAGCAATTGGCCGATATGCTCCGCAGAGTGGATCGCGACGTACGAAACATTCGCAGCGCCATCAGTCGGGTGCAGGCTCTTGGCAAGCGGAATACGGCGCTCCAGGAGAAAGTAAGCGAGCTTGCTGCGGTTGGGAACGGGATGATAAAAGCGGTTGCTGACGTCCGCGTGCTTGCAAAGACCGAGCCAGATAGTGCGCTCGACAAGCTCAACGCTGAATTCTATGAAAAGATGGAAGAGTTTTGGAACCTGAACAATGAGATTGAAATGCTCGGGAACCTTACGCGGGGATTGTCCCGCGCCCAGGCCGAAATTCGTCGCATAGAGCTGCGCATTAACGCCCTGGCACGAAGCAAGCGCGCATCCCCGGAGGCCATCGCGGAAATGAGAAACACGTTGAGTGAGCTCAAGACTGCCTTCCAAGAACTGCAGGCAAAGGCCAAACAGCGACCGCAGAATTTTGAGGACATCATGGACATCGGTGAGGAAGTATTTGGGCTCTTCGAATCGCTCCAGAACATGATTGCCGAAGTCGGTCAAAGCTTCTACGCACCGACAGTAAAGCGCGGCGAGGACATTCAGTTTGAGATTCCTGAATCGTATATCTTTGAAAGGCGAGAAACGGTAGGCGTTCCTACACCTCCGCCACCTTCGGTCCAAGTACCGGCAGCCACAACGACGCCCGCAGCGACACCATAATCTCTGAATGCGTACTGCCCGGCTCTGGCCAGCCTTTGGCTGGGGAGCCGGGCAGTTTTGTTTCACACAGGCCCATTTGAGTCGAGCCGGTGAAGCCGAGCCTCGGTAAAGCCGGGCCGGGTCACTGTCCAACATTGGTTGACCGCTATAGTTATATGTGTTATATAGGAGAGGCTGCTTGTACCTTGTTGTGAACCCGATCCCACAGGGAGGAAGCGGATGCCAAAAATACTTGTCGTGGACGACAGCCCGCTCATGCGCGAACTGACGGAGCAGATTCTGGTCGCGCATGGTTTTAGCGTGACCCTTGCCAGTGACGGCAGCGAAGGTTTTGAACGGGCGTGCGCAGAGCAATTCGATCTCATCATCACCGACCTCAAGATGCCGAATCGCAACGGACTGGAGTTGCTTCAGGCGCTCCGCGCCGCCGGCAATACCGTCAAGGTCATACTGTTTTCCGGCATCGATGCCGATGACCTTCAGGAATACCTGCGCCACGGATTCGCCGGGGCTTTGAAAAAGCCTTTCCAGAACGACGAGATGGTCGCGACGGTCCACGAAGTTCTCGCAAACGCGTAACCGCTTACACTCCCGGAGGAACTATGTGCCTCGATGACGCCATTGTTCCGTACCAGTGCACGGTGTGCACATGGAGGGGACCGCTGTATCAGGCCAAGCGGAGCGTGATCCTTGGCCCGGATATCATTAAATGCCCGGCATGCGGCTCCGAAATCATTGAAGCATCGCAGCCACCGGTGCTCTCTGTGGTTTATGAAGCTGAAGACGGTGCCGTAAGCGAGACCTCGGTCCCGCTCGCTTCCCCTCGCCTGGGGAAGAAGCCAGAGCCGGAACAGCAGCCCTAGGCTTCGATGATATGGTTGTATCGGGCCGCCCGTCCTGCCAGAAATGGCGAGGATCGAGGCGGCTCTATTTTATTTGACCCCGCCCTTCGCGAAGGGCGGGGTCATCCTGAGCGAAGGCCCCGCTCAACGGGGCCGAAGTCGAAGGATCTCGTGGTATTTGTACGTACTCAAGGGGATTGCTTCTCCGCCCAGGGCGGATCGCAATGACACTTTTATACAAGCGCTTGATTATTTTTCTAAACTGTGCTATATTGATTATGTCCTCATCATAGAAGGACAGCGCCTCACTAAAAGGCGTTTCAGAGCCCGGAATGAGTTATCTCACACCCGGGCTCTTCTTTAATTTATTTTCGCCCGCCGAACCCCCGCGTATGCGGGGTGAAGGCGGAATACAAAATTAACCCCGACCTACCTCCCTCGATCTATAACCCCACCCAACCTCCCCTTATGGTAAGGGGAGGTTGGGTGGGGTTAATCTTCTTCAAAACCTCATCAGCGCGGCCATGCATCAGGGACCGTCAATTTTCAGCACTAGGTTCTTTTGTGATATACTTAATCTAAATGGTAAAACAAAACATTTTTTTTGTCGCTGGCAAGTCGATTCTGGTTGATCTTATCGGCGACGTGATTTACTTTCCGATTTGGTGGTATACTGCTGGCCTTGCACAGGTTCTGAAAAGTTTTGCGCGCAACATAAAATCTATGGCGTCGCAGCTTGCACTGCGACTCTTAGTGCTGAACATTTTAAAGCCGATGTTTGCGCAGTACGATCGCGCAGGCCGCATCATTAGTTTTTTTATGCGCATTGTAATTCTGGTCGGACGCGCGGTCTATTTTGTGCTGTACTTGATCGTCCAGGCGGCACTGGTTCTGGTGTGGCTGCTTCTGCCGATCGTCACTGTACTGCGATTGATAGATATATATCTCAATGCCTGAAGAGAAACTGGTTTATCCAGCGTATATGGTGTTCCAGACCTGCCCGGTGTGTAAGGGCAGGCGATTTGCTTCGGGCTTTATCTCCTGCAAAGAATGTTCTGGTCTGGGCGTCTATTACGTATCGCAGCGCGATATTATTTTTTGGGACTACCGGCTTGATGCATCACATATCTTGCTACGATCATGGAACCTTCTGGTGAAGCACGCAATTGACGGCATCCTGATTCTGCTGCTTGTCGCGAATATTTTTATCCTCTTTCGATTGGGGATGGCGACAAATTTTACCGTGCGGGAATGGTCAGACCTCCTCTTTGTTGCGCGGGCAGACCTTGTGGGATTGTTCTGGTTCTTACTCTTGTGTAACCTTTACCTGTTCTATCGGATCTATCGCGATTATCTCAAAAGTCACGGGAACCCCATAGGCGGAGCGTCGCGTGCAAAAGGAAGGCGCATCAACATTGCGGATGTCTTGCATCCCTCTGTCGTGCGACTCCTCGACGAGGCGTGGCCCTACGTCATGAGAAGCAGGCAATTGCCGATACGGCCGCTTCAGTTGTTCGGCGTCATGTTCGAGGACCGCGACATTCTTATGATACTCGCACGACTCGGCCTTTCGCAGGAATTGCTGCTCGACGCACTCCGCCGACAGATCGCCTATTATCCGCCCCTTTCCACGCACGATGCGTTGAGCCCTGAAGTGCAAAACATTATGCTCAACGCGTACCTCACCGCAGTCGCACAGCGCAGCCGCTGGGTGCGGATGACGGACGTTTTTTTGGGGACAGTGCTCGCTGATGAAAAAATACAGCATCTCCTCGAAGAGTACGGAGTAGATTTGACCAAGGTTAGAAACATCATTGCGTGGATAAATTTTAACCATATGTTGTCCGATCGGTATCGCCGATACCGTTCGCAGGCAGCGTATAAACCAAAGGGTCCCATCAACCGTTCGTTCACCGCCGCCGCAACGCCCCTCTTGGATTCGTTCAGTGCTGATCTCACCCAGCGTGCCCGCGCAGGTGCCCTGCCGCTGACGGTTGCGCGCGAAAAAGAAGTAGAGGAGCTTTTCCGCGTCATGGAGGGAGGCAAGAGTGTTGTGCTGGTTGGTGAGAAAGGGGTGGGGAAGCGGAACATCATCGAGGGCTTGGCCAACCGAATGGTTGCCGAAGACGTGCCCAAACTGTTTGAGGATAAGCGGTTGGTGAGTCTTTCGGTTCCGTTTCTGGTTGCCGGCGCTGCGCGAACCGGCGAAGTCCACGAGCGACTGCTGCTGATCATTCAGGAAATCCTGCGGTCAGGAAATATTATTTTGGTGATCGAGGATATTGATAATTTGGTGGGCGTATCGTCAGCGGGCACTGAAAACGTCGATCTTTCGGAAGTGATTGCGCAGCAGATACAAAATCACGCGGTCTGGGTCATTGGCACGACAACCACAGCTCACTTTACGGAATATATAGAGCGCAGTGCACTCTTTGGTGTTCTCGAGCGTGTATCTATTGGGGAGCCTTCGAGGAATCAGACGATTCAAATTCTTGAGGCACACGTTGGTTTCGTCGAGTCGAAACATAAGGTTTTTTTCACGTATGAGGCATTGGAGCGGATCGTTGATTTGGCCGGACGGTACCTGCATGAGGAGTTTTTTCCAAAAAAAGCGATTGACATACTGTCCGAGGCCGCCTCATGGGTTTCCCAGCGGGAGGTGAAACTTGTTTCCGGTGAGGACATTGCAGCGCTCGTGTCGCGCAAAACGAGCGTTCCGCTCACGCAGGTGAGCACGAAAGAGTCGAGCGTTCTCATGAATCTTGAAGCCATCATGCACGAACGCATTATCGGTCAGGATGAAGCGGTCAAGCTGGTTGTCTCGGCGCTGCGTCGGGCCCGAGCAGAGCTGCGGGATGAGCGGCGTCCGATTGTGAATCTCTTATTCCTGGGCCCGACAGGCGTCGGGAAAACTGAACTTGCAAAGACCGTCGCCGCAAGTTATTTCGGGAGCGAAAAGACCATGATTCGGCTCGATATGAGCGAATATCAGACGCAGGACAGCATTGCGCGCCTCTTGGGAGTTCCGGGGAGCGGGTTGGGCGGTA